>JBOHFG010000313.1:0-5085 GCA_050699575.1 Pseudonocardiaceae bacterium
CCTACGTGATCATCGCCGCGAAGCCTCGGCCGACCGGCACGTGTTCTTGGGCGTGATAGCCCCGCACCGGCCACTGGATCGCTGCGGCGTCTCCTCGGTAGTGACCCGGGTGGCGCGACGGGCCGGCATCGGTGGGCGGGTTGGTGCCCCTCGGCTGCGGCATAGCGCCGCGATGGCGGTCTTGGCCGGTGGTGGCACGCTGGTCGAGGCCGGCCAGCTGTTACGCCCTCGTTCCAGTGCCGCGACAGCGATCTACGCCAAGGTCGACAACAACGCGCTCGCCCAGCTGGTGCGGCCCTGGCCGACGACGACGGCGCGGACCATCTGATGCCGGCGGACCTGCGGGTCAGCGCGGTGGAGTACCTGGCATGGCGCCGCGCGATGGGCTACCGCCTCAGTCGCCATGACGGCCTGATCGGCCAGTTCCTCGACCACCTCGAACACCGGCACATGACCAAGATCAGCGTTGAGGATGCGTTGGCGTGGGCATGTCTCCCGGGCGACACCCGGGCTCGCTGGCACACAGCCCGGCTGGCCGCGATCCGGGGTTTCGCCGCCCACGTGCACGCCCACTGCGCGCAGGCCGCCGAGCTGATCCCCGCGGGCCTGTTGCCCAGCCGGGTCGACCACGCCGTTCCCTACCTCTACACCCCCGCCCAGCTCACCGACTTGATCAATCACGCCCAGACGCTGTCACCGGCCGTGCGGGGGCTCACGCTGGCCACGGTCATCGGGCTGATGACAACCACCGGCATGCGCATCGGAGAGGCCCTCGCCCTGGACACCACCAGCCTCGATACCGCCGAAGCCACGATCGTGGTGACCGGCAAGTACGGCAACAAGCGCCGGTTACCGGTGCACTCCTCGACCACCGCGACCTTGGCCAGCTACCTGCGGACCAGCCGAGGCATGGTCAGCTCGCCCCACGATCAGGCGTTGTTCGTGACCGTGAACGCCACCCGCCCGCTCGCCGGCAACGTCCAACGGGCATTCCGGGCACTGACCAGGGCATGTCGCCTTCCTTCGGGACAGGGCGACAACGAGCCCCGGCTGCACGACCTGCGCCATATTCTCTCTGCTTAGTTGTCGTGTGGCGATTTCCAATCTGGCGAGGTCGTGTCCTGGGGTTTCCGTTTTGCGCTGAGCCGTGTGGTGTTTCTATGGTCCCGGGCTATGATCTTGAGTTTCTTCTCGTCCCGGGGCTGGGAGTCCTGGGATGTCGAGCGCCGGCCGTTGATCCCGGAGCGGATGCCGGTGCTGGTCGATGACGACCTGCGGTTCGAGGACGGGCCGGGTGCGCCGCGGTCGACGACGGTGGTGAATCGGTGGCTGCGGGAGCTGCCCGCCAGCGGCGCGCCGGCGGTGAGTTCGTGGGCCAGTTACGCGCGGGTGGTCAAGGAGTGGATGGAGTTCCTGGTCGAGCATGGGGTTGGGCTGTTCGACTCTCGGGAGCGGTTGAAGCACGCGCTGGGCAAGTACGCCGAGCACCGGGCGACGGGCCCGCTGGCCGGCCGGTTCGCGGCCACCACGTGGGGCCGGCATATGAGCGTGTTGTCGTTGTTCTACCGGTGGGCGCTGGAGGAGGGGCACGCGAAGGCGGAGCCGTTCAGCTACCGCACGGCGCGGGCGTTGTTCGCCGGCACCGGCCGGGAGGTGCGGGTGAACCTGGCGGTGCGCCGCACCCCGAAGCCGCATGTGACGATCAAGTACCTGGAGCCGGAGTTCACCGCGGTGTTTCTCAATGGTCTGCGGGGTCTGGCACCGGACGGTGGTCTTGACACCGGGTATCGCGGCCGCGAGCTGGCGCGTAACGCCGCGGTCGGGGAGCTTGCGGTGTCCACCGGTTTGCGGTTACAGGAGTTCAGCTACCTGCTCGTTTACGAGATCCCGGCGCTGCCGCCGAAGCTGATGTCGGCCCCGATCCCGATCCCGTTCCCGGTGCCGGCCGGGGTGACCAAGGGCCGGAAGTTCCGCACCACGTGGATCTCGTACGGGGCGTTGGCCGCGGTGCACGACTATCTGGAGCTCGACCGCGCCGCGACCCCGGAGGGGACGGCGTGGCGTCCGCCGCGGCGGTGGGGCGAGCCGCTGGTGGTGAGCGAGCCGGACGCCCGGGGCGGGCGGGTCAACAGGGTGCGCCGCCGGTGGGACACTCTTACGCCCTCGGAGCGCCGTAGACTGGTCGCCCCGGACGGCGGCTCGTGCCTGCTCGCGGTGAAGAACGGCGGCGGGCCGTTCACTGCTTGGGCAAGTGTGTTCGAGCGCGCCTCCGACCGGATCCGGTCCCGGTTCGAGCCGCGGTTCCCGCACGTGCACCCCCACCGCTTGCGTCATTCCATGGCCATGCGCACCCTGGAATACCTGGTCACGGGTCACTACCGGCAGGCGGCCACGCTCGTGAGAGACACCGACGCGGACGCCGCGCTGGTGTTGTATCTGTCCAAAGCGGACCCGATGCTGGTGCTGCGTGACTTACTCGGTCACTCGAGTGTTCTGGTCACGGAAAAGTATCTTCGGCGCCTGGACACGACCCGGGTTTACCGCGAAGCCTACGAGGCGGCCGGGGTCGCTGACGGGCTGCTGACCGAGGCGGAGGCTGACCGGGAGGCCGACGCGGAGCTCGACGGCGATGAGGGCGGAGCCTGATGCCTGCCACCATCATTGATGAACCATTGGGCATCACCTGTGTGTTCAGCGACGGGACTACCGCGCGGTTTTTGCTGGACACTCTGCCCTGCCCGGAGCTGGCCCGTGATCTGCTGGTCGGCCTGGTCGAGCTGATCCACCCGCACGGCACCGTGGACGCCGCCGGCTCGGTCGGCCACTACGCGCAGTCCATCCGCGACATGACCCGAAAGCTTGCCGGGCGAGGGTTCACCGGCGGGTTGGCTGATCTGCGACGAGCGCGGATCGCTGAGTATTGGATGGCGGCCAGCCCCGCGCGGGAGGCCTGCACACGCCGGATGTTGCAAGCGTTCCACGCTCTCACCGGAGAGCTCGACGCCACCGTCGCTGAGCTCGCGGCCGGCCGCGGCTACAACCCGCAGCGCTACCGCCGTCCGCTGCCGCCCTACGGGGAAGCTGAGTGGGACAGGTTGACCCGGATCTGCCGCACCGTCGTCGACGAGGGGTTTGCGGCGCACCAGCAGGCGTTGAGCGCGGCCGCCAGCGGAGCGCACCCCAGCATCGGCGGGTGGACGCCCGCCGATGCTGCGCTGGCTGCTGGCACGGCTAGGACCGGTCCGCGGTGAGGACTTTGGCGCCGAGGTGGGCGCCACCCAGGCCGCGGTCTGGCAGCGCGGCGGCTTCGGTCAGGCCAGCAGGGACATGTTTCCGTCCCAGGACGCGCTGATTGCCTACCGGCTGTTGTTCGGTATCTACTCCGGCATCGTGCCCGACGGGATCGACGATCTGGTGGTGGACGACATCGACTGGGCGGGGGACGCGACAGTCCTGCTGTCCTATGTCAAGGGCCGCACCGCGGCCGAAAGCCTGACTCTGCCCCGGCGGGCGGTGCGGCTGCTGGAGCAGTGGTTGGCGCACTCGGCCCTGTTACGCAGCTTCGCCGACGAAGGGGATCGGCGCCGTCTGTGGTTGGGGCTGTCCCGCGCCGGACGCCACGCGGTCGTCACCGGTTCGAGCGGGCGGGCCGCCATCGCGCACTGGGTGACCCGCTACGGCGTGAACAACGATGACGGTGGCCCATTGAAGATCCACCGATCCCGGATCCGCACCACCCACCACGCCCTGCGCGACAAGAGCACGTGGGCCGGACGCGGCCGAGCGACCCTCGACCCGAACCACAGCCCACACGTCGAAGGGGATCATTACCTGAGTGCCACCACCCCGTCGCAGAGACAGGCTGTCGAGGCCATTGTTGAGGACGCCCAGCACGATCTGCTGCGCCGGGCTCACCCGCCCGCGGTGGTGACCGATGAAGACGCGGTAGCCCTCGTGCGCGACTATCCACAGCTGGTCTCCGCGCTTGAGCTCGGCGCCACCGTGATCGCCGAGCTCGTCGGCGGGGACCGGGACGTGTTCGTCGCCGCTTGCGCCGATCAGCTATCTGGACTGCACGGCCCGAAGGGCAAACCGTGTCCGGCGCGGCCGTGGGTGTGTCTGCTCTGCCCGCTGGCGGTGTTCGCGCCCCGGCACGCAACCAACCTGCTGCGGCTGAAGGCGTTTTTCTCCCGGCAGTGGCAGCAGATGCCCGCCGCCCAGTTCATGGCGGTCTTCGGCCCCTACTCCCAGCGGATCGGCCAGGTGCTGGACCGCTTCGACCCCGCGGTGCTGGCCGGGGCCAGTCGTCAGGTCGCTGACCGCGACGACGAGGTGCCCCTGCGCCCCGAGGAGTCCACCCGATGACCACCGCGTTCGCCACCGCGCACCCGCGCCGGTCGCCCTTCACCGGTGTCGATATCTGCCGCGAGGCCGGACTGCGGCTGCCCGAGCCAACACGGCGCCCGTCGTTCGACGACGACCTGTGGGACTTCACCGAGGTGATCGGCCTGCCGGTCCAGATGCGGCTGGCTGCCCGCCGGTTCGACTTCACCGCGATCACCCGCACCAGCTGGAGGCTGGTCGCCAAGGAACTGATCCTGGCCATGCTCGCGCCACGCCACCCGGCGGTGGCGCCCTTACCCCGCGCCTACCGCACCCCACTACACGTCAACACCGCCAGTGGTCGCCTCCTCGAGCTGACGCGCTGGCTGAACTGGCTCGCCGAGCACGGCATCGTCGGCCTCGCCGAGGTCGACGACGAGTGCTGCCAGGCCTACCTCGCTCACCGGCGATACCTCCGCGACGCCAACGACGTGATGATCGGGGAACGCAGCCCCGCCGTCCGGCGAGCCGCCGCTCAAGTCGTGGTGGACCTGGTCAACCACCGGGAGCTGTTCACCACCGACCGCCTCAACGCCGAGCTGCGCCCGTGGTCGGGGGCCACTGCCTCGGCGATCGCCGAGATGCCGTCGGGCCGGACACAGAACAAGACCCCGCCACTGGCCGACGAGGTGCTCCGGCCGATGCTGGCCGCAGCCCTCTACCTGGTCAGCACCCTCGGTGCGCACACCGTCGAACTGGATC
>JBOHFG010000314.1:0-3227 GCA_050699575.1 Pseudonocardiaceae bacterium
GGCCGCGGTCGAGAGGGTGCCCAGCCCCCGCGAGCAGGCCGGAGTCACCCAGTGACCGCCGCCGCGATGGTGCGGGCGGGATCAGCCGCCGAGGGCGTGTGCGAGTTCCCGCGGGTGCTGCGGGAGACGGTGCTCGTGGGCCCGGCCGCCCGCTTGGCCGCGATGCTGGATCCAGCATTCCTGGTCGAAGCCGGATGGGACCCCACGATTCGGGTGCTGTCCTTGCCCGCCCGGCATCCGCTGCTGGGCCGGACGCTGTGCCGGGTGGATGGCTGCACGGCCACCGCCCACGGTACCAAGATCGGCGGGCTGTGCTGGCGGTGCTTTGCCCGCCTCACGCGGGCGGGGATGACCACCGAGCAGGTCATCTCCGCACCCGAGTTGCCGCCGCTGCCGGGCCGCCCGGCCGGATGCGCGGTTCCTGGGTGCCTGCGCATGTCCACGGGTGGACGGCCGAGGCAGCGGACCGGGTTGTGCCAGGCGCATTCCCGCCGGTTCCGCCGGAGGAGTGGGATGTCGATGGCGCGGTTCCTGGCCGACCCCGCGGTAAGTCCGTTGCCCGCGCTGGGGCCTTGCATCGTGGCGTCCTGCGCCAGACGCGCCGAGAGCGAACACGGCTACTGCCCCACCCACTACGTCCGGTGGCGAAACACCGTCACCGCCGACCCCGGGATCGACCAACGACACTGGCGGCTGACCCAGCCCGCGGTCTCCGAGGGTGGACAGGTCAGCCTGCGCGGGCTACCCCCGCTGGTAGTGGTTGAGGTGCTGTTCGGCGCCCAGCGGCGTGTCCGCGGCGGAGCCAAGCTCACCGAGGTGAATCTCCGCGCGGTCTGTGACACCCTGCGCCGCGAACAGGTCACCTCGATCGGGGCGTGCGAGGACGACCGGGTTGCTGGCAAGCCGGCCAGGTCGCTGCTACGGGCGCTGGTCCGCGATGTCCGCCGGGCTCTGGCCGATCCCGACAGCGAGCAGGCTAAGGACATCTGGGACCTGGCGGTGTTTGGCCATCCCGGAGCGCTGTCGTTTACCGGCATCGCCCAGCCGTGGCTGCGCCACGCCGCCAAGCGGTGGGCGGCCGAGCAGCTGCCCCGTCACCGCGGCGCCGGCGCGTCCAACGTCCGGCAAAAGATCAACGCGGTGGCGCGGTTGTCCGAAAGCCTGCGGTCCCGACCAGACCAGGGAGACCTGCCAGCCGCCCTGAGCCGGCCCGACATGGAGAATTTCCTCAGCCGACTCGCCTATCTGGAGTCAGCCGGAAAAATCAGCCGCTACCACCGCAACGTCATCTGTCGTGGCGCCCGCACCGCTCTCACCGGGATCCGCGCGCTCGGCCTGACCCGTCCCGGGCAGACGGCCGCCGGGCTGCCCGACGTGTTCGCCATCGGGGTCGGCGACATCCCCGCCGAGCCCGTGCGCGGCGAACCGGGTCGTGACCTGCCACCGGAGATCATGGCCGTGCTCTGCGCGAACCTGGACAGCCTCGAGCCCGCTGAGGTCAGGGTCGCCACCCAGATCGCCATCGACACCGGGCGCCGGCCCGAAGACATCCTCGACCTGCCACTGGACTGCCTGCAATGCGACAAGGACGGCGACGCCGTGCTCGTCTACGACAACGCCAAAGCCCATCGTCTGGGCCGGCGCCTGCCGATCAGCAAGGCCACCGCCACCGTGATCACCGGCCAGCGGCAGCGGGTCCGGGCACAGTTCCCCGACACCCCGCCCGGCCAGCTGAAGCTGCTGCCCGCCCCGCGACGCAATCCCGACGGGCGCCGGCCCATCACGATCTCCATGCTGGAAGACCGCCACCGCAGTTGGGTCAGCGGGCTCGGCGCACTGCGCACCCGCGACGGCGTCGAGTTCGACACGACCAGGACCGTTCCTTACGCCTACCGCCATACCTACGCCCAACGCCACGCCGATGCCAGCGTGCCCATCGACGTCCTGGCCGAGCTACTTGATCATCGAAATCTGAACGTCACTCGCCAGTACTACCGGGTTGGGGAGGATCGCCGCCGCGACGCCGTCGACAAGGTCACGGCGCTGAGCTTCGATCGGCACGGCAACCGGATCTGGCGCGACGCCCACGCGCTGCTGGAGTCCGAGCACGCCCGCTACGCCCTCGGAGAGGTCGCCGTCCCCTACGGCAGGTGCACCGAACCCTCCAACGTGCGAGCAGGTGGTGGCGCCTGCCCGGTCCGGTTCCGCTGCGCCGGCTGCGACCACTTCCGCACCGACGTTTCGTTCCTGCCCGACCTCACCGGCTACCTCGATGACCTGCTCCGCACCCGGGAACGCCTCGCCGCCACCCATGAGGGCGTCGACGAGTGGGCCCGCGCCGATGCCACCCCGACCGAGGAGGAGATCACCCGGATCCGGCGCCTGATCAACCAGATCAAAGGCGACATCACCGAGCTCGACGAGGTCGAACGAGCCCGCCTTGACGAGGCGGTCGCGGTGATCCGCCGGCACCGGGCCGTGTCCCTGGGCATGCCGACCATCCGCACAGGCCTGCCCACGTCCGCGCGAGAGGCCCTGGCATGACCACCGAGCCATCGACAGCGAGCCGGCGGAGCGCGGCGATGCGCGAAGGCCGGCAGGCCGATTCCACCCGCCGCCGCCAACGCGTCCTCACCGCTCTCGACCGTGCACTCGCCGACGGCACCGAGATCAGCGTCTGCGGGATCGCCCGCGCCGCCGGAGTCGACCGCAGCTTCCTCTACCGCCACCGCGACCTGCTCGAGAAACTCCACGCCCTCGAAGCCACCCCACCCGCGACCGGGCAGGCGAGCGGTCCAGTCGTGACCCGAGCCTCGCTGCAGGCCGATCTACTCGCCGCCCACGAACGCGCCGCCCGACTCAACACCCGAGTCAAGCACCTGGAGAAACGCCTGTCCGAAGCACTCGGCGAGCAAGCCTGGCGCGAGTCCGGACTCGGCACCCCCACCGACATCGACGCCCTCCACCAGCAGATCACCCACCTCGAACAGCAGGCCATCGACCTACGCCTACAACTCGAGGAACGCGCGGAGGACCTCGCCGCCGCACGCGCCACCAACCGCGAACTCATGACCCAGCTCAACGCATCCCGATACACCCGATGACACACCGACACAGTTGCTTGCACCACACCTGTTGCGCTCGATAACATTCCCCAATCAGCCATTGAGCTGCGCAAACGCGAGGAATGAACCTCCACTACAGGGCCGAGCCCCGGAGAAGGGATC
>JBOHFG010000315.1:0-7241 GCA_050699575.1 Pseudonocardiaceae bacterium
GTGCTGGTGCGCGACTCCAAGGACCGCACCGGCCCCGCCCTGACCGTCCCCACCGCCACCTGGCACGCCTTCCTCACCACCGCCACCCGCTGACCCCGCCCTGCGATCCTGGTGTGCGTGACTGCCCTGGTCAGGTGCACGCCTTCGGTTCATAGGACGAGCCCAGGCTGGACACTCGACCGGGGCATCAGGAGCAGCTACGCTGGCTTGGTCATCCTTTCCAATGAGCCACAAGGAGTTGGCCGCGTGGCCGAGAAATAAGGCTACTCATGACGCGGCGGAGACCGAGTGCCGGAACTCGTCAGCCGCGTCGACGGCTGAGCTCGAAAGCGACGATTGAGGCCGCGACAGCAACATTCAGTGACTCGACGTGATTGCGCATTGGTATGCGCAGCTGCGCGTCCGTGGAGATGGTCGATCCGTAGGTTTCGCCGCCGAGCACCAGCGCTGCCCGCTGCGCCAGATCTGTCTGGAAGAGTGACTTTTTCGCGGTCGCCGTCAACCCGTACAGGGTAAACCCTTGCTGGCGTAACATGGACGCGGCCTCCGCGGGGCTGGCCGAGTTC
Source organism: Pseudonocardiaceae bacterium (assembly GCA_050699575.1). GTDB lineage: Bacteria > Actinomycetota > Actinomycetes > Mycobacteriales > Pseudonocardiaceae. The sequence goes on from JBOHFG010000315.1 coordinate 567, forward strand.
AGAATCGACGCATCGAAAGCCACCCCGGCCGATGCCTTGATCACGAGTGGGCCGACATGGGGACTGCCCAATCGGGGAAGAATGACGCCGTCGATGCCCGCCGCAGTCGCACTGCGCAAGATCATGCCAACGTTGCTGGGGTTCGTCACGCCATCCAGCAGGAAGACTGTGGTGCGACGATTACCCCGCTTGGCGAGGAAGTCTCTGAGCTGAGTCATCTGGGGCGCCGCGATGTCGGCGACGACACCTTGGTCATGCTTTCCGTTGCCGGCCAGCCGCTTGATACGGGCAGGCGAGGTGTGCTCGATCTCAATGCTCTGTCGGTGTGCCTCGTTGACAATCTGATCGATGGCGCGCCCATGCGCGTTGTCGGCGATTATCACTTTCGCGACGTCGAGACTCTGCTTCTGGAGAGCTTCGAGTACCGGCATCCGGCCATAGATCGTGATGTACCGGTCGCGCGGCGACGTTGCCGGTACCACGTTTGCCGAGTTGCTGGCCACTCGGTCTCTGTTCCGCACCACGTGCTGAGCCCTCCCATGTCATGCCCTGTTGGGGGCCAGGCTACCGATCGGGTCGTCCCTGCGCCGAGGCCTACCCGTGCGCTGCTCAGCTGGTCGAGCACCGTGCACTACCAGTGGTTCTTCTGCGCTCGCGCCTCGAACAGGAAGACGGCCGCCGAGATCGACACATTCAGTGAGTCGGCCGCGCCCAGCATGGGGATGAATACTCGTTCGTAACCCGCATCGTGCCACGGCTTCGGGATGCCGTAACATTCCGACCCGAGAACAAAGGCGGTGCGCTTTCCTGAGTAGTCGAACGACCGGTAGTTTTTCGCCTCGGCTGTGTCCGCCAGATAGACGTTCGCGTGGTTCGACTGAAGCCACGATACCGCGTCCTCAACTCGTTCAAAATCCAGCACGGGCAGCTTCAGGACCATGCCTTGACTCGCCCGGAACACCTTGGGATGCGTCAGCCTCGTGCGCCGATTAGTCAACACCAAGCAATCCGCACCGGCTGCGTCCAGCGTCCGGATCAACGTCCCCAGGTTGCCGGGGATCTCCATGCCATCGGCCACCATCAGCAGCGCTGACTCGCCAAGCCGTACGTCCTGCGGCTGCCACCGGGGCAACTGCGCGATCGACAGCAACCCGTCTGGCCGGTCACGCTCGGAGATCCGCGCCAACGTCTTTTCGGACACCTGGTAGGCCAGATGCGCACGTTCCGTCAGCTCGCCGGCTCGCTTCCGTGCCTCGTCACCGTATGCGGCTTCCGGACACCACAGGAATGTGTCGATGAAGACATCGTGCTCCAGCAGGAGGTTGTGCGCCCAGAGCCCCTCGGCAATGAGCATCTTGCCCGGATTCGGCGCAGTGTTCCGCTGGATCGCCAGCACTTGTTTGATCTTTGGATGCTGGGCGCCAATCTGTTGAAGGTCCATCGCTCCTGATCGCTATCGCCGCTGGGCTACCCCCCTGACCACGCAGTTTAACCAGGTCACCGGAGCGTCGAAATGTTGCGGAGGCGATGCCGTGCGGCTCAGGACAGTCGCAGGGTGCGGGTGGCCAGCAGGCCCGCGCTGGCCGCCCAGGCCAGCAGCACACCCAGTGCGCCCCACGGGGTGGTGCCCTCGAGCAGGGCGAACCGCAGCCCCTCGGCCAGCGCGCCGGAGGGCAGCGCGGCGGCGATCGCGGCGAGCGGGCCGGGCAGGGTGTGCACTGACAGCACGATGCCGCCCGCGACGACGAGCAGCAGCCACACCATGTTCGCCACGGCGAGCACCACTTCGGCTCGCAGCGCGCCCCCGAGCAGCACGCCGAGTGCGCCGAACGCGGCGGTGCCGGCGAGGATCAGCAGCGCGGCGGGTGCCAGACCGGCCCACACCGGGTGCCAGCCGAGTGCGGCGGCCACCGCGCCGAGGGTCACCAGCTGCACCAGCACCACCCCGAGTACCGCGAGCATCCGGCCGGCGACCAGCGACCAGCGCGGCAACGCGGTGGCGGCCAGCCGTTTGAGCACCCCGTAGCGGCGGTCGAAGCCCAGCGCGATGGCTTGGCCGGTGAACGCGGTGGACATCACGGCCAGCGCCAGAATGCGCGGGGTGACGTTGTCCACCCGCGGGCTGGGCACCGGGACCACGTTCAGCAACGTGAGCCCGACCAGCAGCCCCAGCGGGATGAGCAGGGTGAGCAGCACCTGCTCCCCGTTGCGCAGGGTGAGGACGAACTCGGTGCGAGCCTGGGTGAGCAGCATCTGGGACAGCCGGCCCCGGCCCGGTGCGGGCGTGAAGGTGCCGGGGGAGAAGTTGGTCACGACCGTAGCTCCCGTCCGGTGAGCTCGAGGAACACGTCCTCCAGACTGCGCCGGGACACCCGCATGTCCTCGGCGAACACCCCCTGGCTGGCGCACCACGCGGTCACGGTGGCCATCACCTGTGGGTCGATCACGCCCTCGACGAGGTATTCACCGGGGCGCGGTTCACTGACCTGGCACCCCTCGGGCAGGGCAGTGCCCAGTGGCGTGAGGTCCAGCCCGGGCCGGGCCCCGAACCGCAGCTGCCGCTCCGTACCAGCTGAGGTGAGCTCAGCGGGGCTGCCCCGGGCCACCACCCGGCCATGATCGATGATCACTACCTGGTCGGCCAGCGCCTCGGCCTCTTCCATCAGATGGGTGGTGAACAGCACGCTGACGCCGTCCGCGCGCAGGCTGGCGATGATGTCCCAGACCAGCCGGCGGGCCTGCGGGTCCAGGCCGGCGGTGGGCTCGTCGAGGAACACCACCTCCGGTCGTCCGACCAGGGCACAGGCCAGCGCCAGCCGCTGTTGCTGGCCGCCGGACAGTCGCTTGTAGGGTACCTGGGCGACGCTGGTGAGCCCGAGCACGTCGAGCAGCCATCCGGTGTCTAGTGGCTGTGCCGCGCATACCGCGACCAGCCCGAGCATCTCGGCGGCCCGCACGCCCGGGTAGGCCCCGCCGCCCTGCGGCATCACCCCGACCCGGGGGCGGAGTGATGCGCTGTCGGCGATCGGGTCCAGCCCCAGCACACGGACCGTCCCGGCATCCGGGCGCAGAAACCCCTCGCACACCTCGACCGTGGTGGTCTTGCCGGCGCCGTTGGGTCCCAGCAGGGCCAGCACCGTGGCCGGCGGCACCCGCAGTTCGAGCCCGTCCACCGCCCGGACCGAACCGAAGCTCCGAACCAGGCCGCAGACCTCGACAGCAGCCGATGGCGGGGTCACGGTCACAAAGCCTAGGTCGCGACCCCGGATCCGGGTGAACTGGCCCGCAGCGCCCGCTGGGCCGCCCGGGGCCCGGGTGATACGCCGGGACATACCACCGACAGCGGGGGAGTACGTCCGCGAACCAGCAGCATCGGCACGATCAAGGTGATGGCCGCCGCTGAGATTGCCGAGGGCAGCACCCAGGCCCGGAACAGGAAGTCCGACCCGGTGGGTGCCACCACCACCGCGAGCACCGCCGAGGCCACGGTGGCGGTGGTGCGAAAGGCCGGCCGGGTGGCCGACGCTGCCAACGGGATCGCGGCCCACAGCAGATACCAGGGATGCACCACCGGCCCCAGCAGCACCACGACACCCAGCCCGACCCCCAGTCCGGACAACGGCTCGACTCGTCCCCGCCAGCACCGCCACAGCAGCAGCAGGCAGGCTCCGCCGGCGGCGGCCAGTCCGGCGAGCCGGGTCAGCGTGAGTATCGAGATGATGTGGTCACCCAACCCGAGCAGGCTGCCGATCCACCCCGCCAGCAGCCCGAGCTCTGTCACCACCGACATCCAGCTGCGTACCGCGTTGGGCGTGCCCAGGGCACCAGCCCAGCCAAAGCCCAGCCCGGTACCCAGCCCGATCGCCACGGTGGTGGCCACCGCGACCCCACCGACGATTCCCGCTGCCCGAACCAGGTCGCGAAGCCGGCCACCACGGTGCCGGGCACACCACACCGTGACGAAACCGAGGGCCAGTGCCGCCGGAACTTTCACCTGTGCTGCGGCCGCGATCAGTGCTGTGCCGCCGAGCAGGGTTGGTCCTACGTCGGGACTGCGCAGCGCCAGCTCCAGGCCGACCAGCATCAGGCCGATCATCAGCGCCTCGTTGTGCACCCCGCTGACGAGGTGGAACAACACCAACGGGTTGGCGGCGCCGAGCCACAGCGCGAAGACCGGCGAGACGCCCACCCGGCGAGCCAACCGCGGCAGCGCCCAGACGATCATCGCCAGGCCGGCCACCGCGAGGGTGCGGTGCAGCAGCACGCCGAGCACGACGTCGTCGCCGGCGATCCAGTCGATCGGCCGGCCCAGAGTGAGGAACAGTGGGCCGTAGGGCGCGGGGGTGTTGCGCCAGATCGTGGGGATCCCCCGGACCAGGGGATGGTCCACACCCAGGGCAGCAGCCGGACCGAGCACATAAGGGTCCAGTCCGCGGTTGACCATCGCACTCTGCGCCAGGTAGCTGTAGACGTCCCGGCTGAACATCGGCGGGGCGACCAGCAGCGGCACTGCCCACATCAGCATCGTGCGGTCCAGCTGGGCTCGGGAGATCAGCCGTGCCCGTCCGGGAGCGACCAGCGCACCAAGCCACAACCAGGCCAGCACTACCATGACCATGCCGGCGTAGGCAACCGCCAGCGACGCGGTGGGCATCCGGGTGAACAGGCCCAGCACCAGATGGCCGACCACCGGGTTGCCCAGCACCGGAGCCGTCCCCGCACCGAGTGAACCTAGGCTCATGAGTAATGCGCCGACGGTGCCGAACCGGCGCACCGTATCGAGCTGGCGGGTGTCGTCCGGAACGCGGCCAGTGCCGCTGTCTTGGGCGCTGACCGGCGCTTTCACTACGAGTCGGGGCATCCTGACCCGGTTACGGACACCACGGAGCTTTCCGGCCACCACGCCGCGAAGGGTAGCGGTGCACCCCCTGCCACTCGTGACCGAGCACGCTGGTGATTTACATGTGCCGCGGAAATACGTAACATGAGTGTTGTGAAAAACGTTGGGGCCGATGGGGGCACCCGCGAGTCGGTGGCACGGATGTTGCTGGAGCATGGACCGGTCACTGCGGCGCAGATCGCGAACTCGCTGGAGCTGAGTTCCGCTGCGGTGCGCCGTCACCTGGACGTGCTGATTGCTGAGGGCCAGGCCAGCTACCGTTCGGCACCGCGCCGAGGTCCCCGTGGCCGTGGTCGTCCGGCTAAGGTGTTCCTGCTCACCCCGGCTGGCCGAGCACAGTTCGAGCACACCTACGACGATCTGGCGGTAGCCGCGCTGCACTTTCTGTCCGAGCGTGACGGCGAGCAGGCGGTCCGCTCGTTTGCCGAGCGCCGGGTGGCGGACCTGGTCGATCGGCACCGGGCCACGGTGGCCGCCGCAGCCGACCCGCTCGCCCGCGCGCAACTTCTCGCGGTCGCGTTGAGCGCGGAGGGTTACGCCGCGTCAGCTGAGTACGTCGGTGCCGGTGCGCAACTGTGCCAACATCACTGCCCGGTCTCCCACGTTGCTGAGGAGTTCCCGCAGCTGTGCGAGGCCGAGACCGCGGCCTTTGCCGATCTGCTCGGTGTCCATGTGCAGCGGCTGGCCACCATCGCCCGCGGCGACGCGGTCTGCACGACACACGTTCCCGAGGCTCGGGCACCCCGCGGTGCCCCGACCATTGTTCCCACTGTTCCCACCACACAACCGGATGGAGGCGTCTGAAGCATGACGACTGCCCCTGAGCAGGATGTGCGACCGCAGAACGCCCTGATTACTTCACTCACCCAGGAAGAGACGCTCTCCAGCTTGGGCCGATACGAGTACGGCTGGGCCGACTCCGATCTCGCTGGCTCCACCGCGCAGCGTGGGCTGTCCGAAGCAGTGGTACGCGACATCTCGGCCAAGAAGAACGAGCCGGAGTGGATGTTGGAGACCCGGCTCAAGGCGTTGAGCCTTTTCCGGCGCAAGCCGATGCCGCGGTGGGGGGCCGACTTGTCCGGCATCGACTTCGACAACATCAAATATTTCGTCCGGTCCACCGAGAAGCAGGCCACGTCCTGGGACGAGCTGCCCGATGACATCAAGACCACCTACGATCGGCTGGGCATCCCCGAGGCGGAGAAGGCCCGGCTGGTGGGCGGCGTGGCGGCGCAATACGAGTCTGAGGTCGTCTACCACAAGATCCGCGAGGATCTGGAAGAGCTGGGCGTCCAGTTCCTGGACACCGATACCGCACTGCGCGAGCAGCCGGAGATGTTCCGGCAGTACTTCGCCAGTGTGATCCCGGCCGGGGACAACAAATTCGCCGCGTTGAACACCGCAGTGTGGTCGGGTGGGTCGTTCATCTATGTGCCGCCCGGCGTGCGCGTCGACATCCCACTGCAGGCCTACTTCCGGATCAACACCGAGAACATGGGCCAGTTCGAGCGGACGCTGATCATTGTCGACGAGGGCGCATACGTGCATTACGTGGAGGGCTGCACCGCGCCGATCTACAAGTCCGACTCGCTGCACTCGGCGGTCGTTGAGATCATTGTCAAGAAGGGCGCCCGCTGCCGCTACACCACGATCCAGAACTGGTCGAACAACGTCTACAACCTGGTCACCAAGCGGGCCACCGCCGCCGAGGGCGCGACCATGGAGTGGATCGACGGCAACCTCGGCTCCAAGGTCACCATGAAGTACCCGTCGGT
>JBOHFG010000316.1:0-1274 GCA_050699575.1 Pseudonocardiaceae bacterium
GCGGAGCCCTTCGCCACCAGCGCGGTGCGCACCTACAGCGACACCCACCGCCGGGGCCGCACCGCAGCCCAGCTGCTACTCGCCACCCTCTACGTACACACCGGAGAACCCAACGGGATAGAACTGGCCCAGCAGGCCATCCAGGCGGTCAGCACCCTGCAATCCACCGCCCTGCGCCGAGACTGGCTGATCCCCCTGGCCACCACCCTGGAAACCCGACCCGGCAACGACACCACCGAACTCGCCCGAACCGCCCGCCACCTCACCACAACACCGACCTAACCGCCCGTGACCAACGATCTTGTTAAAACAAGCGCTAGAAGGCCTGGATCGTTACCGACGGTCCCAGATAGTACTCGAGTTGATGATGCTGCAAGTCATCGTCTCGTGCCACCTATCCAGCGCCCCGGAGTAAGGGCAGAGGAGCCTCAGACGAGGGTGGTGCTCAGGTGCTCCCGCAGCTCGGTGACGCCGGTGCTGGCGTGCAGGGGTTCCAACGCGGTGTTCAGCACGCGCAGTCGATCGTGTGTCCGAGGGGAATGCAGTGCGGTGACCGCGTCGAGGGCCTGGTGGCCGACACTGACCGCGGTGTCGGTGTCCCCAGCCAGGGCGTGGGCCCCGGCGAGATCCGTGAGAGCGGACGCCCGAGGCCGGGCGTAGTTAGGGCCGAAGTTGTCCACAGCCTGGCGCAGCAGCGCCACCGCCCGCCCGGCAGCGTGCGGATCGCTGCTGGCCAAAGCCAGCTCGTAGTGAGCCTCACCCTGATAGGAAACGAGATGGGTTTCATCGAGGAAACCACCCCACGGTGGTCGGGTAGCCGGATCGATACTGCTGAAGTGGTCGATGGCCTGGCCCAGCGCGCGGTCGCAGGCCGTTGCGTCACCTTGGGCGGCGTGGGCCCGGGCCTGGATGTTCACCAGAATGCTCAGGGTGGCCGCGGAGACGGGATGCGGGCCGATGGCGGCGGTGTGGCCGAGGTGGACCAGCTTGCGTGCCTCCTCAGGGCGGCCCAGATGCACCGCCTGTTGCGCCATGTCGTAGAGCACGAACACGGTTTGGTCGGTGCTGAGGGGGTGGTCGGTGGCGCGGGTGACATCGAGCGCGATCAGCCACAGCTGGCGGGCGTCGTCATGCTGGTTGACCTGGTAGCTCATCCAGCCCGCCTGGGTGGCCAGCCGCGCGATGGCCAGATACAGCCGGGGCTGCACCTCGGGAGTCATCTCAGCGCCCAACAGCGGGAGCACCGAGCGCAGCTGCGCGAGGGCGAGGTCACA
>JBOHFG010000317.1:0-23815 GCA_050699575.1 Pseudonocardiaceae bacterium
TCAAACGGTAGAGACAGTCACGGACATCAGGATTCAGGGCGTCGAATTCATCGACGAAAGTGGCAGCCCAGCGTTCAGACGCCAGCGTGCGTCGCAGCTCGTGCGCGAGCCGGGTCTTACCGATTCCAGCATCACCGTGCAGCAAGCAGATTCCGAAGCCAGGACGCGTGGCCCACGTGTATAAATCGATGAAATCATTCCCTTGTCGACGGTACGGCACCACGCCCACAGCCGGACGCAGCATCGCAGACCACGAGCGCGGTGGAAGCAAGAGATGTAATTGCGTAGACCGGCTAATGGCAGCAAGGTCAGCCGGAGCAACGACCGGATCACAGCGAGCGCCCTCCCGCACGATCATCCAGAGATCCTCGTCGAAGATAAATTCGCTAATCGGTACTGCTGCGAGTCTCTCGGACCGACCAACGGCTATCGTCGTCACTCCGATCAACATCCCGTGGCAGAGCACTGGAGCACCCGACATCCCGGGCCAAGGGTCCGGACCATCGAGCCACAGCTTGCTGTCGACACTGATGTGCAGCTGCTGCCCTCGAACTCCCGTCAAAGGATTGACGTGTCCATCGATCTGCTCATACTCCCAGGGGGCACCATCTCCTAAGGCTTGGAAGTTCGGAAACCCATGTGCTTCCACAGGCAGGCGTGGCGAACCGGAACTCAGCAAACCCCACTGCGCGGGAGACACCGACGGTAGCTCGTCGGCATTTGCCACCTTCAGTACGGCGACGTCCAGCTCTTCGCGACGCCACACCCGTTGGAAGGCAAGCCAGCTCCCCTCACCCGGCAGCATGACGTCACCGGACTCGCCAGCGACATGAGCAACCGTAAGCACGAGGTCATTGGAGATCCGGTAGCCGGAACCACCAAGAGTCGAACGCACCATCACCACGCGATCCGGGGCCAGCCGCACGAACAGTCCTCCAATTACGGAAAGGCGTCGGTCACCAGTGGCCAAGGCTACCGCTGAACTGCGCTCCCACCTGGGCCGATGGTCGGAGCCTGCGGGTAGGGGGGTGCCTGTGCGTGAGCTTGCCGACCTGTTGGGCAGGCTCAGTGAGGTTGGCGGAAGGGAACCACAGCACCGCTGCCGTCAAAACACAGGAAGCCGTACCCAACTCGTCCACGCAGAGCAGTCTCCCTACAGCTCCTTCTCGTGACCATCCCACTGCACAGAGCTATGCTAAAGAGTGATGTACATCACTAGGTACTGTGCTGAAGTGTCACCCGCTGGGGAACAGTCTTGCTAACAAACCGCTAACAAACAATCAAGAGGCCGGATCTCACACTCGGAATCCGGCCTCTGACCTGCTGTTTTGGGTCGGGGTGGCGGGATTTGAACCCACGGCCTCTTCGTCCCGAACTGCAAGCACGGTCGGCGTTGTTGTCACCATCACCCAAGGAGCCGCGGCCACCCCGGCACTGGTCGCTGAGCGACTCCATGAGTCGGTACGGGGCAAAGGCAATAATCACGCGGTCGGCACCACGCTGAACGTTGCGGAGACCTCCCCGGCACCGCACGTCACGGAAATCTGATACCGGCCTGGCTTGGCATCCGGGCGGACGGTGGCGGGACCGACCAGGTGCCATGGCTGGTGACCCTCGGGGTTGGCTTTCAACGCACCGATGTCCAGCACCGGCGAGAGCACCGCGCCGAGGCTGTCCAGACACGCCACATCGAGGGACACCGCAGCACCCGGAGCGCCTTGCTCGGGCGACACCCGCAACCAGCTCACCCCAGGCGCCGGCAGCGTTGAGGGCTCAACGGTGCGGCTCGGCGACGAGCCGGACACGGTCGGCCCGGCTGGTTCCAGCTTGGCCGCCACCGAGCAAGCTGCGCTGAGTATCCCCACGCTCAGGACAACGGTACAGGTCCGGACACTCATTTGACGCAATATGACGTAAGTGTACAACCTCGCCGCCGGTCACGTCCCGGCTGCGGGAGTCCGCACCGAGGACGCCGGCAACGCTACGCGCTTGAGGCGCGGGGAGCCTTCGTCTTCGTAGTAGTCCGCCGGGTTGGTCTCGTCGGTACCGTTGAAGACCCGCATCCGGCGCAGCACAATCGTCACCAGCACGGCGACCACGAGATTGCCGAGGATCGCGACGAACCCGACATAGATCTGCGTCGGCGAGCCGGCGAACGGATGCCAGCCCAGAAACGATAACTTGGACAACGCGAGTGCCGACCCACCGAAATGCTGCTTGCCGTTCACTAGATTGGGGATACCGTAGAGCATCGTCAGACCCCATCCCATGCCGACCACCCAGCCGGTGGCCAGTCCCCGGATATGGAACCAGCGTGTATAGAGCGCGATCGCCACCATGGGCAACGTCTGCAGAATGATCACGCCACCGATCAGCTGCAAATCAATGGAGTACTGCGGATCGACCAACACGATCAAGGTCACCGCGCCGAACTTCACCACCAGTGAGGCGATCTTAGCCTGCTTGCATTCCTGTTCGGCAGTGGCGTTGCGATGCAGGTATGGTTTGTAGATATTGCGGGTCCACAGATTTGCCGCTGCGATCGACATGATTGCGGCGGGGACCAGCGCGCCGATCCCGATCGCCGCGAAAGCGATCCCGGCGAACCAGGCGGGGAACTGCCCCTCGAACAACATCGGGATCACTGTGTTGGCATCCGGCCGGCCGGTGGCCGCATTGACGATCGGCTTTGTGTGCGCGGCGATCGCGGCATAACCCAGTAGCGCGAGCAATCCTAGTACCAACGAGTAGGCCGGTAACGCCACCATGTTGCGTTTGATCACGTTGCGGCTGCGGGAGGCCAGCGCGCCGGTCATCGCATGTGGGTAGAGGAACAGCGCCAGCGCCGAGCCGAGCGCCAGCGTGACGTATTGCACCTGGTTGTGGGCACCAAGTAGCACACCATCGCTCGGCAAAGACGTGGCGGTGAACTTCGCGTCCGCCGCGTCGAAAATCGAGCCCCAGCCGCCGAGCTGCGCCGGCAGGATAAGCACCGCCGCGAGGATCACCAGGTAGATCAGCGCGTCTTTGACAAAGGCGATCAACGCGGGGGCCCGCAAGCCGGACTGGTAGGTGTAGACCGCGAGGATCACGAAGGCGATAAACAACGGGGCATGCCCGGCGAGCCCGGCCGCGTTGAGGCCCATCGTGCGCAGGACCGCCTCCAGCCCGGCCAGTTGCAGGGCGATGTAGGGCATCGTCGCGACGATGCCGGTGACTGCTACCAGCAGCGCCAGAGTGGGCGAGCCGTAGCGGCCCGCGACGAAGTCCGCCGGGGTCACGTAACCATGCACCCGCGACACCGACCACAACCGGACCAGCGGCAGGAACACCAGCGGGTAGACGAGCACGGTGTAGGGCAACGCGAAGAACCCCATCGCCCCGGCGCCGAACATCAGCGCGGGCACCGCGACGAAGGTGTAAGCGGTGTAGAGGTCGCCCCCGATGAGAAACCAGGTGACCCACGAGCCGAACCTGCGACCACCGAGTCCCCACTCCTCAAGGTGATCGAGCCCACCTCCGCCCCCCTTCCACCGAGCAGCATAAAACCCCAACCCAGTAACCAGCGCAAACAACCCCACAAAAACACCCAACTCGATCCAGCGCATCCCGACATTATGCGCATTCAGCGGGCTCAGCGGGGTAAATTCGGACTGAAGAACCCCGCTGAGCCCGCTGGATGCGGGCGGGTCACGGTGTCAGGCGCACCTTGAGGGCAGCTAGCTCGTCGTACATGGGGGTGGGGAGGGCTGTGCCGATCTTGGCGAACCACTGCTCGATGAGCGGGATCTCCGCCCGCCACTCGTCGAGGTGCACCGCGAGCGCGGCGGCGACGTCCGCCGGCTGGATATCCAGCCCGGACAGGTCCAGCTGGTCCGCAGTGGGCACCCGGCCGATTGCGGTGTCGGCTGCCGTGGCCCGGCCCTCGATCCGCTCGATGACCCACTTGAGCACGCGACTGTTCTCCCCGAAACCCGGCCACAGGAAGCGTTGGTCGGCACCACGACGGAACCAGTTCACATAGAAGATTTTCGGCAGCTTGCTGGCGTCGGCGCCCTTGCCGGTGTCGATCCAGTGCTGGAAGTAATCCCCGGCGTGGTAGCCGATGAACGGCAGCATCGCCATCGGGTCACGGCGCACCTCGCCGACCCGTCCGGCCGCCGCGGCGGTCCGCTCACTGGACAACGTGGCGCCCAGGAACACCCCGTGTTGCCAGTCGAATGCCTCGTTGACCAACGGGATGGTGGTGGCCCGGCGGCCGCCGAACAGGATCGCCGAGATCGGTACGCCGGCCGGATCGTCCCATTCATCCGCAAGTATCGGACACTGCGCCATCGGGGTGCAGTACCGGGAGTTCGGGTGCGCGCCACGCTGCCCGGCAGCGCCATTGGCAGGAGTCCAGTCCTGCCTGGTCCACGAGGTGAGATGCGCCGGCTTGGGCCCCATACCTTCCCACCAGATGTCACCATCGTCGGTAAGCGCGACGTTAGTGAAGATCGAGTTTCCGGATTGCAGGGTGCGCATGGCGTTGGGGTTGGTCGCCCAACTGGTGCCCGGAGCGACCCCGAAAAACCCGTTCTCGGGGTTCACCGCGTAGAGCCGACCGTCGGCACCGAAGCGCATCCAGGCGATGTCGTCACCCAACGTCTCGGCCCGCCAACCCGGGATGGTCGGCTGGAGCATCGCCAGGTTGGTCTTACCACACGCGGACGGGAACGCGGCCGCGAGATAGTAGGTTTTCTGGTCGGGGCTGGTCAGCTTGAGGATCAGCATGTGCTCGGCGAGCCAGCCCTCGTCGCGGGCCAGCACCGAGGCGATCCGCAGCGCATAACATTTCTTGCCCAGCAGCGCGTTGCCGCCGTAGCCGGAACCGTAGCTCCAGATCAGCCGTTCGTCGGGGAAGTGGCTGATGTATTTGGTGTCGTTGCACGGCCAGGGCACATCAGCTTGGCCTGGTTCCAGCGGGTGGCCCACCGAGTGCAGGCAGGGCACGAAGTCGACCTCACCTCCATCAGATCGGGTGAACTTGCGCAGCGCCGCCTCACCCATCCTCGTCATGATCTTCATCGAGCACACCACATAGGCGGAATCGGTGATCTCGACGCCGAGCTTGGGATCCGGGTCGTCCAGCGGACCCATGCAAAAAGGCACCACGTACATCGTCCGACCGTGCATGCACCCCCGGTACAGCTCGGTCATGATCATCTTCATCTCGTCCGGGTGCACCCAGTTGTTCGCGGGTCCGCAGTCCTGCTCAGCTCGCGAGCAGATGAAGGTGCGCTCTTCCACCCGGGCCACGTCGGACGGGTCCGAGGTGGCCCAGAATGAGTTCGGCTTGCGGTCCAACCGGGTGAACGTGCCGGCGTCGACGAGCTGCGCAGTGAGCCGGTCCCATTCTTGTTCAGATCCGTCACACCACTCGACCCGCTCGGGCTCAGTGAGCTCTGCGGTGCGGCGCACCCAATCGAGTAACCATGAATGACTGGTCGGGGCATGATCAAGACCTAGAATGGTCACTGTAGTCATCGCTCGTCTCCTTCGTGCGCGCCCATTCGTGAGCCCACCGGCCCATCCGACCGACGGCGATCACCACGAACGCCGAAGACCGCCCGTGTGCCACACGGGCGGTGAAACGTCGAAAGGATGACTAGAAGGTTAACGCCCGAAACTACGCAGCACAGCAGCCCGCAGTGAGAAATCCGTCACAAAGACATTCGCCCCTGGAATACCGGCGAAGACCCTCGCCGGGGAGCTAGCTGGCTTGGCTCACCGAGGACATGTTGAAGTCCGAGACCCGGAGGGGGGGCATTGCGGTGCGGGAGAACCAGTCCTTCCCCTCCCGGCAGAGCGTGCGCTCCGTCGTGCCGACCTCAGTGATGCGGCGGAGCAGGTCGATCGGGCTCTCGTTGAACCGGAAGTTGTTCACCTGCCCGACCACCTCGCCACCCTTGATGAGGTATACCCCGTCCCGGGTCAGCCCGGTAAGCAGCAACGACACCGGATCGACCTCACGGATGTACCACAGGCAGGTCAGCAGCAGGCCACGCTCAGTACTGGCCACCAGCTCGTCGGTCGAGGCAGCCGAACCGCCGCTCAGTATGAGGTTCTCCGGTGGTGGGGTGAACTGCCCACCCAGCTCGTCGGCGGCCGCCCGGGGGTAGGCCAGCGCGTTCACCGTGCCGTTACGCAGCCAGTCCACCCGATGCACCGGGGCGCCGTTGTCAAAGACGCTCACCGAGTCACCCGAAGCGGTGGTCACCAGGAACGGCGCGGTCTGCAGGCCTGGCGCAGCCGGATCGCTGAACAGGGTGAGCGGCAGGTCGGTGAACCGCTCACCCAGCCGGGTGCCACCCGGCCGGTCACCGGCCGCGAATGCACAGCGCCCTTCGTGCGCCGGCCGGCCGTCCATCGACCAGACCAGGTCGAGCATCAGGTCGGCGACCGCCGCAGGCGGCAGGATGGTCTCGTACCGGCCCGCGGCCAGCTCCACCTGCCGCCTCGACCAGCTCAGCCGGCGCCGCACCTCCGCGGTGAGGGCGCGAAAATCCAGATCAGTGAAATCGGCCGTGTACGCCCCGGCCCAGGCGCTGCGGCTGAGGTCGTCGGCGATCTTGCCGTTGAGCTCGACGGTGCCGGTGGGTTGTACCCAGCGGCGGCGCAACCCGGTCGAGGACGCCAGCCAGGTGGTCTCCACCCGGTGCTCGGCGAAACCGTAGAGCAGCTCTCCACGGGAGCCACCGAACGCTGCCGCCAGCTCGTCCGCCAGCCTGGCGAAGACACCGATCTCGGTGACCGCCGCCGGAGCGTCGAAGTCGTCGTCGGCCACGCCTGTCAGCAACGGCGCGACATCCCTGGCCGGCCCGGACTGCCGGGCAGCCACCTCACTGGCCGCCACCACGGCACGCACCTCATCAAGGTCGACGCCGTTGCCACCCACCGTCCCGACCGCGGGCCCACCGGCCCCGTCCAGTACCGAGATCACTGAGAACGAGCGGGTGGTGGTGTGCCCGTTGGTGGTCATCGTGTTGTTCGCCCAGCGCAGGTTCACCTCGCTGGTGTCGGTGAGCACCACAATGCACTCATGTGCCTTCGACGCGGCCAACGCGGTCGCGGTCAGCTCATCGGCGCTCAATCCGATGTTGCGCGTCACTGGCCGGCCTCCTCGCGGGAGTTGAGCACGGTGATCTGGCGGAACAACGCCGACGGGCACCCGTGGCTGACCGCGGCAACCTGGGCGGGTTGGGCCTTGCCGCAGTTCATCGCACCGCCGAGCAGCCAGGTGCACCGGCCACCCACAGCATCCAAGGCTCCCCAGAAATCGGTCGTGGTGGCCTGGTAAGCGACGTCCCGGAGCTGCCCGGCCAGCGCGCCGTCCACGATGCGGTAGAACCGCTGACCGGTGAACTGGAAGTTGTAGCGCTGCATATCGATCGACCAGGAGCGGTCACCGACGACGTAGATGCCGCGCTGCACCCCCGCGATCAGCTCCGCGGTCGAGGTATCGGCGGTGGGGTCGGGCTGCAGCGACACGTTGGCCATTCGCTGGATGGGCACGTGATGCGGCGAGTCGGCATACGCGCAACCCGCCGAACGTTCCAGCCCCAACCGGCGGGCGAAGACCCGATCAGTCTGGTAGCCGACCAGGGTCCCACCGGCTACCAGGTCCCACTGCGAGGTGGCGACCCCGTCGTCGTCGTAGCCGACGGAGGCCAGCCCGTAGGGCTCGGTGCGGTCCCCGGTGACGTGCATCGCCGGCGAGCCGTAGCGCAGAGTGCCGAGCTTGTCTGGGGTGGCGAAGGACGACCCGGCGTAGGCGGCCTCGTAGCCGATCGCCCGGTCGTACTCGGTGGCGTGCCCCACCGACTCGTGGATCGTCAGCCACAGGTTCGTCGGGTCGATCACCAGGTCGTACCGGCCGGGTGCCACGCTGGGTGCCTTGACCTTCTCGGCCAGCCACTCCGGGATCTGTGCGAGCTCACCGTCCCAGTCCCAGAGAGTGTTGCCGGCCAGGTACTCCCAGCCCCGGGCGACCGAGGGCGCGCAGGTCCGCATGCTCTCGAACGAACCGGCCGCCCGATCCACCGCGATCGCGGTGACCGCGGGATGCAGCCGGATCCGCTGCTGGGTGGTGCTGGTGCCGGCGGAGTCGGCGTAGAACTTGATCTCCTTTTCCGTCCAGAAGATCACATCGGTGTGTTCGATCCCGTCCGCGGCGAGCAACCGGCGCGACCACTCCGACAGCAGCGCCACCTTCTCCTGCAAGGGCACGGTGAACGGGTCGATTTCATGGTCACCGACCCACACCGCGTCCGCGTGCACCGGCTCGGCCGCCAGCTCCACCCGCTCAGCGTTGAGCGGGCGCAGGGTGCGGGCCACCTCGACGGCCCGCTGCGCGGTGGCCACGGCGGACTGCGGGCTCAACTCGAGGTGCGAGGCGAACCCCCAGGTGCCCTCGACGATCACCCGGACGGCCAGCCCCACGGTGGTCGAGTCCTGCGCCGTCGCAACCGTTCCGTCCCGCAGCCGCAGCAGCTGCCCGGCGGTGCGCTCAATCCGGACGTCGACGTGCTCAGCACCCAGCTCGCGAGCCCGTTGCAGACCGGCATCGGCCACCGGCCGCAGCGGCAGGGCGAGGAAGTCAGCATCAATCACAACGGTGCTCACAATCCCTGGACCCTAACCGGACGCCCGCCGCAGCAGTCGCTCGGCCAACGCCACCGCAGCCGACCCGAGCAAGCTCGGGGAACCCCCGCCGGGGCCCTGGTGGGTAACCCAGGGTCCGGGTAAGGGAGAACCCTCATGTGCCTGGCGGCGGGGTACGGCACCGTAGTGATTGTCGGTCACCACACCTGGGCGCAGCGCCGGGACGCCCAGCCAGCAGGCCGAACGCCCGTGGCGCGCAGATACCGGGCTGCGCGACCGGGTATCGGAGATGGCCCGGGTCGTCTTTTCGGGGGGCGACCCGGGCCTGTCACCGTTGCGGGGGCGACTCTGACTCGGCCCAGCGCCGCGCCAGCAGGCACACCCGCTGGGCGAGTTCCTCGGCAGTGGTCTCCGGGTCGTTGCTGCGACCAGCGGCCAAGCCCAGCAGGTAGGCGGTGAGCGGAGCAGCCGGCCGGGCAACGCCGTGCGCCACGTCCCGCGACATGTCCAGCACCCGCGTTTGCATGGCTACCGGCGCTACGGCATCGGCAACGTCCAGCTCCCGGCACACCAGGTCGACCCACTCCTTGAGCGTGTTCACCCAGATTATCCTGTCCTGCGCCAACCGAGCCCCGGTGCGCGCCCCCGCCGCCGTCACGACAGGCTGTGGGTATGCACGCGACGAGCCAGACGATCTACCCACAACGGGCGCGCATGACCACCGGACAACAACGCTCATGGGTGCGCAACTGGGACCGGTGGGGCGCAGACGTCATGGATCTGCCCGACGGCCCGCTAGACACCGCCGGGTGGTTCGGGCGTACCACGCCGGTCGTGCTCGAGATCGGCTCCGGGATGGGTGAGTCGACCGCGGCGATGGCCCTCAATGCACCCGACGTCGACCATCTCGCCGTCGACGTATACCAGCCCGGCCTAGCCCAGCTGCTGCTGCGGATCGAGCAGGCCGGGATCACCAACCTGCGGCTGCTCCGCGGCGACGCACACCCACTGCTCAGCGAGCACCTCGCGGCGGACAGCCTGCACGCTGTCCGGATCTACTTCCCCGACCCGTGGCCCAAGCGGCGCCACCACAAGCGCCGGCTGGTCCACCCCGAGCTCGTCGCCCTGGTGGCATCTCGGCTGGCCCCGGGCGGCGTGCTGCATCTGGCTACCGACTGGGAGCCCTACGCGCAGGAGATGCTCGCGGCCTGCGCCGCGGAGCCGACGCTAGGCAATACCACCAGTCACGGTTTTGCGGCACGGCCTGCGTGGCGGCCGGTCACCAAGTTCGAGCAACGCGCCCGGGATGAGGGTCGTATGGTGCGGGATCTGCTGTTCACTCGTGAATAAGGCAGGATCGGCGACCATGAACCCGGCGCCCGCCTCGACCGTCCCGACCACGCTGCTCGTCTGGGATGCGCCCAATATCGACATGAGCCTTGGCTCGATCCTCGGCGGACGGCCCAGCTCCGCGTCCCGGCCGAGGTTTGACGCCCTGGGTCGCTGGCTGATCACCCGAGCCGGGTCCGACACCGAGGCCGAGGCGACGGTGTTCACCAACGTCGCCTCGGGCAGCACGGATTTCGTCCGGCCCTGGGTGGAGGCGCTGCGCAACACCGGGTTCGCGGTGTTCGCCAAGCCCAAGATCGACGAGTCGGACATCGACGAGGACATGCTGACGCATATCCGCGACCGTCACGAGCAGGGAGTGCTGCGTCAGCTGCTGGTCGCCTCGGGGGACAGCCGGGCCTTCCGGGAGCCGTTGGAGGAACTGGTCGCCCAGGGCGTCCGGGTCACCGTGCTCGGGTTCCGGGAGCATGCCTCGTTCGCGGTCAACTCCGGGGTGCTGGACTTCGAGGATCTAGAGGACATCCCGGAGCTGTTCCTGCAGCCACTGCCCCGGATCACCCTGGAGACGCTGCCTCCCGAGGGCGCGTGGCTGCCCCCGCTGCGGCCGCTGTCCGCATTGCTGCGGTACAACGCCGTGGAGGTCATCCCATGATGCGGCTGACCGCACCGGTGGTGCTGCCTTGCGACGAGCGTTGCACGGTGCTGCGCGACGCCGTGGTGGACGTCGACGACGCCGGCCGGATCGCGCACGTCGGACCCTCCGCCGGCGCACCGGCTGCAGGTGGACCGGTGCGGGCACTCACCGGCATCCTGCTGCCGGGGCTGGTGAACACCCATGCGCACACCGCGATGATTGGGCTGCGCGGGCTGGGTGGGGATCTGCCGCTGATGCGCTGGCTGACCGAGGTGATCTGGCCTGCCGAGGCTCGGGTCGAGGCTGCGGACGTGCAGGCTGGCATGCTGGTCGGCGCGCTGGAGATGCTCGGCGCCGGGATCACCACGAGCGTGGAGATGTACTTCCACAGCGAGGCGGTCGTGGACGCGGTCCTGGCCGCTGGCACTCGCGCCGTGGTGACACCAGGCATCATCGCGGTGTCAAGTTGGGGCCGGCTGGGTACCTGGGAGCAGATGCTTGAGGGCATCAGCCGCTGGATCGACGCCGACGGGATCCGTTTCGGGCCCGGCGAGCGCATCGAGCTGGGCTACGGTCCGCACGCCGCGTACACACTGCCGCCCGAGGCGCTGGCCGCGGCCGGCACGGCCGCCCGGGAACGGGGTGCGTTGCTGCACATCCATGTTGCCGAAACCCTCGGCGAGGACACCACGATCCGCGACCGGTACGGCTCGGTGCCGCTGCTGCTGGAGCAGCTCGGGGTCCTCGGGGATGGTGCGCGGGTGTTGGCCGCGCATGCCATCCAGCTATCCGACATTGACATCGCGGTGCTCGCCCGGCATGGCGCCGGGGTCGCGCACTGCCCCGGTTCCAACAGTAAGCTCGCCTCCGGCATCGCGCGGCTGCTCGACCTGCACGCCGCCGGGATCGCCGTCGGTCTGGGCACCGACGGGCCCGCCTCACACGACGCTCTCGACCTCTGGGACGACGTCCGGCTAGCTGCCCGGCTGGCCCGGCTGACTAGCGGAGACGCCGCCGCGTTGCCGGCTGCGCAGGCGCTGCTGCTGGCCACGCGGGGTGGTGCGGCCGCGATCGGGCGCAATGACCTCGGCACCCTGCGCCCGGGCGGGTGGGCTGACCTGCTGCACATCGAAGCCGACGACCCGGCCTTCGCGGCCGGGCTCGATGTGCCGGATGGTCAGTTGCTGGCCAACCTGGTGTGGGCGGCCGGCGCTCGAGCGGTGCGGGATGTCTGGGTGGCCGGGGAACTGGTGCTGCACGGGGGCACGTCGACCCGGATCGACCCCGTGGCGGCCCACACCGCGCTGCGCTCCCGGGTAGCAAAAATCACCAGCCCGTGACGTGGGTCGCACAACCAGTTGGTTGAACACGCTACTGTACATACTACGACGGATACGGTTGGTCATAACTCCCTATACTTCGGGTTATTGTCGGGGGAGACTGGAGACACGGTGGGTCGTCACACGGCCGCCCAAGACCCGTTGCATGTGCTGTATCTCGGCAGTTCCGCCGAACTTGGAGCACTGCGCCGGGTCATGGAGGCACACGGAGCGATAACTCGCAGCCGGCTCACGCCTGCAGTCGCCGTCGTGGTCGCCGAATCTTCGGTACCGGCACACCATCCCACGCTGCGAGCCGCGAACACACTCGGTATTCCGGTCATGGAACCGGCCGAGGCAGCCGTCCAGTTCGCTGCGTGGCGCGGCTACACCCAGTCCCCGCTGGCAGAGCCCCGATCACCGGCTGCGCCGAGTCGGCCGCCTCTCGCCTGGCGGTCCTGGCTGTTTCGCAGATCCACCCGATGAGTCGCTGTCGTCAGCCCCGCAGCCGCATCGACATGACGAGATAGCGGTAGGAGGCGTCTCTGTCGTCATCCGCACTGCCCGCATCGAGCCCGACCACCGGAGTGATGACGGTCGGTCGGCTCGCCTCGGTGAACGACAGCGTCGCGCGTGGGGTGCTCACCGCGGCCAGCCCGTCGAGCAGGTACCCGGCATTGAACCCAATGGTCAACGGCTCACCGGTGACGTCAGCCTCGATCTCTTCCTCGGCGCTGGACTCGTCCTCGGCTTCCGCCGACAACTGCGCGGTGCCCTCAGAGAAGGCCAACCGGACCGGCGCGAACCGCTGGGCCACCAGCGACACCCGCTTGAGCGCCGCGATGAACTCGCTGACCACTACCTCCACGGTGGTGGTCACCTCGGCGGGCCACAGTGACGCGAACTTGACGAACTCGCCGTCCAGCAGCCGGGTCAGCGTCTGCCGGCCACCGGCGGAGAAGCCCAGGAAACCGGCGTCGGCGGCGTTGCCCATCGACAGCACCACCTCACTGGCCGAACCGAGCGACTTGGCGACATCGGCCAGCGTCTTCGCCGGAACAATGATCGACGTGGACGGCACGGTGCCGGTCGGCGTCCAGGGGATGTGCCGCTCGGCAAGGCGGTACCGGTCGGTGGCGGCCAAGGTGAGTGCCTCGGAGCCGATCTCCACACGCACCCCGGTGAGCATGGGCAGTGTCTCGTCCCGGCTGGCCGCGATGGTGACCTGGGCGACCGCGGTGGCAAAGACGTCACCGCGCACCGTGCCGGAGGCGGCGGGCAGCTCCGGCACCGCGGGGTAGTCCTCAATGTGTAACAGCGGCAGGTTGAACCGGGCCGAACCGCAGCGCACCGCCAGCCGGTTTCCCTCCACCGCGACCCGGACATCCTTGGGCGGCAGCGCGCGGGCGATCTCGGCGAGCAGTCGGCCGGACACCAGGACCCGCCCAGCCGACTTGTCGGTGACAGGTACCTCGATGCGGTTGAGCACCTCGAAGTCAAAACCCGAGACAATCATTGCGCCGTCAGTGACCTCGAGCACCACGCCCGCGGTCACCGGGACGACCGGACGAGCCGGTAACCCCTTCGCCGTCCACGCGATGGCCTCGGCGAACGCGTCCCGCTCAAGCTCGAACTCCACGTAAATACTCCCTGTTGCGCCGGGTGGGCCAGCGTACCGGGGACGTTCGCGCGCCGGGGTGGTGGTCCATTAGGTGAGCCGGTGGTTGTCAGCAGCCCGTGGCATCACGCACACTGGAGGAATCGGTGAACCAACCGTAGGATCCGGCTCCACCCAACACCAGCCGGACCGAACGGTGCCGGGTGCCCACCACCGCACCCGGTGCACCGATTGCGCAAGCGGCAACTCCCCCTGGCCGCTGGCGTACAGATCGCCGACCGGGTGCCACCCGCCCCCTGATACCCGGTCGGCGGTCTTCACCGCCCTACCGTAGTTGGTAGCGGTGAAAGGCAGGCTACACCCAGGTTGGTGGTACTTGAAGAGCCACCTACTGGCCGACGAAGCCGTGCTCGATCGCGTAACGGGCCAGCTCGACGCGGTTGTGCAGCTGCAACTTGCGCAACGTCGACTGGACGTGGTTCTCCACAGTTCGGTGGCTGATCACTAGCGCGTCGGCAATCTGGCGGGCGGTGAGCCCGGTGGCCACCTGACGCAACACCTCGGTCTCCCGCTCGGTGAGCCGCGGCACATCGGGCCGCGGATCCAGCGCCATCCGGCGGTATTCGCCGAGCACCAGACCGGCCAGACCCGGGGTGAACACCGCGTCCCCCTCGACGGTCCGCCGCACGGCGTCGACCAGTTCCGCCACCGACGCCGATTTCACCAGGTAGCCCGAGGCGCCCGCCTGCACCGCCGCCAGCACGTCGACGTGCGCGCCGGAGGCGGACAGCACCAGCACCCGGATATCGGGCCAGGTGCCGATGATGCCCCGGGTGATGTCGGCACCGGACGGTCCGCCAGCGGCGAAATGCAGATCCATCAGCACGACGTCCGGGCGGACAGCGGGGACGATGCGTAGCGCGGCCGCACCATCAGCGGCGGTGGCCACTACCTGGAAACCCCGCTCGCCGAGGTCGCGGGCCACTCCGTCGCGCCAGATCGGGTGGTCGTCGACCACCATGACCCGAATCGGCCCGGCCGTCACCGCAACACACCATGCCGAATGCGGGCCAGCCGCACCTCCCATTCGGTGCCCCGGCCGGGACCGGTGTCCAGCGTGAGTGTGCCACCCAGATCGGCCACCCGGCCACGAATCGAACGCGACACTCCCATCCGGCCGTCGCTCTCGGCGTCAGTGAGCTGCTCGTTGTCGACACCCGGACCGTTGTCCCGGACAGTGAGCACCACTTCCTCGCCGAGATCCTCGACCAGTACCCACGACTGCGCCTGCGGACCACCGTGCCGGGCGGTGTTGGCCAGCGCCTCACGGGCCACAGCGACCAACTCCTCGACGTCGCCGACGGCGAGCGGAACCGCGGTCGCGGGCACCGAGACCTCAACCCGTGGACCGGCCAGCCCTTGCAGCGCGCCGGCCAGGTCCTGCTCACCGGTGGCGCCCGGCGGAGTAGCCGCGAACAGCGAGCGCAGTGCGACCTCCTGCTCCCCGGCCAACCGGATCAGCTCACCGGCCTCCCCGTCGAGCCGGCCGCCCCGGGCCCGCACCCGGGCCAACACCTGCACCACACTGTCGTGGATGGAGCGGGCCAGCCGCTCCCGTTCCGCGGTGGCCGCCTCGACGCGAGCCGCCCGGCGGAGCTGCTCGGTCGCCCGGCGAGCCGCCGTTGCCGCCAACCCGAGCACGAACCCGGTCCCGATCAGCAGGATCGCATCGCACGCGAGATCAGTGGTGAAGGACCCACGAAGCCAGACGTCAACCACCGAGACACCGACGCCGCACAGCACCCCGGCAACCCAGCCGGCGTGCACCGCGGCCGCCACCACTGGGCCGCTGGCCCACACGGTGGTGAGCAGTGGGGCGCGTTGAGTGACCTCGGCAAGCTGCTCGGGAGACAGCACCAGCATCGAGAAACCTGTCAGGGTGAGCGTCACCAGCAGGTCGACCACGATGACGTGGATGCGGCGGGTGACGTCGTAGCTGTAGGCCAGGCAGGTCAGCACAGTCCAGACCGTGATCCCGGCGAGCACGGTCCACCCCAGGCCAGGACGGGTGAAACCGCCGTGATGCACGATGATCACCGCGATCGCGAAGGCCGCCGTGATGATCCGAAACACCACCACGCCTCGCCACAGCGGAGTCATGACGTCGGTGGCGCCCAGCATGGCTGCGTATCCTGTCAGGTGCACGGCGGCAATCCACGTGGGCCCACCGAACGTCCGCGCCTACCGCTCGGATTCCGGCGCTGGGCCAGCGGCCGCGGAGCCGCGGAGCACGCCGAGGATCTCGGCGATCTGGCCGGACAGGTGCTCAAACTGCCGGCGTTGGTTGTCCTCGATCCGGTCCAGCCGGCCGCCCTGCAGGTCGAGGGTCTGTTGCAGCTCTTCGAACCGGTTGTTATGCCGCAGGAGGGCACCTGCCATACGGTTCTGACTCGCCTCGACATGCGACATCAGCTCGTACAGGTCATCGAGATCGTGGCGGATCTGGCTGACCTTGTGAGGGATATCCGGTTGCACCGTCACGCGCGGAAGCGTAGTCCGGCCAGCCCGGGACAACGAGCACGCCCCCGACGCCACCTGGTGCGGAGCCAGGGCAGTGACACAGTGGGCCGGCAGCGGGCAGACTTCCTTTATGCCCGACTTCTCGGTCTTCTCGGCCGTGATCACTACGGCCGGAGCGCTGCTCGGAGCTCTCGGTGGAGCCGAGTTAACCCATCGAGCCCACCTTCGACGCGAGGAGGCCCAAGCCAAACGCGAGGAGGCCCGGGCCAATCAGCAACGAAAGGACCAGCGGACGCAGGCACGCCGGCACGCGTACAGCGAGCTGCTGAGCGCAGCCCGCCAGCTCAGGAGCACGATCGAAATTGCCGCACAGCGACATTGGCGGGACATGGATGCCCGGCTTGCCACGATCCAGGAACACGCGGAGTTCACCAATCGGCATGCAGCACACGTCGCGGTGCTCTCACCGAAAATGGCTGAGGCTGCCCTTGCGCTTGGGTCAACCGCGGTCCGGCTGGCCGCCGTCACCATGAAGCACACCAACACGGGCTATCAGGGCGAGGGCGGGCAGATAACCCACCCTTTTTCTTTCGAGGACTTCGATAAGTGCTATAGAGTTTTCTCTGATGCGGCCGCTCAGGACAGCGAAGAGTGACCCGTGCTGCCGTAGCGGACGCCTTCACCACTGGGCCGGCCGGTCATCTTGTTGACCTGGCTCAGGAGGGTTAGCGCCGCCTCGCGCTGATGGGGCGGCAGTGGAGGATCGGTAGCGACGAGTGCTCGCCGGGCCAGGTCCCCCGCCATGGCCGAGTCGCCGCCCAGGGCTGCGACCCGTGCCGCGTAAAGCAGTACCGGCCCGCTGTCCGGCGCTTCAGTGAGGGCGGAGTCGATCTCTTCTTGGTCCGCCGCACCAAGGTTGTGCAGCGTCGCCAGTGCGAAACCACGGGCAGCCCGGGTGGCGGGCCGCTGCTGCCGACGTACCCGATCAAGATCGCGAAGTGCGCTCTCCGCGTCTCCCATGTCGGCGAGAATCTCTCCCCGGGCCCGCAGTGCCTCAGGGGCGTTGCCGTCGATGCCAAGCACTCCGGTGAGCACCGCGATCGCCGCTCGTTGCTGTCCCAGGTGCCACAGCGTCCACCCCAGCTCGGTCTGGACGGTCAGGTCGTTCGGCACTCTCCCTACGGCGGCGCGTAGTTCGTCCACCGCTTCTGCCCGACGCCCCTGGGCAAGCAATGACTGACCGATCGCGGCGAGGAGGCGCGCCACGGCCGGAGTATCCTGCAACACCTCGAAAAGTGGCGCAGCGGCGCGGTATCGAGCCTCCGCCTCAATCGGTTCTCCACGTTCGTGGGCGATGTTGCCGAGGAACGACTCAGCTTCGGCGCGAAGCCGCAATTCGGTGTCCGCGCTAGCTTGTATGGCCTTCTTCGCCTGCTCCTCAGCCAGCACGAGGTCTCCGGCGGCCAAACCCTCCGCAGCGATCCGCAGATACTCGGCAGGCCTAAGCCGAGGCAGCGGTCCCAGCGCCGTGTCGTCCATCCGCCTGATCGGTTCGATGAGACTGTCGTGCTGCAACTCGTACCACCGTGAGCCGAATCGTCGTTCCGCCTTAATGATGTGCCGGTTCTCCAGCGCACGCACCACCGTGTTGGGCATGCCCGCAGTGTGCGTCCGACTCTCATCGACCGTGCTCCGCCGGCCAAGTTCAGTGATGAATGTGCGCTGCAGCCACGATCGAAGTTCAGTGACGTACAGACCGTGGTCCTCGGCGATCGCGGTCAGTGCCCGACCGCAGAAGTCCGCGAGCGTCCGGCCGACGTCAGCGTGAGTGCGTAACTCGTAGGGCGTGATGACACCGGTGTCATCCGGGAGCGCTTCCCACAGCTCAGAGCAGACAAACTGGAGCAAAGCCGGCTCGACGTCCTCGGCAGTAACACTGCTCCGTTGACCGGCAGCGCTAACGATCTCACTCGTGCGCAGGCTGGTGACAAGCCCTTCGGCGGCTCCCGGAGCAAACGACCGGTCGGTGCCGTCCAGCGGTCCCCTGACAGCCTCGAGCGCAGCCTCGGGAGTGAGCGGAAGCAGACGAAACCACGCCGGGGAGGCGCGTCCGAGGTCGTGTTCGTACGAGGCGAGCTCGATGCGGTAACTCTCCCGGATCGACAGCAGCAGATGCAGGTCCGGATGCTCGTCCAAGGCTTCGACGAGCTCGTCAATGAATGGTCTTCGGTGCCGGTTACGGTGAACCGAGTCAACGAACAGCTCTTCAGCCTGATCGATGGCGGCAAACACGGGGAGTGCGTGCCCGTAGCGGTCGGTCCGCTTGCCGCGGCGGCGCAGGAAATCAGGCACCGCTAGCCCGGAAAGGCTGGTCACTAGCTCGTCGGGGGACCAGGACGTGAGCAAAGCGACAGTGTAGGGGTTGCGCCCCGGCAGGGCGGCGAGCGGGAACGCGGAACCGTGGGAGACGCGGCCAGGTGGGAGAACCTCAGCGGACCCCGGGTCCAGCAGCGGAATCACCCCGGCCATCAGCAGCGAGGTCTTCCCGACCCCTGAGGCCCCGTGGAGCACGGTGAGCCGGTTCGCCCGCCAGAGCGCGACGAGGTCACGCGACTCGGGCGACCGTCCGAAGAACCGGTCGTCGTCCTCGGTTCGAAAGGGCCGGAAGCCGACGTAGGGATTCTCGTCTACACCATTACTCACAGTGCTGGCCGTCATCACAGTGAGCCTACCCGTTGCCCGCTGACGCGCCCTACCACCCTGACACTAGAGCTGAGACTGAGACCACCATGGTACGCGCACAAGAGAAATCGTCGCATGATATGTCGCTAACCGGTGGGACCACTCGGGTGGCGCGAAAGACATGAACCCCATCCGGCGATCACCTCACCGTCCCCCTCGCTGGAACTGAGTAGTAAGGCTGGACTCGTCGACCTCGTTCGCCAGTTGGCGCAGTGTGAATTCGCTCACATTGATCAGCCCATCGTCGTGACCCGCTGCATCCTCGCTCATATGCGCTCCCTGAATGTCACCTGGCCTTAAGCTACAGCTACCTAGAGACACGCACACCTCCGCAAGATACCTATCGAACCGGTAAACCTGCCCCGCTCTGCCCTCCGGCGCGCACCACCTTCCCAACGTTGCCACGGCCGCCGCCGCACCATGGTGACCCCAGCCGCGGCTGCTGCCCCAGCCGCGCCTAGCACGTGTTGTTCCCGCTCCACCATGATCGTCCATGGCAAGCCTTAGTCTTGCATCGTCCACGGTCTTGATGGGAAACTATAACTCGAACGGGGTAGGCCCGGGACATTGGGGAGAAAATTGTTACTTTTTGTAACGTGGAATGCTCCGTTTGAACCAGGGACGAGGTCCCGTCTGGGTGAGCAGCGGGCCCAGCGGTCGTGGTCGTCAGACTGGATCTTCAGGCGCTGGCGGCGTAACATGCGGTGCACGGGTACGAGAAGGTGTGTTCCCCATAGCCTACAAAAAGCTTGGAGGCGCGGGCGTGGAGTCAGCGGGCACGGGGCGGGCGTCGGGGCGTGTCCCCGAGATCTGGGGGAAAGTGCCGCAGCGAAACAAGAACTTCACCGGCCGCGAGGATGTTCTCCTCCAGTTACGGACGGGCGTTGCCACCGACGTCACTGCGGTGGTGTCGCACGCCCTGCACGGCTTTGGCGGCGTGGGGAAGACCCAGGTAGCCATCGAGTACGCGCACAGATACCGGTCTGAGTACGACGTCGTCTGGTGGATTTCCGCAGATCAACCACACCTGGTCCGCTCGTCGCTAGCGGCGCTGGCGCCCCACCTGAAGCTGCCGCCATCCACGGCCACCGGAATCGAGGAGGCCGCCACCGCCGTCCTTGATGCGCTGCGGCGCGGGGATCCATATGACCGGTGGCTGTTGATTTTTGACAACGCGGATCAACCCGAGGACATCAACGACATTATCCCACAGGGACCCGGCCACGTCTTGATCACGTCGCGCAATCATCGCTGGCAAGCAGTGGTCGACACGGTCCTGGTGGATGTGTTCAGCCGCGATGAGAGTGTGGACTTCCTGAACAAGCGGGTACCTAACGCGATCAGCCCGCCGGATGCCACCCAACTGGCGCAGGAGCTGGGCGACCTGCCACTGGCGCTCGAGCAGGCAGGGGCACTGCAGGCGGAGACCGGCATGTCGGTGGATGAGTACCTGCGGCTACTGAAGGAGCAGACGAGCGAGCTGCTCGCGGAAAACAAACCATCAGAGTACCCAGTCTCCATGACGGCAGCCTGGAGGCTCTCCGTCGCCAAACTGAACGATCAGTTACCTGAAGCCGTGGAGCTGCTGCGTTGCTGTGCCTTCTTCGGCGCTGAGCCGATTCCGCGCGACGTTTTCATCCGGGCGATCCCGGCCGTGCAACCGCAGCTCAGCGGCCTCCTCGCCAAGCCGATTCTGCTGACCAGGGCAATCCGTGAGCTCGGCCGCTTTGCACTGGCGCGGATCGACACAGCCTCTCGGACCATCCAGATTCACCGGCTCATCCAGGCGCTCCTCCGTGAGGAGCTGCCGCTGGCGAAACAAATACTCTTCCGGCACGACGTCCACCTGCTGCTCGCCGCTGCCGCGCCGAAAAACCCAGACGACAACGCTCAATGGCCGCTGTACGCCGAGTTGGCAGCGCACGTGGATCAGTCGGAGTTGGACGCGTGCCAGGACCCCGCTGGTCGGAGATTCGCGCTCGACATCGCGCGTTACCTCCGAAAGTCCGGCGACCGCCAGTCGTCACGCGCCCTGCTGGAGCAGCTCCTTAACAGGTGGAAGGCCGACTCCGGCGCCGACCATCCCGACGTGCTCGACGCGCAACGGCACTTGGGGGACACGCTGCGCGAGCTGGGGGAATATCAGGCAGCCTATGACCTCACCCGGGTGACGCTAGAACGCTCGCGGGAAATCCTCGGCTCGCGCCACGAACTCACCGTCGTGCTGATGAACTCTTTCGGTGGCGACCTGCGCGCGCGGGGTGAGTTCGGCGCGGCGCGTGACCTGGATGAGCAGTCCCGGCACCTGCACGAGGAATCCCTCGGCGCGACGGACCCGCGGACGCTGCGCACCATGAACAGCCTCGCTCTGGATTACGGGCTGAACAGCGACTACCAGGCTGCTCGAGAGCTGCATCAGCTTACGTACATGCAACAGAGCCAAGCGACGTCGGTGATTAGTAAGTCCGACGTACTGGTGGCGTGGAGCGGCCTCTCCCGCGCTGTGCGGTTGTGCGGCGAGTACGCGGAGGCCCGAGATCTCGGCGACGACGCTTACGAGTTCGGCCGACAGCAATTGGGGGCCGACCATTTCTGGACACTCCGCGCGGCCAAGGAACTGTCCATCGCGCGACGGCGGATCGCCGACTATGACGGGGCGCTCATGCTGGCCCGGGACGTGTTCGAGCGGTGTACCCGGCTCTTTGGCGCAGGCCACCCCGACACTTTGGCCGCCGCGATGAGCCTGACTAACATTCTGCGAACAGTCGGTCAGATCGACGAGGCGTTCGAGATCGCCGAGGACACCGTGAACCGCTATCCCGAGGTTTACGGCGCCGACCATCCTTACAATCATGGCTGCACCGGAAATTTGGCGCTTCTCTTGCGGGTACGCGGAGACCTGTCGGGCGCACGCCAGCTCAATCAGGCGGCCTTGGCGGGCCTCGACGCGAGGCTCACCCGGGACCATCACTATCCACTCACGGTGGCGACCAATCTCGCCAGTGACATCGCTGGCCTCGGGGACGCAGCCACCGCTCGCGAACTCGGAGAGGATACGTTGGTGCGGCTGCGGTCGCTTCTCGGTGAGGATCATCCGCTGACGCTGGGATGCGCCGCCAACCTGGCCGTGGACATGAGAGCCCACGGCGCGGAGGAAGAAGCGTCCCAGCTCACGGAGGATACGCTGGAGCGCTATGAGCGCACCCTCGGTCCTGGCCACCCGGACACGCAGGTCGCCGAGCAAGGCCGTCGCGTCGACTTCGACTTCGACCCCCCGCCCATCTGATGGCTGTCATGCACATTTCGCTCACTGGTCGGACCACCCATGTGGTGTCAAAGACATGAATTCCATCCGGCGACCGCCTCACCGTCCTCTTCGCTGGAATCGATTAGTCGACGAAGCGTCCACGTAAGGCTGGACTCGTCGACCTCGTTCGCCAGTTGGCGCAGTGTCAACTCACTGACATCGATCAGCCCATCGTCGTGCCACGTTGTGTCCTCACTCATGTGCGCTCCTCACTGCGACGTCTGGCCTGAACCTACTGGTGCGCACCGCTGACCGTCAGCCCGGTTGAACCAGGCTCATTGCCATCGCGGTGCGGTGGTACCTACGCTACGGGCTGCCACCGGGACATGGCGGAGCCGCTGACCGAGCGCGGTCCTGCGCGATCTCCGCCAGCATCGCGATCCCGTTAATCGTGAGCGCGACACTCTCTTTTTGGGTGATCATGGCAGCCGCGGCTGACAGCTGAAGTACCACCCGGCCAACAGGCCAGTACCGCTCTGCCCACAGCCGTGCGCAGCGGACAGGTGACGGGGTGCGGTCTGGGGCTCCACCGTGGCGGGAACGAACCAACTTGTGGATCCGGGTACTTGCCGTAACGAACGATCCGAGCCGAATTGTCCTTGAGCTAATCTTTATCACGACATCGATCGAGCCTGGCATGGTCTCTTCCTCTTTGTCTCGAATCACCATCGCACTGCTCCGTTGACTTAGCGACATCTGGTCTCATTTCCCATGGTCTACAGGCGCGGATTGCCGGCGCCGAATCCTGGCCAACACGAACATCTTCTGACAACTGTTGGCGCCAACAGTTGTTGGGAGGACGTGCTCCCTGACATAATCTGACAGTTGTTGACACCAGCTTGTTGACCTTGGGAGCGGTCCGTGCCGCAGGGCATACCTCGACCGGATGGTCTACCGCCCGGTCCGCTGCGTGAGCTGACCCATGCCCTCCATGAGCTCTATCGCAACGCCGGCCTACCGGGCACGCGGATGATCAGCTCTGGGATCCGGAGGCGGAACGATCTCCGTGACACTGTGAGCCACGAGACGGTCGCCCTGATGTTGCGTGGGGAGGCTGCGCCACAGTGGAAGTGGATCAAGCTGGAGTGTGTCGTCCGGCACCTCACCGACATCGCTGTCCGTCAGCCGGATGCGGACGCGACGGTGCGCACATTCCATGAGCTGTGGCTTGCGGTGGTCGCCGCGGACCAGGCGAGCGGTTCGGCCACCGACCCGCACGTCGTCGCAGCCGGCTCTCCCACCGCAATCGTGGCGAGCGTGCTCCCGGTGCCGCTGCTGAAGAACATGTCGAGTGCACCGGCGACCGACCTGCTGGGAGACCTTCCACCGCGTAACACCGGCTTTGTCGGGAGGGAGCACCAGATCGCCACCATCGACAAGGTACTCCGTGCCGGCGCCGGGATCCTGACATTGAACGGAATCGGTGGTGTCGGCAAGACTCAGCTCGCGATTGAGTACATCTATCGGTTTCGCGACCACTACGAGCTCATCTGGTAGATTCCAGCCGAGCACCCGTCACGACTCCGGGCGCTCGCCTGGGCTTGCCAGGGAGCGAAGCGATGCAGCATCCGCCCACGCAAGTGCTTGAAGCGCTCGCACAAAGCCCGTTGCGCTGGATCCTGGCATTCGATAATGCGGGGCCGCCCGACAGCCTGCCGTCACTGGACGCGCTCGGATCCGGA
>JBOHFG010000318.1:0-5778 GCA_050699575.1 Pseudonocardiaceae bacterium
GCACACCGCGAGGCCACCGAACTCGCCGAACGCGCCGCGGCGCTGCAGCAGCAGACCGGCCCACGCGAGCAACGCCGGCACATCCAGACCCGCGCCCGGGCCGCCGAAGCGGACTACCCCCACGCCCACCACGCCGCCCAGCGCCGCGACCGTGACACCGCCGAACTCGCCCACCGCCGAGCCGCCCGGCTCCTCGAGCAAGAACAGCACCACGCCCAGCGGCTCGCCCCCCTCCACGCCGAACAGCAGCTCCGCGCGCAACTCCCCAAGCACGCCCGCCAGATCGAGGACACCCAGCGGGCCACCGCCCCCAAACCGGCGCTCGCCGCGGCTAGCGGTCCTCAAGTGACCGGCCCACAGCCAACCGGGCCGCACCCCACGCAAATCCAGACGCCCACCGGACCGGACATTGAGCACGCCCCCGAGCGGCAACCACCCCAGGCTGGCGACCGCGAACGGTGAACCGCCCACCGAGCACGACGAGCACCAGAACGCCGGAACCACAGCGCTCGGCGGAACAACTCCAGACTTCGATGCGCCAGAGTGGGAATATGGCCGTATGAAGTGGCGCTCACGGTGGTTGCGCGGTTGGATTTTCTTCACCGGTGCCATCGTGCTGAGCGCGGGGGTTGGTGCGGTGTCGACCATGTGGCTTTCTGGGCCAGCTGCCGCAGCGGTCGGCTCGGCCCTTGCCGTAGCGGTGTTCGGCGTGGTCAGCGCACGCGGAAAGACGTTGCTGGACATGCATGCTGAGCAGAAAGCTGCGTTGCCGGGGCAGCTTGTGACGGCCAGTGAGTCGGGGCGGCCTCGGCGCGTGCGGGACCTGAACGACCCAATCGCTTTACGCGTGCACCCCGCCGAGACCTTCCACCGGACAGTGAACGGGCAGTCGGTCGCCGACCGGGTTCCTTCTTATGTTCGCCGTGATGCCCAAGAACAGCTGGGGGCGGCGGTCGCGCGGGGCGGCTTCGTGTTGCTGGCCGGAGACTCCACTGCCGGTAAAACGCGTATGGCCTACGAAGCCATCCGTGCGCTGTGTCCTGACCACGTGCTCATGGCCCCCGCCAGCCGGGAGTCCTTGGCGATGATCGTGCCCGTGGTGCTGGAGCAACGCCGCTGCGTGGTGTGGCTGGACGATCTAGAGCGGTTTCTGGGCTCTGGCGGCTTGACCGCGAGCGTGGCAGGCCGACTTCTCGGCGACGGCGACCGCCAGGTACTGCTACTTGCGACACTGCGCAGCGCGGAATTCGACCGCTACAGCGCCCGAGAGGAATCCAGGGTCACCGGCATTGAGCGTGACTCTTGGCTCGAGGCCAGAGACGTCCTGGACCTGGCGGCAGTCGTGGAACTACAGAGGCGTTGGAGTGCCGAGGAACTGAAGCGAGCCCGGGACTACGCCGATGACCCGCGCATCTCCACAGCACTGGGCAAAACCAGCCAATTCGGGCTTGCCGAGATCCTCGCCGCCGGCCCGCACCTGGCCGGAGACTGGCGCAACGCCTGGCGGCCCGGCGCCCATCCCCGGGGAGCTGCGTTGGTCGCCGCCGCAGTGGATTGCCGCCGGGCGGGCGTGCACGACCCGCAACCCATCGAAGTTCTCGCGGGGCTCGCCGAGTACTACCTGAACCAACAGGGCGGGGCGCTGCTGCGCCCCGCCCTGTTGCCCATGCCCTGGACTGGGCTACTACCCCCAGTCATGGCACCAGCAGCCTGCTTCTACCCACCGGCACAGATGGGCACTATCTGGCCTTCGATTACCTCATCGACCTCCCCGGCATGGACGGCGTCCCCCAGACCATCTGGGACACCCTTGTCGACCGGGCCACGCCCCAGCAGGCATTCGCCATAGGAGAGGCCGCTCAGCAGCGCTACCGATGGCGTGCGGCTGCTACCGCCTTTCGCAAGGCAGCCCATTACCAGGTCCCTGACGCTGATATGGCGACGGCGTTCTCGCTTGGTTATGCGGGCAACCGGGCGGAAGCGGAACGGATGTTTACTGCCCTCCTCGCTGAGCGGGAACGGAACCTCGGCTCGGACGACCCCGCTACCTTGCGGGTCCGCCGCCACTTCGCCATGCATTTGGTTGATGTAGAAGCTAATCCGGCCCGAGCTGTCAATATCCAAACACCACTCATTGCTGACCTTGCACGCGTGCTGGGGCCCGATCATCCTGATACCCTGGAAGCGCGCCTCCAGCATGCGTACAGTATCAGCCAGACAGGCGACGCCGAACGTGCCGTACGACTGCTCACCAAACTTCTGCTTGATACGCAACGCGTACTGGGGTCTGGTCATTGGGGTGTCGTGAAGGTAGCTGTCACCAAGTGCCATTGAACGGCATTTGCGCAGCTCAGCGCGGTAACCGCTGACCGTTACGCTGCGCTCTGATGACTCCAAGAAGATCACGAGCAATAGTCAAGACCTGTGGATGAAGATCTTTTAGGCGGCTTCGGGTTGATGGTCTTCGGTGGGTCGTTCGACGAGCTTGCCGGCCTCGAACACGGCTCCGGCGCGGACGAGGGCGACCAGGTGTGGTGCGTTGACCGCGCGCCAGCGGGCTTGCGCGGCCTCGATGAGCTTGAATGCCATCGCCAGCCCCGCGGCGCGCGATCCGGGACCTCGGGTGATCTTGGTTCGGTGCCTGACCGTCGCGAAAGTGCTCTCGATGGGGTTGGTCGTGCGGAGATGGATCCAGTGCTCGGCGGGGTAGTCGTAGAACGCGAGCAGCTCGTCGAGGTCGTCGGTGAGCTTCGCAACGGCTTTGGGGAACTTCGCCCCGTAGGCGGCCTTGAAGCTGCTCACGGCGGAGAGAGCGTGCTTCTTGTCCTCTGCGTTCCAGATCTCGGCGAGCGCCTTCTTCGCGCCCGGGTGTGCACTCTTGGGTAGCGCGCCGAGGATGTTGGCGATCTTGTGGAACCAGCAGCGCTGCTCGCGGGTGGCGGGGAAGACCTCGCGTAGCGCGCCCCAGAATCCGAGCGCGCCGTCCCCGATCGCCAGGACCGGGGCGCGCATCCCGCGCCGGGCGCAGTCACGCAGCAGGTCGGCCCAGGACTCGGTGGATTCCCGGTAGCCGTCGGTGAGAGCGACGAGTTCCTTGCGCCCGTCGGCGCGCACGCCGATCATGACCAGCAGGCACAGCTTGTGCTCTTCCAGGCGGATGTTGACGTGGATCCCGTCGGCCCACAGGTAGACGTAGTCCACCTCGGAGAGATCCCGCTGGGAGAAGGTGCGCTGTTCGTCCCTCCAGGTCTCGGTCAGCTTCGTGATCACCGAGGCCGACAGCCCCGCCGAGGAGCCCAGGAACTGGCCCAGCGCCGGCCCGAAGTCGCCGCTCGACAGGCCATGCAGGTACAGCAGCGGCAACACCTCGTTGATCTTCGGGGTCTTGCGGCACCAGGGCGGCAGGATCGCCGAGGAGAACCGCAGGCGCTCGCCGGTGTCGGGATCGGTGCGCCGGTCGTTGACCCGCGGCGCGACCACCGCCACCGCCCCGGCGCTGGTCAACACCTCGCGAGGCTGATGCGAGCCGTTGCGCATCACCAGCCGCCGCCCGCGCTCGTCGCGCTCGCTGGTGAACTGGGCGAGGTAGGCGTCGACCTCGGCCGCCAGCGCCTCGGCCAGCATCCGGCGGGCACCGTCACGCACGATCTGGTCGATCACCGACACCGGCGCCCCACCACTGCCGCTGGCGTGGCCCTCGCCGTCGTTGGGCTCCTGCGGGATTACGCTGAGCACGGGTCGTACCTTCCCGACCGGCGTTGCCGCGCCGATCTTGCTTGAGAACCTCAGGATGATCGGGAGGGTACGACCCTCCGTTGATCTTGCTCATCCACAGGTTTCAAGTATTGCTCGAAGATACCGAGTAGGGCACTGACCAGCAACAACGTCACAGTTGGCACTTAGTGACAGCTACCTTCACGACACCCCCGTGTTGGCATGGATCGCATCGCTCACCACGCTCGCGGCCTCGGCGCAGCTGCGCACCGCAGTCTGGACAGCGTGGTTCAGCCCCCAGGGTTGTCATTCGATCACCATAGCGGGCCCATACCACAGGAGGCCAGACCACGCCAGTGTTTCTGCTTGTACGCCGTGAGTGGGTGGGGTCGTCCACCTGAATGCCGCTGTGATGGAGGTCAGGCCCGTGGCACGGCGAGGGAATTCCTGGCCGCGCCACGGGTGACTACCAGGGACGGTCGCGCGTGAACAGGGGGGCGGCGGTGTGGCGAGAGTGACACAGGCGGACACCTACGGGGAGCGGTTGCGGTGGGCCGTGTTCGAGGCGGTGTGCCGGGGCTGGCCGGTGGTGCCCGGCGGGTTCGGGACCGACCCGCAGGGCTTCGCCGAGGTGCGCCCGCTCCTCGACGACGGGGACACGACGCCGGTGACGGACCCAGACCACGCGTGGACTACCTGGGGCCAGCAGGCCTACGGGGTGCTGCTGGTCTGCGGGCGTGGCATCGACGCCCTGGACGTGCCGTTCCGGGTGGTTGAGCTGCTGCCGGCACTGGCGGACGCCGACCTGGCGGTGCCGGTCGGCACGGCGCTGGCACCGTCGCGGTGGGTGCTGGTGGTGGCGACCGACTCGGGGACGCTGCGGGATGAGCTGGCTGCCGCGTCGGTGTGCCTGCGGGGGAAAGGTGAGTGGGTGGCGCTGCCACCCACGGCGGTGGGCGGGTACCCACCGTTGCGGTGGCGGATACCGCCGCGTGATGACGGTGCCTGTGCGCCGCTGCCGAGTGCTGATGGGGTGCAGCGGGTGCTCGCGGAGGCACTGCGCTCAGGGCTTCGGCGATGCTGACCGGGGTTAGCTCCCCGCGGCAGCGGCGGGCGGGTCGGCATCACCGCGCGCGGTTGAGCTGGTGGCGGCCCCAGCTGAGTGGGGTCGTGGGGGTGACCGTGGCGGAGCTGGTGCGCCGTAGGGACCGCGAGCGCGCTTACGCCGGCCGGGCCCGGCGCGTGCGGGTGATTCCCCGCACGCGCGCCGCCCCCGACGCCACGCCCACTGGCCCGATCACGGTTGGCTACCAGGGCTCACTGTGCCCGACAGGAGAGGCTGACCATGGCTGATGGCGCGACCCCGGGGGCTCGCCGCCCTGACCGCAGGGCGATTCCCGTCACCTGCGCGCTGCATCGGGGCCCGAGGGGCTTCGCGAACCTCGTGGTGGAGAGACAGGTGAGACAGGACGGGTACGACGGGCACGACGTCGCTGAGATCATCCTTGACCCGCACGTCACTGGCGGGTGCGTGATCATCTTTGATGAGGTCGGCGCGAGGGTCCTGTTCGAGGTTCTCGGGGAGTGGTTCCGATGAGCGGTGACCCGGCCACCGGGGCACCCGCGGTCGAGGGACGCCCGGTGAGCATCCCCCCGCTCTGGGGCGTGTCCTCGACGGACCGCGCCCACCCTCGGGTATGGCTCGTCTCCGGGCTCGTCTCCGGGCTCGGCACCGCGCCCGCGCCCACCGACCGGCCCATCGTCCGCGACGACCTGATGCGCACCTGGCGGCCCGGCCCCGACGGCCGCTACTCGACGGGTGCGGGCTGCCACCACGCCACCTGGGAGGAGCTGCGCGCCCGGCACGACCTGGTGGAGATGCCGGCCGAGGCCCCGGTGGCTGAGGCGACCCTGGGAGGCACCCCGTGACGTGGTATCTCCGGTCCAAGGCTGACCGCGACACCCACCACGGCGAGCTGGGTCCTGAGGGCACGGTGGCCGCCTTGTGCGGGGTGAGGTTCACGCCGATACCGCTGCCCTACGACCGGGTGAGCCTGCCCGGCT
>JBOHFG010000319.1:0-11530 GCA_050699575.1 Pseudonocardiaceae bacterium
CACCGTACAGCTCTGTACGGTGACACCTCACTTTCAGCGATCAAGCTCCGGCTAAGGAGAAGCAGCCCCAGAACGCAGAAATGGCGACCCGATGAGGCGATGACGCCGTCATGGTGACGACGACGCCGTTCGTCGGCTAGTCACCAGGGCTGCGGCAAGGGCTGTTAGGTACCGACGATGGTGGCGTCCTTCTCGTAGCGCGGCGCACGGTGGACTCGGCACGGTTCGCCGTGCGCAGGTGACGGCGCCAGTCGGGCAGCAGCTCGGCGAGGTCCCAATGGGCGGGCAGTACCGGTAAGGTGATGTCCTGGTCGTCGTAGTAGACAGCATTCCAGTCAATGCAGTGACCTTTTCATGCACCAGTGGTGAAGTGGTGCTGGCCTATGGTGAGGCGACCGGGCACCGGCACGCCATCGCCGATCGGCACGTCGAACTTCTCTCCGCCCCCGGTGGGCAGATCGAGCAGCTGTGACGTTGGTGGGCAGATTCCGCGTAGACCTCGATGTTGGCGTATGGCAGGCTTGGCCCGCACAACTCGGTCGGGTCTGCCTCGTCATCGCCGAGCTCACCTCACCGTGATGAGCGTTATTGGTAAGGGGCCAGTGGCTGAGACCTCGGTAGCCGGTGGCGGTTCAGTAGGGATCCTCGGTGATGTGCACCTACAGAGCGTTGATCATCGAAGGAGGTACCTCTGATGGTGTCGAGGACGCGGTACGAACAGGCTGCGGATCGTGCCGTGGGATGGCTAGCAACGCGGCTGCGTGACGACGGCTCTTACGGTCCCGAGGCCGATGATTTGGCCTGCTTCGCCACCTCGGCGGACCACAAGAGTGACAACGCTGCGTTCACCGAGTACTGGGCGTACCCGAACGGTTGGCTGGCGATGGCTGCGCAGCGGATGGGTCGCTTCGACATAGCCTATCCGGCGTTCGAGTACCTGCGATCGTGTCACGAACCAGGCAGGGGCGGGTTCCGCACTAGTGGGTCCTCCGGCTGTAGTGACGGCGGAGCGGATGCTTTGACCACTGCGCACCTCGGGCTGGTCTGTCTGTATTTCGGTGACGTTCAGTGAGCGGAAGGCGCCGGCCGCTGGCTGGCACAGCTGCTAGCACGCCAGCTGGACCTGCGCTCCGGTCTGTTCCTGCGCCTTGACCGCGCCGGACACCTTGTTCGCGACGTTCCCGAGGACAAAGCCGCGTTCTATGTCGTGCGCGCCCGCGAGCCCGACCAGGCATATTTCATGATTGGCTATCCCATCGGGTTTCTGGCCAAGCTGTATGGGCAACGGCTGACGACGCTTACCTGCGTACGGCCCGCGGCTACCTTGACTTTACGTTGTCCTGTGACGGCAATTTGCGGTCCTGCCCCACCAGTCACAAGGTGGCCTGGGGGGCCGCCGTCCTCGCCAGAATCACCGGTGAGCCACGCTGCGCGGAGCTGGCGGTGACCATCGCTGATCATCTGCTTGGTATCCAGGATCCCAGCGGCGCTTGGCTTGCTGACCAGCCGGCACACACCACGTTCGACCAAACCGCCGAAATCACAATTTGGTTGCAGGAGATCAGCGTCGAGCTGCTGACGCTGCGGGCTTAACCTCGTCCTTACGTATTAAGTCCCGTTGTGCTGGAGGCAACATCGTTGCATTCAGCACGGTTGTCGTAGTTCAACGAGACACCGCCACTTTTAGCGGTCAAGCGTCGCTGGGGCGTCACTGGAGTTTGTGGGTCCTTAATTTGTTGCGATCGGCTAAGCCCCGATGGCCGTGTGCATTTCCCACAGGAGTATCTCGGCGGGTTCGGTGGCGGTGACCTGTTGTCCATTGGTAGCGGTGAAGCGCACAGCATCGCCGGTGTGCACAGCGCCGAGGGCTTCGACGGTGAGCGTCCCACGGGGCACGAACAGGTGTAGGAATGGCGCCTCGGGTAGCTGTATTCTCTGACCGGGCTGCAAGCGGGCAGCGTAGAGCGCGGCGTAGCGGTTCTTGATGCGAATGGCGGAGGCGCCGTCGTGTTTTGCCATCCCGGATGCGACTGGCACGAGACCGCCGGCGAGCAGTTCGTTCTGGATTTCAAGCTGCTCGTAGCCGGGGGTGATGCCGCCCTCATCGGGCACGACCCACATCTGTACGAAATGCACCGGTTCGTCGTGGCTGGCGCCGCCCTGCAGCCGCCAGGAATCGTTCTTCTCCGAGTGCAGGATACCGGTGCCGGCGCTCATCCGTTGGGCTAGGCCGGGGTAGATCAGTCCGGAGTGGCCGGTGGAGTCCTGGTGTACCAGGGAGCCTTGCAGGACCCAGGTGACGATCTCCATGTCACGGTGTGGGTGGGTTTCAAACCCGCTGCCGGGGCGCACGATGTCGTCGTTGTTGACCAGCAGCAGCCCATGGTGGGTGTTGGCAGGGTCGTAGTGGCCGCCGAAGGAGAATGAGTGCTTGGAGTCCAGCCAGGAGATAGTGGTCTTGAACCGCTCGTCCGCACGGCGGATGTCCACCCGTGGTATCAACTGTGTCGTGGTCATCGAATGTCTTTCCGGGGAAGGGTGCGTGGTGTCCGTCACACCGGCTGAGGCGTGGCCGGTGTGACGGTAGAAGTGTCAGGTGTTTTTGACCGCGGAGACCTCGAACTCCAGCACGATCTTGTCGCTGACCAGGACGCCACCGGTCTCGAGCGCGGCGTTCCAGGTGACGCCGTAGTCCTTGCGGTTGATCGTCACCGAGCCCTCGAAACCGACGCGCAGGTTGCCGAACGGGTCAGTCGCCGCGCCCTCGTAGGTGACGGGGATCGTCACCGCGTTCGTGACGCCCCTGATCGTGAGGTCGCCGGTCAGCTCGAAGCTGGTGTCGCCGGT
The DNA here is from genome assembly GCA_050699575.1 of Pseudonocardiaceae bacterium. Classification (GTDB taxonomy): domain Bacteria; phylum Actinomycetota; class Actinomycetes; order Mycobacteriales; family Pseudonocardiaceae. Next base: position 2,848 of record JBOHFG010000319.1, read on the forward strand.
CTGGCGGACGGCGGTGGAGACGAACGTGATCTCCGGGTAGGAGTCCATTGCGAGAAAGTCGTTGCCACGTAGGTGCTCATCGCGCTGGGCGTTGCGGGTGTCGATGCTCGCCGCCTTGATCGTCACCTTGGTGGTCGAGTTGGCGGGGTTGTCACCGTCGAGCACGGCGATGCCCTCGAACTCGTTGAAGGCGCCGCGGACCTTGGTCACCATTGCGTGCCGGGCGACGAAGCCGATCCGGGTGTGCGCCGGATCGATGGTGTAGGTGCCGGTGAGCTGGGGGATCGTGGTGTGAGTGATCATGTCGGTGGTCTCCTTGTGTCCGGTCATCGAGCTGGATGATTCATCATGTACATGCTGTCAACGTACATGACGGGTCATTCATTCCGGTAGAGTCGCTGACATGAACAACACGCGATGGCTCGACGAGGGCGAGCAGCACGCCTGGCGGTCTTACCTCCAGATGCACGGGCAGCTGCTCGCCCGGCTCAACCGGCAGTTACAGGCCGATTCCGGCCTGTCCCTTGCCGACTACGAGGTGCTCGTGCACCTCACTGAGGTCCCAGACGGACGTCTGCGCCCGTTCGAGCTGCAGCGTGGTTTGCAGTGGGAGCAGAGCCGCCTGTCACATCAGTTGACCCGAATGCAGCGCCGTGGCCTCGTCAGCCGCGAGGGGTGCACCGACGACGGTCGCGGAGCCTTCATCGTGCTCACTGAGGCGGGCCGACGCGCCATCGAAGCCGCCGCGCTCGGTCACGTCGATACGGTCCGGCGTCTGTTCTTCGACGGGCTCACCCGCGACCAGATCACCATGCTCGGGCGGTTATTCACCCAGATGCTCGCTCGACTCGACGCATCCACCGACGTCGTCACCTGATGAGAAGCCAACACCTGCTCAGAGCAGCTCGCGGCGTATCGGAGTCCGGCGGTCACACCCGCGCTCAGCACCGCCATCTCGCGTTCGCTGGAACTGCAGACGAGGGGTTTCTAGCGCTCACCGACGACAACAAGGACGTCCATCCCGAAAAGGTCGCCGAAGCGTCGACTGGCCGCTTCACCCACCCGCAGGAGGTCGCCGACCTCGTACTGCTGCTAGCCAGTGGTTGGGCGGCAACGTCACCGGCACCGACGTCCTCACCGACGGCGGGTTGGTCAAGACCCTGTGATCCGCTCGGGCGTAGGACGACTGCCGCCACGCCAGATGCAACGTCAAGGAATCCGAGAGGAGTGGTTCTCGTGGACGAGGCGCCCATCGTGAGCTTACCATCCCGACCTGGGCAACCGAGGACTCCCGGGGTGAGCTCACAGGCCTCGCCGGCGCCGCTGGCTCTTGTCCATCACCAGGTGGGCACTGGTTGGTCGTGGCCGCCGCTTGGGCTCGGGGGTGGTGTTCCTGGATGGGGTCCGTGGTGAACCAGTGCTGCTAAACACGCTGCCCGTGCTTACCCAGCCATGCCAGCAGCCCTCCACCCGCACACCGCAACCCATCGATCTACAGCCAGCGTCCTGACGCCGCGGAAAGATCGTCCGCCCGGCGCCAGACGGCAATCCTTGGCCTGTGCGGATAGTATCGGACCTACCCGGATAAGAAGTCGAGCAGCGCCTTGTTGACTTCCTCGGGGTGGGTCCAGCCGATGTTGTGCGGGCCACCCGTAACCTCGATGAACCGCACGTCCTTGATCAAATCCGGCAGACGCCGGCCGGTGGAGTCGATAGGTAGGATGCGGTCCTCATTTCCCTGCGCGACCAGCATCGGCACGCTGATCTTGGGCAGGTCGCGGCGGAAGTCGGTCAGCCAGGTCCGGACGCAAGCCAGCGTGGCCGTCGCCGAGGCACTAGCGGCGACGGTGAAGGTAGCGGGTCACCTCACCGGTGCCCATAGAAACCGACCAGGACCATGTCAAGCAAGTTTAGTTTCTCCACCAGCATGCACGTCCGCGGCGAAGGTGTCGTAGTCATAACCAATGGCCGGCTGGCTGGAGGCCCCGAACCCTCGGCGATCGTAGGTGATCACCCGGTAGCCAGCCTCAAGTAGCACCCGTTCTTGTTTTTCCCATGAGTGGCCGTTGAGGGGGTACCCGTGAATGAGGACGATCGGTGTACCTGTGCCGTGGTCTTCGTAGTAGGGGTCGATGCTGCACCTGCCGGGAGTCGTTGTTCCGGTACGACACACCACACCCGAGGCTGACCGAGCTACTCGCTGGCCGATTGAAACGGGGCGTTCGTGGGCTGCGTGGTAGGCAGCGAAGACCTCACGGTCCGCGACGCCGTCCATCAGCACGATCATCTTGCGGCCGCACCCCACGATCTGGCCACCCCCGAAGTCAACGAGGAACGTCGGCAGCTTGTCAGCAGTGATCGACATCGGTGCCGGCATCGTGAATGAGACCATCCCGTCAAGGGACACTTCAAGGTGCTGGCGGTTAACCCGGGCGGGAGCTGCGTCTGCGGCGTCAATCCGTTCGCTGAGGCTTCGATGAGTGCTGGCGACAGCCCGCTACGGGTGACTCGGCTGAGGCCATCTTCAGACGTCGGGACCGGCGCAGACCGGCGGAACGGCGGCTGGTCCGTGTGCATCTCGGGAGCTGTTTGCCGGCGTCATGAACGACGGAAACGCCTTCGGCTCCGTCCTGGACGCCGATGACATCCGCGCGCTGCTCTCGTGAACCGACAGGGCGCGCCAGGCCTGGGCGATCGACACCTGCGTCGTATCGCGCGGCGGCCACCGTCCTGATCATCGGCGTACTCCTACATCGCCCCGCTGTCGGTCAGCGGGCGGTAGTATGATTTGGTGTACGTAAGAAAAAATCTACGTTTGTACGGAGTATGGAGAGTGTGCTGTGGAGTTTCAGGGCCGCGCTGCTGATCTTGAGCTGCTTGACGAGCAGCTCCGCGGCGTCACCGACGGCCGTGGTACCACGAGAGGCCGGGCCGTGATCATGACGGGGCGGCGGCGGGTGGGGAAGTCGCGGCTGGTGCAGGAGTTCTGTGACCGGTCGGGAGCGCTGTACGTGGTCTTTCAGGCGACGAGGGGGCGTAATCCGGTGGCGGAGCGCGCGGATTTCACCACGGCGCTGGTGCAGTCACCGTTGCCGGGGGCGGAACTGGTTGCGGGTCTACAGGCAGGGGATTGGAACCAGGCTCTGCGGTCGCTGGCTGTCGCGGTCCCGGACGACATTCCCAGCATCGCGGTGATCGACGAGGTGCCCTGGCTAGTCGAGCAGGACCAGGAATTCGAAGGCGCGCTACAGACCGTCTGGGATCGGCACCTTTCGGCCAAGCCGGTGCTGCTGCTCCTCGTCGGCAGCGACATCTCCGTGATGGAGACGCTGCAGTCGTATGGGCGTCCCTTCTTCGGGCGGGCGGCGAAGATGACCGTCCAGCCGATGCATCTGGCTGACGTTGCGGTCATGACCGGCCTTGAAGCGGTGGTCGCGGTGGACGCGATTCTGATAACCGGCGGATTCCCGGAGATCGTCCAAGCATGGCGGCCCGGGATGAGCCGGACGGACTTCCTGCGCGAGTCGGTCGCGAATCCGCTGTCGCCGCTTCTGGTAGCGGGAGAGCTGACGCTGCTGGGGGAGTTTCCCGCGGCTACCCACTCGCGAGCTGTCCTGGAGGCTGTGGGCAGCGGTGAGCGCACTTTCACCGCGATCGCCACCCAGGCCGGGGGTGCGAGCCCGTTGCCGTCCGGCACGCTCTCACCCCTGCTGACCACGCTGCTGGCCAAGCGGGCCCTGGCTACCGACCTGCCGCTGTCGACGAAGCCTGACAGCAGGAACAAGCGCTACCGTGTCGCTGACCCCTATCTACGGTTCTGGCTGACCTTCCTACAGCGTGCCATCCCGCTGATCGAACGCGGCCGGGGAGATCTGGCGTTGGAACGCATCGAGCGGGCGTGGACGGTCTGGCGGGGTTGCGCGGTCGAGCCGCTCATCCGCGAGTCCCTGCTCAGACTGCTGCCCGACGCCGAATGGGCCGAGACCGAAGCGGTCGGTGGATGGTGGAACCGTCAGAACCACCCCGAGATCGACCTAGTCGGCGCCGACCGTGAGCCGGTGGCTGGCGCGGTGCATTTCGTCGGGTCGGTGAAGTGGCTGGAGAGCCGGCCCTTCGGTCGTCGTGACTACGATGCCCTGGCCCGGGATATGCTTGCCGTCCCCGGCACCGCTGCGGACACACCGCTCGTGGCGGTTTCCCGTTGCGGGGTGACCGACGGCCTACCCCTGGCCGCGCACTGGGGGCCAGATGATCTCGTCCGTGCTTGGCAGTCGCGATGACCGCGACGACGTCGTGTCAGGGTCGTCGCGAAATGACTTGCCTGCGCCCCCGGCAGGACTCGAACCTGCGGCCTAGCGATTACCAGAAGTCACTACCGAACGGTGCTGGTCATGGCTGGAGATTCCCTTTGACCAGCGCAGACACCTCTGGCTGGTGTGTACTGGTACTGGATGTTGGTGGTTGTTCCGGGTAGGTAAAGGGTGGAGATGACCATGGTGGCCGTCTTACAGGCAGGCGAGTGCCGAAGTGGGGATCGGTCACGTCAGCGAGCTTGTCTTGGAGCGGACCCGGGGCAGGCGTCCGGCGAAGGGGGCGCCCGACGTGCTGAACGAAGTTGACACTTCACCCAGGGCCGGCGAGAGGAGCGCAGTTGCGAACATCATTAGGAAACCGATGCTCTATCCCCTGAGCTACGAGGGCCTACGTTGTGCGTTTGCCCAGCATGCCGGGCGAGTGCTGGTCCGTCAGGCTCGGGCTGGCTGCCTCGCTCTCGACGGTCTGTGCCGCATCTGTGCCGTGTGCCGTGTGCCGTGTGCCGTGTGCCGTGGACCAGCTTCTCACCACCGACCCGACACGCGGCGTCGAGTGTACGGCGGGTGGTGTCGAGCCAAGAGCCCGGAGGCCGTGGAGCGACGACGAGGTAACGACGTGGTTGCTGGTCGTGGTGATGCTCGTCGGGTTGATCGCGAGGTGAACTGGTTCACTGCTTCTGCGCATGGCCGCAAGCCAGCCGCAAGAAGCCCGACTTTTCCTAGTCTGATGGACGGGCCTGCGATGGTTGGATGACTGTCCTGTTGTGACCTGCTGGTTTGTGCTCGTTGCGTCTGGACGTGATTTGACGTCTGACGACCTGGACACGGCCTGATCTTGGTTGCTCCGTCCCGGCGGAACCAGCGCCTTCCTCGTCTAGCTCTGCCCGGGATGCCACGTGGTAGCGCTCGGGATGCCACACTTGGGTGGCCAGCCATCCCAGAGACAGCCAGTCCAGCGAGGATACTGTCCCTTGGATTGACAAGAACTTCTGGGAGGCCAAGCAAGGTTAGGCCCACGCGACGGGGATGAGGCTGGTTCCAACTCCTGCTGACGCCCCGTCTCGATGATGTCGTTAAATTCCGGAGTCCCGACAACTGCCGACTAGTAGGACCATGACAATGCCAGGAGAGAGACATGGGCGAAGTTTTGCAACAACTGTTAGCCCTCGTAACTTTCTTCGCGTTCCCAACGTTTCAATATCTCCTACTGAAGAGATACGCTCGCAGGCAAGGTGATCCCCAGCTATGGTATCTACCAGCGCATGGCTTCCGCCTCGTAGTTCGAAATATAGGCGACAGGGAACACTGTCCGACATCAAGTATCGTGCAGTCATACGTGATGTTGTTCCAGCCGGAGCGGGAGCCAGTGTGAAAACATGGAACGATCGTACGCTCTTGACGCGCGAAAATCCCTTCCTCTTCCCTGGCTCTGATCAAATTCTACTATCCTTCCGGCTTGGGCGCGATGAAGCGGGATCCATATTCATTCATACAAGCTTGAGAAAAGAAGGTGAAGATGAACAGCAAACAATCCATGAGCAGTCCATATTGATTGCAGATTACACCGCAAACATTGAAAGCGCGTTCAACTTCGACATCCAAGTTGCCAGACGTATCGAGATTTCAGAAAAAATTATTGCCGCCGCTTATGCGGCAACCAAAACGAGCAACATCGAGCAGCGTTTTCCAGTTACAAGGATACGGAATGTTGGATAAGGCGACGTCGCCCGATGAACCGTTGGGCCACAAGTCGCCCGATACAACGCTCCGCAGACACCTACGGTCTGCATTCCCGGGGCAAGCCCTCAACATCACCACCACGTGCGTCGTCTAGCTCTGCTCCGGGACGCCGTGTTGTAGTCCCCAGGGGGCGATGAGATGCTACACCCTGCCTACCCAGTCAGCCGCAGCAGTTTCGTGGAGGGAATTGCCCGGCGAGGGCACGGTCCGCAAGATTGGCAAGATTTTCTGGAAGACCAAGCAAATGCTGAGGCCACCCGGCCGAAAATGACGCTGACCAGCGGAGATATTCGTCATTGGTCAGGGTCGTATCGCGTTGTTGCGCGTTGTTTCGTTCGTTGAGACGGCCCGGATGGCCCCGATAGGGAACCTGTCCACGGCCATCAGCGCATGCGAGCCAGTGTTGATGGTGGGCGCGCAGACGGGACTCGTGAGTGTGCGCCTACGCCCTGGGTCGCACGGCGGCGGTCTGTAAATCCGTCGGCTGATGCCTTCCAAGGTTCGAATCCTTGACCCGCCACGCAGCACAAACGGATCCTGACCAGCTCTGATGGGTCGGGGTCCGTATTGGGGAGTGACGATCGGTGTCCCCGTGGTTCCCCGCTGTACTCCGTGGGTCGCCGCTGTATCTGGCACGGATTTGGCACGACCGGTGGCTGGGGTGGGCTCGACCTGCTCTATCCCCGGTCCCTCATACCCGGCCGCCTCGGCGTCGGATCGCCGGGGTCAAGGGTGGCGCTTGCGCCATCGCACAGCGACGCCGCAATTGCGGCGCCCTTGAGGCCGGCGATCCGACGCAGGACGATCCCGGGGACTGTTGAGGGGACGGAGACCCGGTGGGCGATCTTCGGTGTGAACGCTGATTGGCCGTGTGTCCGCCTGCTTGGGAGTGCCGCCGCAAGCCGGTGACTCGCGGCTACGCGCTCGTGTGGATCGACCTATGCTAACTCGCTCGTTGTGCCGCTCTCACTAAAGATGATCTGTGAGTGTCGTTGCGGTGCTCCTGGGTGGAGGACCGCCAGGATCGGTGCCGGTGACCCGGTGTGACTCGAAGATGATCTGGCCGCTGTGGCGTGCCTTGTGTGTGACTTGTCCATCGTGGTTGCCGGCACCGGCCTGGCCCACCAGGTTGGCCTGATCAGAAGCCTGTCCGCCGCTGGGGCGTGACCCGTCACAGATGTGCCGCTCGGTGATCCCATCCAGGCCGGTGCCGACGTTGACCCGACGCCCAGGAAGGACACCAGGCCACATGCCCATGTTGGCAGAATGCATCGATGCCGTGGTGGGGTGGACACCCATCGCGACACTCATGAGGTGGAGATCGCCTCCTCGACCGGGACACCGATCGCCACGATCACGATCAGCAACGACAGCGCGGGCTATGCAGATCTGCTGGCCTGGATCGTTGAGCACACGCCCGGTCCCCGGGTGGTCGTGTCGATCGAGGGGACTCGCAGCTACGGTGCTGGGCTGGCCCGCGCGGTCGCGGCGGCCGGGGTGATGGTGATCGAGTGTGAGCAGCCGCACCGCAAGGCCCGCCGTGGCAAGGGCAAGTCCGACCCGATCGACGCGCACCTCGCGGTGCTGACCGCGCTGCGGCTGGACGCTGATCGGTTGCCCACCCCCCGTGCCGACGGAGACCGTGACGCGCTGCGGATCCTGCTGGGCGCCCGCCAGGAGCTCACCACCACCAGCACCGGGCAGACCAACCGGTTGCGGGCGCTGCTGCTCGACGGCGACGACGCCGACCGCCAGACCGCCCGCGGCACGCTGACCGAGGCCACCCTGGCCGGCCTGGCCCGGCGTCGGCAACCGCGCGAGGCCAGCCGAGCGCAGGCCGTGCGTCACGCCGAGATCCGGCGACTCGCTCTCGCGCTGCGCGAGGCCGCTCGCGCGCTCAAAGCCAACCGTGCCCAGCTGCGGGCCATCGTGGACGAGCTGGCTCCCGGCCTGACCGGCCAGCCCGGCATCGGACCGGTCAGCGCTGCCCAGGCCATCATCAGCTTCTCCCACCCCGGACGGTGCCGCAACGACGCCGCCTTCGCCGCCCTGGCCGGCACCAGCCCACTGCCGGCCAGCAGCGGCCGGACCATCCGCCACCGACTCAACCGCGGTGGCGACCGGGCACTGAACCGCGCCCTCCACACCATCGCCACCACACGGATGCGCAGCTGCCCCAAGACCCGCGCCTACGTCGCACGGCGCACCGCGGAAGGCAAGACCCCCCGGGAGATCCGCCGCTGCCTCAAGCGCTATATCGCCCGCCAGCTCTACCGCACCCTCACCACCGCCATGACCCCCACCGCCTAAACCCGACAACACCACCACGGGCGCTATGACCAGCGGATATGCCGAGGTGCCCTATCTGCCCAAACCAGTGGGGGCCGCGGGGGTGCCGCGCGTCGTGAAGGGCAGGCCCCCGCCTGCCCGCGACCCTGCCCCCAGGGGCCGTAGAGGCTCGCGGGTCCAGGGTGCCGCGCAGCGGCATCGCGCTAGCGACGCCGAAGGCGCCCTTGACCCGGGAGGGACGGCCCCGCACATTGCGCGGCACCCCCGCGGCCCCCACGGAACCGACACCAGAAGCCGGAGATACCCCCAGACACCACTTGACAACACATAGAAGCGTCACA
>JBOHFG010000320.1:0-15882 GCA_050699575.1 Pseudonocardiaceae bacterium
CCCCAACAGCTGCTCACCCTGCGCATTCGACAGGAACGGACCGGCACTCTGCCCACCCTGCAACCCCACCGTGGAGCCACTCACCCGACGATCGCGTTGGTTTTTAGTCCGCTAATGCTGGAACCCGCACCCGTGCCCGCGCTGCCTGGTTCAGCCCGGCTCGCCGTGCCGGTCCCGCTCCGGCGCGGTCGCCGGGACCTACCACACCGGCCGGTTCACCAAGATGCCCCGGCTGGCCAAGCTGCTGCGTGTGCCGACACCGGCCGACCGCGGTCCGGGCCAGCCGTGGCGGCCGGGCACCCCGCCTCCGGCGCGGATGCCCGCCAACACGCCGACCGCGGACATCCGCGTCGGCTACGCCCGCTGCTCACACCTCACCCAGGAGCTCCAGTCGCAGCTGGACGCGCTGGTCTCGCTCAGCATTCCGCGTGAGAAGATCTTCACCGAGAAGATCTCTACCCGGGTGCGAGTCCGTCCGAAGTTCGAGGCTGCACTGGAGGCGTGCCGACAGATCAAGGCCCACGCCCCGCACTGTCGGGTCATCCTCACCGTCTACGAGATGAAGCGCCTGGGCCGTGACTCCGCCGAACTCACCGCGCTGGCCGATCACCTCACCGCGCACGGCATCGCCCTGGAGATGCTCGCCGGGCCGCTGACCGGCATCTACGATCCCACCGGCACCGGCCGTGTCCTGTTCGCCTTCTTCGCCGCGATGGCCGAGACCGAACGCGAGAACATCCGCGAGGCCACCCTGGAAGGGCTCAACGCCGCAGCCCGCAAGGGCAACCACGGCGGTCGGCCGCCGGTGATCACCGACGACATGCTGCACACCGTGCTGCGCCGCCGCGCGAACGGCGAGTCCGTCGAGTCGATCCGCCCAGACCTGATCATTCCCGCCGGCAAGCGCAAGGGGCGCAACCCAAGCCTGGCCAGCATCTACCGGGCACTGGCCAAGCACGAGAAGGCCCTGGCCTACCCGGAGGCCGTCGCCCAGGCCCGCGCGGAGTTCGCCGCCGGGACAGTTCAGCTGGCCTGATCCGACGATGCGGCCGCGCCACTCGTATGGCCCCCGGCAGCGCTGCCACCGGTCAGGTGCGTGTGGCGAACAGCACCCGTGGCTCCAGGTCCAGGCGTGTCACCGGCATCTGCTCTGGCGGGGTCAGGTTGAGCACGAGATCGCCCATGCGGCGGATGGTGTGCTGGATGTAGGGGGTAACGGTGGCCAGATCGTCGGTGTCGACCGGATAGCCCTGGGCCGCGAGCTGGTTGGCCACGTCGGTGATGTCCAGCGCGGTGGAGTAGATCGCGCAGTTGGCCATCAGCTCGTTGAACTTGATCACCAGTTCCTGGTGTTCGGGGTCGTTGTGGCCGATGAGCTTGCCGCCGATCATCAGCCACTCCGAGTAGCCGTGGAACGCCTCGGCCCTGTTAGTGATCGCCGTGATCTGCTCCCGCAGCCCCGGATCCGACAGGTACCGCAGCAGCGTCACTGTGCGGATTACCCTGCCCAGCTCGCGGAATGCCCGGTACAAGCGGTTCTTGTGCGAGTGGTTCCCGAGCCGGCGCAGCAACGTCACCGACGACACCCGGCCCTCACGGATCGAGATGGACGTGCGCAGCAGATCGGTCCAGTGGCGCTCGATCAACTCCCAGTCGACGGCGTTGTCACCGAACAACGAGTCGATGTGCTGGTAGCGGGTGGCGGAGTCGGGCCGGTAGAAGTTCAGGTCGTGCCAGTTGCGGATGCGCGGCAGCAGCTTGAACCCCAGCAGCGCCGCGAGTCCGAATACTGGCAGCGACTGGCCTTGCGTGTCGGCGTGGATGGTGCCGGGTTGGACGTCGGAGTCATTGCGTAGCAACCCGTCGATGATGTAGACGGCCTCCCACGCCCCGCAGGGCACGAAGTGGGAGAACAGCGCAATGTAGGAGTCGGACACGAACCGCATCGCCAGGCCTCCGTAGCCGCCGTAGCGGATGTGGCTCTCGGCCAGCAGGTTGTTCTCCCACGTGTCCACCTGCGATCCGTCCACGGCGACCACCTGTCCGTCACCCCACATCCCGGCCACGTCCAGCGTGGTGAACGCGTTGATCACGTCGGCGGAACACTTGTGGACCTTGTCGGCGGTGGAGTGCTTGTTGCCCGCGGTGTAGAGCTCGTGGGCGGAGACCTGCCCGCGCATGTGTCGGGCGACCTCGGCCGCGCCGAGGTTCGCGCCGTAGGCGTAGGCGGTGAGCACATAGCGCCCCAGTGCGTCACCACGGATCTTCGGATCCGACCCGGACGCCGGCCCCAGATGCCGTGGCCACCCGGTCAGATACGCCGCACGGGTGAGGATGTCCAGCAGGCTGCGCTCGGGCAGCCGCTGATGGACCGCCTGCTCCAACGCCAGCGCCGACGGACGCCGGTCAGCGCCCTTGCGACGCTTGAGCACCGGTGTGCCGCCCTCCAGCACCAGATCGGTGTTGGCCGGGTAGCCCGCGTCCACCACCGCCGCGGTGGTGGCCAGCTGGTGGCGGTAGAACGCCACCAGCTCCGGCGCCTCGGCGGGGATCCCGGCCTGCTCGCAGAACTGCGCGGCCAGCGGCGCGCACTCCTCCCACGACATCAGCTGCGCGCCCAGGTCGGCGTAGGAGTCCGACCCGGCCACGGCGATGTCCCCCGACCGCAGCTCGGCGGCCAAGTGGGAGAACACGCACACCTCCAGGTGCCGCCGCGCGAGCATCCCCGGCCGGTCCTTATCCCGCAGCACCTTGCGCCAGCCCAGCGACGTGAACGCGTCGACGTCGATCGCCACGGTGACCTGCTGCCCGCCGAGGGTGTGCAGGGTCTTCTCCGGGATCCACTCGCTGCGCCGGTCCCGGTTGACGCGGATGAACTCCACCGCGTCCAGCACGCTGCGATCCGCCGTGGTCGACGTCATCTCCAAGGCGTCGACCAGCGTGAACAACGCCGGACGGTGCGAACGGTAGAAGCCCTCCAGCAGCGGCAAGTAGTTGTTGCCGTGGTAGGCCGACACCGCCTCGTGCACCGCGGACAGCTGCTCCAGCCCACCGGCGGACTCCAGTGTCTTGAGCAGCAGCCGCCCGGCGCGTTCCGCGACTTCCCCGTCCACGCCGAGATCACCGGCTGTCCCGGCTCGCGGCAGTGCTGCATCCTGGCCCGGTTCGGGCGGGGCAGTCGCCTCGCGGGCATCGGCCAGCACCTCGCCGAACACCCCGATCAGCCGCTCGGACTCCGCACGGTGCGCCTCGCGTAGCTCCTCCAGGCGCTCGCGGCCCTTCTTGTGCAGGGCGGCCATGCGCTTGGAGAACATGGTCACCACCTCGTCACGAGCCTCCACGCGCTGCTGGTGCAGCAGGCTGACCAGCAGCGTCACCCGCCTCGCTTCGCCGGTCTTGCGCATGTCGTCGACGTTCGCGACCCGGGCCTCGCCGGCGAAGTGCGCGACCTTGCCCGGTGGCACCCCGTCCAGCCACAGCTCAGTCGGGCCGATCGCGTCCAGCGCCTGCAGGTGCGCCAGACGGGCCTTGAACTTGCCCAGCGTGACAGCTTGCGCCGGGGTCTTGATCCGGTCGAACTCGCTGCGTCGCGTGGCGGGGTCCACCAGCAGCATCCGGTCCAGCCGCGCCCGCTCGACCCGCCCCGGACGGGCGGCCACCATCGTGAAGAACCCGGCGTTGACCTCGGTGCGGATCGCGGCGGTCATCGCGTCCAGCGTGGTGTAGCCCGGTAACTCGCAGCGGGCCCGGACCAGTTCCTCCAGCGCGACGTTGATCAAATCGGCCGGGTTGTCCTTGGTCTGCACCGCGGCGCGGATCGCCTGCTCGGCGACCGCCCGCACCCGAACTGCCTCGTATTTCACGTCCAGGTGCTCGCGCACGAACTGCCGGTGCCGCTTGGCGGTGCGATCCGCGTCGATCTTGGCGATGACCTTCTCCGGCAACTCCAGCACACCGCGCACGTGGTCGACGACCGCGGCCGGGACGTCGGCGAGCTTCGCGAAGTACCCCAGCCGCTGGTAAGACTTCAACCGCACGAGCAGGGCCAGCAGGTGCTGCTGGTTCTGCGTCTTGCCGCGTGCCCACGCGATCTCATCGGGAGTGGGAGTGAACGCCTCGGCGAGCTCTCGTACGGAGACCGCCCGCTTGAAGCGCGGGTAGGCGGTGCGATCGATCGACGCCAACCTGACACCCCAGCAAGATCACCATCCGGACCGGGACACCTTAGCCGCGCCCAGGGCGGCCGATGAGGACCTACCCCGACCAGCGCCTACAGCAGGGCGCGGCCCCTTTCTGGCGTATTCGGTTCCCACCCCTAGAGTGCCGTCGCGAGGGTGTCCAAGTCAGCGTCCACGAGAGCCTCCTGCTCATCGTCTGGGTTAGCAGCACTGATCTTGGGCACCCTCCACCACTTCCAGCGCACGCCACGCCGTACCCGACACCTTGGAATTGGTCATCTAGACGAGGCAGCGCACTTAGCAAGCCGTGTCGGGGAGCGCAACGGGATGCGGCAGCACTTCGGACCCACCAACGTTGCCGTGTTGCGCGTCTCGATCGGAGTAGAGCTCACCGAAGGAGCCCGCGTGTATGAGGACGCCACAGCCGTCCCGATTGACATTGACGCGCTGGGCAGCCGAGAGCGGTCATCCTCGATGCACTTCGACTTCGCCCGCGTGCTCGCGCAGGAGGAGGGTCCACGTGACCTTGAAGCGGTCCGGCACATGGACGCCGCCGATCGAATCGCACCGCAGCGCACCCGCAACGACCCGATCGCCCGGGACCTGGTGGAAATCCTGGACCGCCGGGCCAAGCACCGGAGTTGGGAGCTGGACTCGCTGTGTAACCGGTTCGGCATCCGTGCTCAACGTTAGCGAACTGCAAACCTCCAGCGTGATCTAGGCCGCAGTGTCTTCCGTGTGACGGAGACCACGACATCCTCTGATAAGTCCCTGGCCTGGTACCTGCGGTCCCTGGCTGACCATGACACCCATCGCGGCTGGCTGGGCGGTGATGGCGCCGTGCTGGCGCTCTGCGGCGCCACCTTCGCTCCCAAGCCGACGTTGCGGGTGGCAGGTGAGCCGCCGGGACAGCTCGTCGACGGGCCGCCGGAGCTGGCGTTGCCCCCGGTGCCGGAGCAGGTGTGCCTGGAGTGCCGGCGTGAGGGGAAGAGCCGGTGAACGAGCGGGTGGAGCGTGAGCTGAGTGCTCTGAGCGCCGAGGCGGGCGCCGGGGGTGTTCGGTGGCCGGCGAGGGCCTGGCGGCGGGTTCGTTTCACCTGATCTCGCACCATGAGGTGCGGTGGACGGGTCGTATCACCCCGCGCTATTACGCTCTGTGCGGGGCGCGGATGGACACGGGCGACGGCGTGGGGGACGTGTCCGGATGCCCGAACGCCTGCGAGTGTGAGTTCTCGGGTTCCCTGGCCTACTGCCTGGACTGCCTGCGCGCGGCCCTGGAGCAGAACCAGCGGTCCGGGGTTGACGCCGCTGTTGACGGTTCCGTGGCGGCCACTCGTGGGTGAGAGTTCGATGCTGGTGGCGGCGAAACGGCTGCTGGATCAGGCGAAGGGGCAGGGGTTCACCTTCGAGCAAGTATTCGACTGGGCTGGGTGGCGGTGAGCGGACCGGCAACGGTCATGAGCCCTGCGCGATGGTCCTGGTGTAAGCGGTCCCGGGCGGTGTTGGTAGCACCAGCCCGGGGCCTTGATCCGGCACCTGAGTCAGAGTCGCAAGTTCGCCCGATAGGAGTAGCACTACCTGGCACTCCGCTTGCCCTGGTTACTCCATCCAGGCACCAGCGACACTCGGAGGGCTGGAGTTAATGGACAGTCCAATGGACAAGATCCACGAGGTCCAACAGCGCGGTGTGGCTCGTGATGGTCACCAGCTCAGCCGAGGTCGACACGGGCAGTGGCCGAGGTGCCCGGAAGCTCGGAAATTTCGAGTCCGCAGCCACCTTCTCCAACGCCTGCGCTCAACTGACCTTGAACTGTTCGTCGCCGAAGTTGGCGACGACTTCGAGGAGGCCTCCGAGGGCGGTGACGTAGCGGTCGAGGACATCGATGCCGGAGAGTTCGCCGTTCTCGATCTGGCTGACCCGTCCGACGGTCACCCCCATCGCCTGGGCAACCTCTCGCTGGGTCAGGCCGCGCCGCTTGCGCATGTCAGCGAGCCGGTGTGCGCGGACCTGGGAGATGAGCCGGGACGTGCCGCGCTCGACGTCCTCGCTGCCGATCGCCTCGACGTGCTTGCAGCGGACGTCGGACCAGCGGACGGTGCTCATGGTGGCGGCTCCTGTTCGGTGGCTCGTTCTTTCAGGTAGGTCTCATAGAGTTGTTCCGCGTGCGGGATGGCCTGGCGGTACCAGCTTGTCCAGTTGCTTGCCTTGTCGCCGGCGACTAGCAGGATCGCGCTGCGCCACGGGTCGAAGACGAACAAGATCCGCACCTCGGTGGCGCCCGCGGATCCGGGGCGGAGTTCTTTGAGGTTGTGGATGGCTGAGCCCTTGATACGGTCGGCCAGCGGCCGGCCGAGGTTCGGGCCGACCTCGGCCAGCGCCTCGATCGCATAGACGACCTGCCGGTAGCTGTCGTCGTCGACCGTTGCCAGCTCGTCGAGCCATCCGTTGACCTCATCGGTGAGGAAGATCTCCCACGGCATCATGTCGCTCCGTGTGCCAAGAGTATAGCTCACGCTATACCGGTGGGGCCATGACCGAATCTAAGCTGGCGATTGACAATCTCGCTCGCCGCGCACAGCTTAGGGTCGGCCGCGAAGCCGAGAGCCGGCGCCGCCTGCCTCATGTGTCCTGCTGCACGACCGTCCCACCCGGTGCTGAGGCGACCTTACAGGCCCAGGTTGCGTGGTTGCGGCGAAGGCGCGGGACCACCACAGCACCTGCAACCGGCGCGCTCGGCCTTTGCCCCAGTTAGGCCAGCCCGGCTCCCGGCCAGCGTCGCGGCTGAATACAACGGGGATCGGCAGGGACCGTTGGAACATATCAGCGGCACCGGTGTTACGAACGGTCTCGTACCGCTTGGGCGGTATCGGGGCTCTGATCGGAGGGGCCGCTCGCGAAACGCGACCCGTAGTACTCGGTAGCCCGGGGATGGCGGGGCGTTGCGGCTGTCTTGAGGCACGCTCCCTCGCTCATTCCTAGCAGCGCGTGATCGGGAAGGTGGGTGGGAAAAGTGCGTTGTACGAGATTCGGCGGAGTCTTCCAACGTTGTCAGCAGTCATATGGTGCACGGTGTCGACGGCACCGGTTCTGCTTCCACGTCGAACTGGGCCGCGGCCCCGACGGCCAGCGGAGGCAGGCTACCCGCGGCGGGTTCATCTGCGCGGCCGACGCGGCAACGGGACGGTCCAAGGTTGTGGCACAGTACCGCGTTGATTGCTGGCCGCAGCATCCGACGATGACGGTGTGGCGCTGGTAACCCGTCACCGGAGCAGGCCGACTGTCTGGCAATTCCCTAACATCGAGTCCAAAGAATCACTCGTCACCATCCCAGAGAACCGAGTTCTCGCAGTTAGGAGGTGGTGCGCCGCCAGGGACTCGAACCCCGAACCCGCTGATTAAGAGTCGCAAGTTCACCCGATATAAGTAGCACTACCTGGCACTCTGCCCTCCCTGCTTGCGTCGCTGCTTCACCAGCAGCACCCGGAGCGCAGGAGTTAATGGCCAGGCCGATGGACAAGATCCACGAGGGTCGCGCCGTCAAATGCATTGCGCTCGTGTGCCAGTTGCCGCCGCAGCGGCCCAGGAACGTGAGCTGCCGTTGGCAGCTCGGTGATGAAGTTTCTTCTCGACTCCGATCTCTCGCATCGTGTTGGCCTCCCGGTAGTGCAGGCGGAAAAAAACGATTAGCCGAACTGGCCAGAGAACTGGCCAATGAACGATGCCGCCTGGACCGCCTCGATGATCAGGTGGACGCGGTACGCGTCGCCTTCGACCTTTCTTATCGCGGCTTGTCCACCGATCAGGCGCGCATGTTTCGACTGACCGCGCTCAACCCCGGCCCGGATTTTTCCAGCGACACCGCCGCGGCCCTCGCAGATACCGACGACACCAGCGCGCGACGGGTACTGGATGAATTGGCGCGCGCCCATCTGATCGAACCGGGAGCGGTCCGGGGTCGCTGGGGCGTGCACGACCTGATCCGCGACTACACTGTGGAGGCCGCCCGCGCCGACGAAGATCCCGCGGCATATGAACAGGCCCGAGACCGGCTGCTGGACCACTATTTGCGCCAAGCGAAGGCGGGGACCAAGCGGTTGCGTCCAGAGGTCGAGGCCGACAGGGAGGATGCGTTGTCCTGGTTCGATGCCGAATGGGCCAATCTGTTTGCCGTCGCGAGGATGGCCGCCGACACCGGCCGCGACACCATCGCCCGTGACCTACCCGTTTCGCTGGGCCGGTACCTCGGGATGCAACGCCGCTTCTCCGACGCGCTCCAGGTGGACGTCATCAGGCGGGATGCCGCGCTACGTCTCGGGGTCGGGACGGTCTGGCCGCCGCGGTGGACAGCATCGGGGCCGATCTGAACGAGTTGAGTCGATTCGAGGAGGCCGCCACCACTCTGCGGCACGCCATCACGCTTTTCCGTGAGGTCGGCGACCGCCGTGGCGAGGGCGTGGCGCTCAACCACCTCGGCACCGCATTACGCGGACTGCAGCGGTTCGAGGAATCCATCACAGCCTGCCAGCAGTCCATCGAATTGCTCCCAGGGTCCGTCGACATTGGCGGCCCGCTGGACAACCTCGCGATGAGTCTCCTGGCGGCAGGGCGGGAGACAGAGACCGCCGAAGTCTGGGAGCGAATCACTCTCGCCCGATCGGAGTCGGACGACCCCAGTATCTTTGACAACATCTTGGGCAACAACCCTGTGTGGACCAACCCCAGGGGGCAGCAGATCTTCGGCGCTCTGTAGATGGAGAGATTGAATGTTCTCTGGCGAGAATTGAGCATCGCCTGGCATGCCGGTGATCGTCGCCGCGAGGGCGAAACGCTCATTGGCCTCAGCAAGATGTTCCGAGCGAGGGGGAACACACCCGGGGACGCTGTTTCCGCCGGCCGGGAGGCCGTCACGATCTTCCGCGAACTTGGCGACCGCAGGAACGAAAGCGCGGCGCTGGTCGCCTTCGGTGGGGCTCTGAGCGACAAGAAGCAGACTGGTGAAGCCGTTAGGGTCCTCGGACAGGCCGTGGCGATCTCCCGAGAAGCAGGCGACCAGAGGGGCGAAGCTAGTGCACTCTGCGAACTCAGCCGTTCGCTGATTGATCTGAACCGGATCCGTGAAGCCGCCGAGGCAGTCGAGCGAGCCGCCGCGATCTTCCACGAGACAGGCGATCGCCGAGCCGAGTGCAGAGCGTTAGGGGACCTCGGCTACTGCCATCTGGAGATGGGGCAGGCCGCCGCGTCCGTCGAGGCTGGCCGACGTGCGGTCGCACTGGCCCGGGAAACCGGTTTGCTCACGATCGAAGCCGGGTTGCTTCTCAACCTGGGCCGTGCCCTGCTGGGGGTTAAACTGTTTGAGGAGGCCGTTGCCGTCAGTCAGCAGGCGGTGATGTCGATAAGCAAGCTGGACAGTGTTCGGACCGTGCCCATTGGGGATGACCACCGGCAGCCCGAGCCGCGCCGCTTGGGGATGGCGCTTAGCACTCTGGGCTGCGCCTTTCTGGAGTTGGAGCAGTATCCGGAATCCATCGAAGCCAGTAGGCAGGCTCTCGCCATCCTTGACGAGGCAGGTGTCAGCTCCTATCGAGCCGAGACCCTCACCCATCTGGCCTCGGCCCTAGGGAATACCGGACGGTACGAGGAGGCCCTCGACACCTAGAGGCTTATTCAGGACAGCGTTATCGATCTTGAGATATCCACTCTGAGCTGCAACGATCAGTTGTTGATCAAGATAGTTGAATAAGCCTCCTACCATCAGGCCGCCTTGACCTACCGGGAGTTAACGGATCCCCGCAGTGAAAACATGATCCAAATCAACCTCAGCAATAACCTCCTGCACATGAACCGGTATGAGGAGGCCCTGGAATGGGGCCGACGGGCGGCTATCTTCTTCCACAAGACCGGCGACCACGGCTATGCGACGAAAGCACTTTTTAATTCCAGTCGGCGCTCACCGAACTCGCCAGGAACGAGGAAAACCTGCACCTCCTGAAGAGGAATCTCGCGATCTTCCGGGAGGTTGGCCACGTCGAGGGTGAGTGCCTGGCGATTCTCACTCTCGGTGGTGCGCTCGTGGATGCGAGGCGGCTGGACGAGGCCATTGCCGTTAATCAGCAAGCTGTCGCACTCTTCCGTAAAGTCGGGAACCGTCAATTCGTAGCCCTGGCGCTACAGTTTCTGCACAGGGCGAGACTCACGTTGCTCAACGGCTCGGTCCAAGCCGACCTGAACGCCCAACGAAGTCGCAGATGGGAGTCCTGGGCGGCGACCTGGGAACCACCGTCGGAATCGTGCTAGCCGCCCTCTCGCTGGCCGTGATGCCGCTGCTGTCGGCCGCACAACGCCGCGCCAGGCGCGAGCTGGGCTCGGCCAGTGCCGTCGCCGACTCTAGGCAGACCCTGCTGTGCACCAACCTGTCCGGCGCGCTACTGGTCGGCCTGCTGCTCAACTCCCTGTTCGGCTGGGCCTGGGCCGACCCGCTCGTCGCCCTGGCCATCGCCGCCGTCGCGGTAAAGGAAGGCCGCGAAGCCTGGCGCGGCCAACACTGCTGCTGACACCAACCCCGCTCGGCCTACCCGGCGCCCCCCGATCTGGCGAGCGAGCAGCCAAGCGTTGTTTTTTCGACGTGCGCTACCTGTAGGCCGTGTTGCGCAGTTGCTGCGTGACGCTGGCGCCGCTACTAATGTCCGTGACGCAACTGATGGACAAAGATCCACTGTTTCGATCTTATGTTTTCTGGTTTCACCAGTTCAACGCTGGTGCGCCGTGATCCGACGGTCACTCCCACCGCCTGAACACTGGTCAGTCGCGTCGCTTGCTCATATCGGCGAGTCGGTGGCACCGACCTCAGAAATGAGCCCGGATGTGCCGCGCGTAACGTCCTCCCGACCGATCGCCTCGATGTGCTTGTCACGGATGTCGGACCAGTTGACGGGTCGTTGGAGCTTAAAAGCCCTCGTTTGAAGATGGCGCGGCTGTGGTCGAAGGCACGCAACGACCGCGACACCGGCAACCAGCGCGCTCGCCCGTCGCCCCCAGCCGCGCCAGATCGCTTAGGTGAACAGGGCCAGATGCCCGATTAGCCGGTGCGCGGTGTCGAGGAGGTTCTGGGCTGTGGTGATCGCCGCTGTGACTTCTTCGATTTCGACGTGTTCGCCGGGGAATGCGGGGTATTCGAGCTCGTTGCGACGCCGACGCAGTGCGCTGAGCCCGTTCAGCGGCCCGCCGAACTGGGCGCGCACGGCGTCGCTGACTGCAAGGTGCCCGCCGGCCTGCGTGGGTCGCAGACCCTGCTGCGCCAGGAGCGCTTCGCCGACGAACCGGGCGGCGTCATAGGCGAGGACAAACGCCGACTCTGGGTCGTCGACAGCAATCGCCTCGGCGGTGCCCAGTCGGCGTCGCGCTTTCTCCAGCCACGGACTCCCATCGGCGCGGGCTCCTCGGACCGTTCGAGGTGGCGTCGAGCCAGGAGTTGCTCGATCTCCTGGGTACCCTGTGACCAGCGGCTCACGTCAGCTCCCAGCTCGATTCGCCAGAGGCACCGGCACGATGGGCCGCGACGCTATCTCGTCGACGAACCGGTCCTGTCCGGTGCCTCGGTGTGCCCATCGGTCGGTGGTCATGACCGTGGGGTTGACCGGACGGCCGAGCCGTTCCTGGGCCCGGTCGGCCGCGGCGTAGATTGGTCCGCGGTCCAGATTCGCGCTGGTGACCACGACGAGGACGTCGAGGTCCGCTGGCTCCGCTCCTGGCTCGCCGCGGTAGCGCGCCGCCCAGGACCCGAACAACGCCAGTTCGGCCACTGTGGAGTCCAGCTCAGCGGCCACCGTGTCGAATTCCTCGGTGATGATCTGCAGCGGGCCGAATGCGCGCAGCATGACCTCGGCAAGCGCCTCTACCAATGGCCCGCTGCCTGCGCGCACGAGCCGGGCCCGGCCCAGCGTGCGGGTGGACAGTAGTCCAGCCTGTTCCAGTCGGCGAACTTCGTCGACCACGCTGCTGAGCGAGGCGCCCACTCGCCGGGCCAGCTCGGTCTGGGTGAGTTCAAGATCGGGGTTGAGCAGCAGCACCGTTAGCACACCTGCCTGGGTGCGGGAGCGCAGGATCGGCAGCAACGGCGGCGGATCACTACGCATTCGCCGATGATATCTCCGGCCCACCCGTAGTGTTATGCCCCGGCCGCCGAGCTGGGATCGAGCTCTGAGCCTGCGCAGACAATCGGGGGTCTGTCGCGCAGCGGCATGAGGATCGCAACTGATCGCGCCACCCGCTCACGCCACCGCGACGGTAATACCACCATCGGCCGGCTCATGGGACCAGCCGGTCCTGATGACGTGCCCGAGGTTCGGCTCGCGGCGATCGGTGAGGTGCTGCGCGATGCGGTGGAGACCGGCTTGACCGCCAATCAGGCGTGTCGGCCTGCTGAGCAGTTGCGGGCACAGCCGGAGCCGCCGGTACCAGAGCCGGTCCCTACGTTTGCCGGTGCAAACACGTTGTCGGCCGAGCCGGACCTGGCGCAGCGGGTCGAGGAGATCCTGCGTACCCAGCCACCGGGCACGGCCTGCGTGATCCCGGTCGACACCGGCCGTCACTACGAACGCACGCAGAATCGGATCGCTGGCCTCGCCAGCAAGGGGGCTGCGGACGATTCCCGTGCAGGACCTGTTCGAACTGGGCCGGGGTTGGCCCAGAGCTTCGCAGATCGCGGCACGAGTCCGGGGCCGGCGGCGGCGAGAGCTGAGGTTGTCCTGCGGCTCGCTTCCGTCCGGTGGTTAAACAACAAGCTCAGCTGGTGGTCCGGACCGCCGCGGCGGCAGCGGCACGCCGATCTTCTTGGAAGCAGGCGGGCTCGTCGCGGAGGGTCGCTCGGTCGCAGTGCTGCTTCCACCATGGACAGCCCCAGTGCAAAGGTCGCGTTGGCAAACCGGAACACCTCGATCGACGGATAGCTGATGCGAGGCGGGCGATGCGAACGCGGGACGGCGACCTGCACCGCGGTAGGGATTTCGTCGGTCAGATCGTGCACAACCAGCGCGGAGACGCAGCACACAATAGCGACCGGAGCTCGATAGGCAACCGCGAGCACATCAGGCAGGCTCGCCGCTGGGGCATCTGTCTGCCGAAATACGCCCTGGACAGCTCGAACAGTTCTCCTTCGTCCCGCATCCGGTACAACTCGCGCGGGTGCAACCCGAACGCGTGGGTGGTGCGGGTGGTGAAGGTGGGGGGCAGGTCGGCCACCGTGCCGGGCATGGATAAGAGTGTCTCCATGAGAGCAGCCCATGGCAACACCTCTATCCGCCAGGTGGGTCGCCCAACCGGGACGCAGGCCGCTCGCGGTGCGCATGCCTCTCTGTCACCCTCTCGTGTAGCGATTAGGGGCGAGCCGGGACTCCGAGACCAGTGACGACCGGGTCGACGCCACCGGCAACCCGGACCTGGGTGCCGACCCGTTGGCGGATGCTGGTCAGGTGCTTCGGAGCCTGGTTCCCTGCGACCCACACGGAGTGACATGGACTGCGAAACCAGCAATTCAGAGGTGGTGCGCCGCCAGGGACTCGAACCCTGAACCCGCTGATTAAGAGTCAGGGACCTGTCTTATCGCGCGGCGTCGCCCGATGCCAGCTCGTGTCGTTTCCCCTGGTCAGATAGCTGGCTAAGTGTCGCCCATTATCGCCCGGCGCACGCCGGGACCGTTCCGTGCGGCACCGGAATGGCACCGGAAGTCGCCTGGCAACGTCTAATGTGGATGTTTGGGTGGCGCCGTGACAGACGGCCCCGGATGCGGTGACCAAAGCGCCGGCCGAGGCATGGACCGCTCAGAGCGGCCCGCACGCAACGATCCCACCCCATCGCTGCGCGGCTGGCAGGGCGTGCGGCTGGCTGCTCGACGAGCTGGACACGATCGAGCGCCCTGGACGTCGTCTGGCCCACACAAGGGTGATCAGAACGGTGGTGGCGATCCACCCGAGCGCCATGAACAGGCCGAACACCGACGCTCCACCACCCCAGGGGTTTACCGACGATCCGCAAGCGTGGGACCCTACCCAGATGGCGCTACTGGCTCCGCTCTGACCGGTCTGCCTCGCTAGATCGAGGGTCGTTAGCCTGGTTGGGTACCCCTTCGCCGAGGTACAGCGCCCCGGGGGGTGGCTCCCCGGGGCATCGGCGGGGGCTTCCTACCTCGGCGATGGAGTGGTGCTCGGTGGATCTTGACGATGCGCGGACGATTGGTCAGCGGTTGCGGCGGATCCGCAAGGGCCGGCGTAAGTCGCTGGTGGTGGTCGCGGGGCTGGCTGGGATGAGTAAGTCGCAGCTGGACCGGATCGAGCGCGGTGAGGTCGCTCTCGACCGGATCTCGCAGATCGTGGCGCTGGCGAACGCGCTGCAGATCGCCCCGGGTGATCTGATGCGGCTGCCGGTGCCCGCACCAGCTAACGGGCACACCGATTCCGCCACGGACGAGGTGCGGCTGGCATTGATCGCGGTCAGCCGTCATCGGCCCGGTGGGCAGGTGGTCCCGGTTGAGGTGCTGCGGGACCGGGTGATCACATTGCAAGCCGCGCTACATGATTGCCGTCAGGCCGAGCTGGCCTTGATGCTGCCCGCGTTGATCCGGGATATGCACACCAGCCTGGCCGCAGGACGCGACGTCGCCGAACTGCTCGATTTAGCGGTGCTGCTGCACGTGCAGGGTGTTAGCCATTGGCTGCGCATTGCGGGTGCTCCGCTGGACTTACGCCGGGAAAACGACGTCACGCTGGCTTACCGGCTCGCCGAAGAGCGGGATACGCCGATCGCGCTGGGCTTGGCCGCCTACGGCGCCACAAGGGTGATGTTGGCTGCGGGAGCATTCGAGCTGGCTAAGGCCGATCTCGCTGCGGTCGACGTGCCCACCACCACCCAGGAATCGGCGCAACTCGCGGGCATGCTTGCGCTGTCCCATTCACTGGTCGCGGTGGCCGATTCCCGTCGCGCCGATGCGGATGCGGCTGTTGAGCAGGCGGTGGAGCTGGCGCGGCACACTGGGGAGGGCACCGCGTACGGGCTGGGGTTTGGTCCTACCAATGTTGGCTTGTGGCGGCTGGAGGCCGTGCTGGAGGCCGGGGACCATGAGCGTGTCACGGCCCTGGCGCGTGATCTGAATCCTGATGTGCATCCCTACCGGTCGCGCCGGGCTCCTCGCTGTATCAAGTGGGTTTGGTGATCAAGTTCGTGTGAAATCGTGTGGACCCGGCGTGGCGGGTTGACGAAGGGGTGAACGTCTCGTTGGCTGCGTGACTGTCCGTGATGGTCGTGTGGCAGGGGGTAGCAGGGGCCTGGATGACCTGGGGTTGTTCACGGCGGCGTTGGGGTTGAGCGGGCCGTGGTGGGTGGTGAGCAGCGAGTTTGACGCCGGGGCTACACAGCTGGATCTGTATCTGGGTTTCGACCGTGGTGCCCGGTTTGCGTGTCCGGCCAAGGGCTGTGGACAGGGCTGCTGTGGGGTGCATGACACGGTGGACAAGACGTGGCGGCATCGGGACTTCTTCCAGCACACGGCGTTGCTGCACGCCCGGCTGCCGCGGGTGCGCTGCCCCGAGCACGGCGTGCGCCAGGTGGACGTGCCGTGGGCGCGCCCGGGGTCGGGGTTCACGCTGCTGTTCGAGGCGCTGGTGCTCACCTTCGCCGCGGCGATGCCGATCTCGAAGGTCGCGGCGATGACCCG
>JBOHFG010000321.1:0-6524 GCA_050699575.1 Pseudonocardiaceae bacterium
ATCGCCGAGAGCGAGGGTGCGAAGTTTTGGTTGTCGGTGCTGACTGAGCTGCGGAACCGGGGGCTGCGGGACATTCTGATCTGCTGTTGTGACGGGTTGTCCGGGCTGCCGGAGGCGATCACGACAGGGCGGTGGCCCGCGCCGCGCGGGCGGCCTCAAGGGACACGAGATGCAGGATCGCCGTCGCCAACCGGGCCGCCCACTCCTCGGTGAGGCGCACGGCGACCCGATCGAGGTCCAGGGGGTGGATCAGCCACGTGCCGCCGGCTTCGTGGGTCGCGAGCAGTGTGGCGTCCGCGTTGTCGTCGGTGTCAGCGCGGGTGCTCTCGATCGACACCTGCACGGGGTACGTCCGGCGTCGGGGTAGGTCATCAGTCACGGGAAGGAATCCTTTTCGTCGGTGGGTGCGTGGGGCCGGCACGGCCGCCGGGCAAGGGCGAACGGTGGGGGCCGCGGGCAGCCCCACCCGACGGCCGGCCGGGCTTTACTCACCTCACGGCGGGGGATCCGCGAGGGACTGGTAGCAGCGCTCTCAGGGGCGGCGCATCACGCTCCTGGGTGGCGGCTCCTCGTACAGGGTGGCGCCCGGGAACACCATCTGCCTGCAGTAGGCGACCCACACCCCGACGGGGTGCTCGCCGCCCGGGTTGATGGCGTGCGCGTGATAGTCCAGTAAGGACACGCCCCAACGCGGCACCCTGCTCACCGGGCACCCGCTTTCCGGTGGGTTTCGCACGCTGGGCAGATCTGGTCAGGGTCCTGCGGGTACCCGGGCAGGCTCGCCCGGCCGTAGGGCAGCGGTCGCGGCCTGAACGTCACCCCGCATGAGGCGGTGACCGTCCCATCAGGACCCAGTACGCCGTGGTGGGTGGTCGTCGGGAACACGTTGGCGGGGGTCATTGCCCGCTGGGGTTGGCGGCGAGTGCCTGGATCGCCCGCATTCGTCTCAGAAGCTCAACGACGAGGGTGTCGTTTTCCGCGTTGCATCCCTTATCAGCGTTGTCCAGGAACAGCGTGGCCAGCGCCTCCCCAGGGGTGAGAGGAGCTGCGGCGGGAGAGTGCGTCGCGGGTAGGTCAACAGTGGTTTCGGTCACGGTTGACGAGCGTGGACGGGATCACGCCTGGGGCGTCCAAGAGCGTGGACACTACCCCGAATGGGTTATACCGGCAGACCCGCGCGGTAGGCCATCCCCCGCAGCTCCCGGCCCACCGCGTCGCGCCGTGGCCGACGGGCGACCAGCTCCCCGATGAGGTCCCGGGCGAACGGGTTTCGCAGCACCTTGCCCGGGGAGATCTTCTCAGCGCGACGAAAGGCGATCACAGCCTCGTCGTCGCGTCCCCGCACCCGGGCCAGCGCCCGGCCGTAGTCAGTCCAGTACGTGGCCCGCCGGGGTAGGGTAGCCAGCGACTCGGGACGGATCGTCTCGGCCACTGCGGCGGCGCGGGAAGGATCGCCGTTCTCCAGCGCCACCGACATCCGCCACACCCCCACCGAAGCCGGCCCGAACCCCAGGTAGTAGGCGTTCCGCTCACCGGTGCGCTCAGCAAGCTCGGCGGCCATGTCCAGCGGGCCGTCTATTTGACTCATGTTTTTCTGGGCTGCGGCGAGCAAGGACCGGGTGACGGCGAGCGCACCGGCCAGTTGCTCGGTCTCTGGGTTCGTGGGCCTCAGGTCCAGCCGATCCAGCTCCATCCGCGCAAGATCGAAGTCGCCCGACGCGATCAGCCCATTGACGCTGCCGAACGCGGCGACCGCCACCGTGGCAGGCTCACCGAGTTCCTGGGCGGCTGCGCGACCCAGGCGGGCCGCGTCGAAGCACAGATCGTTGTTCGCGCCCGCGCTGCGCAGCCATGAGTGCGTACCGTTCACGTGCAGCAGCGCGGCCAGTGCGAGCAGCTCCGCCACGTCACGCCCCGCTGCTATCGATGTGTGCAAGTCGGCCACCAGGGCGGGCAGCGCGACACCTACCGCTTCGTGCTCGCAGCGGTCGTGCTCAGCCAGCACAGAGTGCACCCGCTGCTGTAGGAGCTCGACGGGGAGGACATGCCCGCCGGGAGAGTCGAAGTTGACACGCTGGATCACGAGACGCAGCGCCTTCACGCCGGCATCCACCGCGCCGTTGCCCGGTGTCGGCATCGGCAGCTTGACCAACTCAGACGGAGCGATCCGCAGGGCATCGGCAAGGGCAACGATGTCGGAGCGGCGATCCAGGGCGGACTCCCCACGCTCGATCATCGACAGGCGGGACTTGCTCATCCCGGCCAGGCCCGCGACGACCCGCAGTGACTTCCGCCGGGAATTGCGGATCTGACGCAGCCGGGCACCGATCGTCCGCGCGTCCTCAACGTCCACGAAACCCCCCTACCTGCCCAGGACCCCCTGCCGTTGCCCCGGGGACCGACCCCGGGACGGTGCACCTCGGTGGGGAGGTGACTCCAGGCTACGCGGCGTACCCCAGGCCGGGCGTTCCGCTTCGGTGGTCCCTGGACTAGTAGGTTACCTGGTATGGACCCGGTCGGTGACGAGCCAACGCGAGACAGGTCCGATAGTGGATCTCGCACCTCAGAGAGCAATAGCGTTGACGCTACGCGTCAGACAGAGCGGGTTTCCGACGTTACGCCACAATCCAACTCCGAAAGTAGATCGGATTCAGCCCCCTCAGACATGCTCGTCCAGTTTCGTGCTATGACAGGCAACTTGAGTAGGAATATCTGGCGCCAGGCCACCGATCTTACGAGTCCAGACTGGCCACCTAGATGGTTAAGATTATTAGCCATCCTCTGCATTCTTTGGTCGACGGCTTTAATTATATGGCTAGTGCTTGTCATCATTATCCCTACCTTCATCAAGATCCTCGTCGCACTGGGCTTAGGGACAAGCGTTCTGATATCCGAAACCAAGTGGGCGCGAGTTGTGCTCGAACCAGTTCATGGTTATCTTAATACCCATTCGGCTGGTTTTCCATTCTCACCGGGAGAGCTTTTTGGGTTTTGGATTGCATTCGGAGTAGTCCTATTTTTCTTGTCACAGAGGGGTGGTCGGCGGACGTATAGGGTGGCTACTATTTGGAATCGAAACCTGCGCCGTGGTATGGGGTGGGACGCTGGAGCCTTCCAAGTGGTTGGCGACAGGTTTCACGGCCTCCTTGTGGTCGTTTTTATCGGTCTGGGCATACAGAAGCAAAACCAAAAAATCTCGCACTTTTATAGATCGCATAGGGAAGTTTCCAGAATTTCTTGCCACAATCGAGCGTCGCGCTGAACAGAATGCCCGCGTGCTCGATTATACTGATCTGGCGCACTACTTGGACAACAAGGCAAACCAGCCAAAGGAAGCTATTGCTACCGACTTGAGGATTCCTTCCGAACGTGTTCCGGAGTTATTGAAGCGACGCTTTCCGCAAGGAGTACCGATTCGTGGAAAACTTTCCCCTAAGGATCGACGCGATATCAGGAACGAGGTTCTCGCCGGGAAGATGAGCAAGGCGGAAATAGCTCGTCGTTACGAAATTCACCCGTCGACCGTCTCGAAATTGGTTAAAGACTACGAGAACAGAGAAGGTAGGTAAGTCTCTTAGAGTCGCTCGGCATCATGCCGACCAGCCAGATCAACGTTCGCTGTTCGGGCATCGGTGATCGGCGCACCGTCCCCGCCCATTGAGCACCACCACGGCCAGCCTGTGGGCCTGCCGCCCCGAGGGGCACTTGCGGTGACAGTCGACTTAGGACAATCCATAGAGGACATGGGACGGGTGTGGCGCGGAAACTCTCAGTGACCCGACGACGCCGGCTGCGGTCGCCGCCGCTTGTACTGCCGCCTGGCGACTACGCTGCGGACACACCATCGCTGCGCCATTCGGGTGAACGTAGTACATAGCAGCACGTCGAGGGTCTTGTTCGACCACTTCCGCGACACCAGCACCCGCCGCCCAGCGATGCCCAGGTGCTCGGGTTTGTGCGCCTTGCCCTTGCACCGTCCGGGAACCATCGAGTGGCGGGCGCTGTGGGGTTGGATGCCGTAGAGCAGCCACATTGGACACCGTGGTGAGCACGGCGTGATCTGGAGTTCCGCGTGCAGTCGCCGTGCGTGATCCCGTTGTGCGTCGATGGCGTTCTCATCGAGCCCGGCGGCCTGTCCCACGGACTTGGTGAGGTATTTCGTGAGGTAGCCGATGTGGCGACCAGCTTCCTCAGTGCCGCCGAGGATGCCTTTGACGTGCACCTGTTCGCCGAAGCGGACTACGTGCGCGGGTTCGGTCAGCTCCTCACACGCCTGCTCCCAGCTTGGCAGCGGCGCGCCGGTGTCGGGGTCGGTGAAGGCCTTGGCCCGGGTGTCCCACACCGGCACTCGGCCGTCGGCGTAGACGGGCTGGTCATGCGGAGGCCACCACACCTGGTGATACGTCGCCGCCATGATCGCCCGTAACTCCACCCGGGGGATCGCACCCCGGATCGCGGCGTGGAAATGCGGCGCTCCCCGTTTCTGTGGCTCGATGGTGCCGAAGTACTGCACCTCCCACCCCACACAGCGTCGGGTGTTCTGCCAGAACCGATCCAACAGCGCCGGGAAGTGGATCGCGTCGCGGGCGGCGCGGCGGTAGTCGTAGGTGTCGGGATTGACCGCAGCTCCGTTCGAATCAACACGGCCGTAGGAGTCCAGGGTCAGGGTCAAGAAGATGGAGGGGCGGTAGCGCCCGGCGAACACCCGTCCCAGGGTGCGGTGCTCGACGGGTCGGCGGGGCAGGTCCGGGGCATCCTGCCGACGGCGGGTCGAGCGCTTGACCGGCTGGGGTGGCGGGTCCAGCGGGGTGAGCCGGCCGCGCACGCCGAGGGAGCGGAGTTCGGTGTCGAGTTCGGCGACGGACTCGACGATCTGCTCACAGGAGTCTTCGTCACCGGTGGCGCGGCAGTGGGTGTAGGCGGCGGCGAGATCGGCCCGGGTGGCCATCAACTCCTGGTGGTCCGCACTCGGTGTGGCCCGGTGGGTGACGGGCTCGTCCTGGAGGTGCCAGCCTTCGCGGCACTGGAGCATCCGCAACCGGCGGGCTTTGTCCGCGCACGGACGGCACTGGTCTTCCCGGGTGGACCCACACGGCACCGGGACGACCTCCACACGGCCAGTGATCGTGTCGATCCGGCGCATCGCCAACGGTCGGGTGCAGACACCGTGTTGCTCGGCGAGCGCGTGGACGACGTCGGTGCTCAGCGGGAGTGCGGCCCGCTGCGCTCGGGTCATGCGCGCGGTATCGAGGCTGAGGGGCTCAGGAGTGGCCATCAGGCAGTCACCTCCCCGAGGGTCGTCTGTTCCCGCAGGACCGCCAGGGGCACGGTGGCGCTGGTGTCGGGGGTGAGATCGGCGCCGATCCCGTTCTTGGTGAACGCCACGCCGCCGTACACGCGGATCGGGACACCCTCGGAGAACCGGCCGATCACGGACAGGTGCACTGAGTCGCCGCTGGGCACCCGCCAGACTTCGGCGGTGACGTTGGTGAGGGTCTCAGCCCACGCCAGCAAGCCTGAGGCGATGTCGGGAAGGTGGTGGCAGGCCAGTTGCATGCTCACGGCCGATCCACCGTGGGTGGTGACCAGGTTCACGGAGTACACCTGCGGCAGCTCGACGGCAGTGAGGTGGGCGCGGATGGTGTCGAGGAGGTCAACGGTGGTCATGCTGCCTCGATTCTGGGGAGCGGGCGGGGGCGCGGTCCGGTGACGAACGCTTCGAGTTCTTTGATCGTCTCGTCGGGGACCCAGCCGGCCCGGACGCGCAATGGTTCGCGGATGCCTTCGCCGAACACGTACCCGACACCGGCGTCGTTGTCGCTGATGCGGTGGGCCCAGGCGCCGCGTTCGTAGGCGTGGTCACCGAGGACCATGCCTACGTGAGATTTCGCGGTGACCCGCAGACAGATCCGGCGGGGGAACAAATCCCGCACAGGAACGGTGTCCTTGGTGGGTTCCTGCACATAGCCGCGCACGGTGAATCCCAGCGCTCGGCCTTGGGTGGTGAGCACCGCGATTCGTTCGGTGATGGCGTCGCGGGTTTTGCGGTCGGTGTATTTGGTCACGCTCCGATCTCGTCGAACTCCAAAAGCTCCAAGGGGTGTTCACGGCTGATGGGCGCCGTGCGGACGTGGCCGGCGAACTCGGTTTTCCGGGCCTGCATGATGGTGAGCAGGTCATCGAGGACGGTGAGGGCTTCTGCACCGGTGACGGCGTAGCGGTGGAAGATACCTCGTCCGCAGGCCAGTTCCATGCCCTTGGGATCGATCCCCGAGAGCCGGACCAGCCCGTCGCGGATCGCAGGGGCGATCGAGACCAGGGGGCACCACATGATGGAGCCCTTGCCCGCGCCACTGGCGCCGGCGGTCAGGGTGTGACTCGCCGAGCCCGTCAAGGGCAAATACCAGGACTGGCCGTACTCGGTGCGACCGGCCCACACCCGCCCCAAGTCCACCGCCGCGCCCGCGACCCCAGCCAGGGTGGCCAGGTCCGGGCAGCCCACTGCTGTGGTGAGGAGGTTGCGG
>JBOHFG010000322.1:0-2050 GCA_050699575.1 Pseudonocardiaceae bacterium
AGCTGGTAGCGCTCGGTGGGGGTAAGGATGTCAATCCGGCTGATCGGTTGGTCCGGATCAGTAACCACCGCTTCAAGCAAGCATATCAGCCGGGCGGCGAGTGCTTCGATGGTGGTGGGGTCGAACAAATCACTGGCATATTCGACGAACCCCTCCAGACCCTGGGGACTGTCATCTTCGCCGTACCGCTCCAAGAAAGTGAAGAACAGGTCGAATTTGGCGGTTCCGGTCGGTTCCGGTCGGGCGCTGACTTGCAGGCCAGGCAGCTCGAAGTGACCCTGGGGAGCGTTCTGAAATGCCAGCATCACTTGGAAGAGAGGGTGATGAGCCAGTGAGCGGGCAGGGTTGAGAACTTCGACAAGGTATTCGAAGGGCACGTCTTGATGTGCATACGCTGAGAGCGCGGTCTCCCGAACCCGCGCGAGCAGCTGTCGGAAGGTAGGGTTGCCGGAAGTGTCGGTGCGTAGCACCAGAGTGTTGACAAAAAACCCCACCAGATCGTCGAGTGCTTGGTCGGTACGCCCCGCGATCGGGGACCCGATCGGAATGTCACTGCCCGCACCGAGCCTGTTCAATAACGCGGCCAACCCGGCTTGCAGGGCCATGAACAGACTGGCCCCACTCCGACGGGCCAAACCCATCAACCCTTTGTGCAGGGTGGGGTCGAACCAGATGGTCAGGTAATTACCCCGGTAAGAGGCCACCGGCGGGCGAGGCCGATCAGTGGGCAAAGTGAGCTGTTCCGGCAGCCCGGCTAGGGTATGGGTCCAGTAGGCCAGCTGGGTGGCGAACAGGCTGTCCGGATCAGTCTGGTCACCGAGTAGGTGGTGTTGCCAGAGGGTGTAATCAGCGTACTGCACCGCCAGCGGTGCCCACCCCGGAGCTGCACCTTGACACCGGGCCGCGTACGCGGTAGCCAGATCTTGTGAGAGTGGGTCCAGGGACCAGCCATCACCGGCAATATGATGCACTACGATCAGCAGCACCTGCTCTTCGGGTCCCACCACGAACAACTCAGCCCGCACCGGCACCTCGGTACTCAGATCGAACCCATATCGAGCCGCCCCAGTCAGTGCCTCGGGCAACTCAGCTGCGGTGGTCTGGGTCACCCGCAGCGTCGGGCAGGCCTGGGAGGCATCCAGGATCTGCTGCTGTGGCACGCCCTCGATCTGGGGGAAGATCGTGCGCAGGGTCTCATGCCGGGCGATCACATCCCCCACCGCGGCCCACAACGCCTCATGGTCTAACTGGCCGGACAAACGCAGGGCGAGGGGGATGTTGTAGGTAGCACTCGGGCCTTCCATCTGATGCAAAAACCACAACCGGCGCTGTGCAAACGACAACGGCATCACCCCGGGGCGCTCACACCGTGTCAGCGCCAACCGCGCCGGCCCCGCCTCGACAAGACGTTGAGCTAGCCCTGTCACCGTCGAAGCGTCAAATAACGCCCGTAGCTCCAATTCAACACCCAATATAGCACGAACCCGGGCGATCAATCGAGTGGCCAGCAGTGAATTCCCACCTAAGGCGAAAAAGTCGTCGTCAACGCCTAGCCGGGAAACTCCTAACATCTGCGCAAATAACTCAGCGAGGATCTGCTCCTGCGGTGTGCGCGGCGCGCGACTGGGCGTAATAGGGATCACATCAGGGGCCGGCAGCGCATCACGGTCCAGTTTACTATTTGGTGCCAGCGGTAAACTGTCTAGAATCACAAATGATGTCGGGATCATGTATTCTGGCAACCGTGCCCGCGTAAATCCTCGCAACACCTCCACCGAAACCGCATTGCCCAGAGCAGGCACGACATACGCGATTAGTCGTTTATCTCCGGGATGCCCGGGCTGGTCTTCCCGGGCGATCACCACTGCTTGCCCGACCTGGTGGTGTTCGGTGAGCACGGTTTCGATTTCACCGGGTTCGATCCGGAACCCGCGGAGTTTGATCTGATCATCAGCTCGGCCCGCAAACACCAGGTTTCCCTCGGTGTTCCAGCGGACCAGATCCCCCGTCCGATACATCCGCCCACCCACCTGGCCGTAGGGGCCAGCGA
>JBOHFG010000323.1:0-3730 GCA_050699575.1 Pseudonocardiaceae bacterium
CGGCGGTGCGGGCTCGCAATAGGTGATCATCGGTTTTAGCGCCGAAGGTCTGCGCAGCTGCCGCACAGTCCATACTGGCATGCGCTTTGCCCTGCCAGGAAGCAAAAAAGCTCATCGTGCACAGCGCGTGGATAGCCAGTTCAGTATTCCGCGCTTCCTGAGCGGCCGCTCTGGCCTGGTCGCAGTAGTGCTGAGCGCTTCCAGTGTCATCAAGGTTAAAACAATAGGCACCGACCGAGGTGGACATGCTGCTGTACACCGACAACAGTCGGGGCCGAAGCTCATCCGGACATTCAGTCAGCAAGCCATCCACCAATTGCCGCTGCGCAAGCACCGTTTGCAGTACCGCCTGCGGCCCTAGCGCATCTTCCTGCCGCTTGCAGTGTTGCAGCATGGTCTCAATATGATCAATAACCGGACCGTCCACCCGGCTCGGCGAAGCAAGCGCCCGGACCAGTCGTTCCTGTTCGTCGGCATCAAGGCCACTCACCGGATGGGCAGCAACAATACTTGCCGCCCATCCAAGCAGCCGAAGGAGCTTCCGACGGTTCATCGTAGTAGCCCATCCACCGAGGACGCTCTTGAGCTGATCGTAGAGCTGGTCCCCCCATTCGGCATGAATTGTCCGGGTGGCGCTGCTCACGGAGGCGAGCGACGCCAGTGACCCTGCCAAGCCGTCTGCCGGTGCTGCCTCTACAACCGAAGCGAACGCTGCCAGGATCGCTTGCGCGATGGGCACAGCCAGTTGATCTATCTCCCACGGTACCCGCGATTGCACTCCTGGAGCTCGCAGAGCCTCCATCCCAGCGTACGCCCCGGCCAGCTCCAGTGCCTGACTTAGTTGATCATGATCCTGCTTGGCATCTGCCATCTCGGTGTGTCCGGCTGGTGGTACATCGTCAACCTTGATCAGCGCTGTGGATACCCCAGCCGCGTGTCCTGTCGTTCCAGGCTCGCCAGCCACGTCCACCAGCTCCCTGAGCCCACCGAGCGACACCCCGAACGCCGCAGCGATCCGGGGACGCAGCCACGGCTGCGGCGAGTATTCCCCGGACTCCCACCGCGCCACCGTCGTCCGGTCAACCCCCAGCCGTTCCGCCAGGCTCTCCTGCGTGAACCCGGCAGCCCGCCGCGCCTGGGCAAACGAACGACGCTTGACGACCATGGCCTGAAAACCTCCCGAAGTTCGCGACACCAGCAGCGTAACTCCGTCCTAGATCAGCATCGCGCCGCCATAACAGCGCCACAAAGCGCGCCACAAAACCGCCTCACGGCCCCGCTGTGCCCACCAAAGCCAGCACGATTGGCTGACTGCCACGCACCCAGCACCAGGACGACACCCCACCCCCGGCACGCGGCAGATGCCGCCGGTAGCTCGCGCTCTCTCCTTCCAGCGCAGACCCCCGCACCGGCAGGCACCCTCCCCCGGAAGTCGCGCGCTGTTCAGGGACGGCCCCGCCTGGTGCTGGGTGCCACCAAGCCGACGAGGGGCGGATGAGACGAAGCAGGAGTTGCACCCAGCCATGTGCACCACCGACAACCAGGAAATCCCTCACCATGCCTCTCACTCCACCCATGACCTGAGCCTCCCCAGCCCCACGCAGGAACTACCCGCCCGCACGCCTCCGATCCCTGACTCCCTTCCCGTGACTGGTGCAGATGACACCGGAGAACACCACACTGGAAACCCTGAGCCAGATCAACTGACGATCACTCCCCGCTGGGCCGTATGCCCCCTCGACTGGCAGGCCCATGCCATCGACGCCTGGGCTGATCACCCCCTTGGCGTCTGGATAGCTCGCTGCGGATACCGACTCTCCGGCAGTACCGGCCTCCATGCCAATCGGGACTGTAAGATCAACGGTGTAACTCCTGAGACGGAAGAGGCACCCGTGACTGTGGTGGCGATGGATGTGTCGGTCGAGCCGGTGGGCGGCGCGGACGAGGCGCTGGTCCGGCAGTTGACCCAGCGGGTGCGGACTGAGGGCCTGAAACTGACCGGGGAGGGTGGCTTGCTGGCGCGGCTGTCGAAGGTGGTGTTCGAGTCCGCCTTGGAGGGCGAGATGGACGGTCATCTCGGTTACAGCAAGCACGATCCGGCCGGCCGGAATGGCGGGAACTCGCGGAATGGGACGCGGTCGAAAACAGTGGTGACCGAGGCCGGGCCGGTGGAGATCGAGGTGCCGCGGGATCGGGAGTCCACGTTCGAGCCAGTGATCGTGGCGAAGCGCCAGTGCCGGTTGTCCGGTATCGATGATCTGGTGATCTCGTTGTCGGCCTCCCCGTAGCTTCCAGCGAAAAACCATCGATGTACATCGTTTGCGCAGGTCAGAAGGATTGATCGACACTGTCAGTGTGGGTGCGTGAAGATCAACTACAACACCGCGACCTGCATAAACGGGAAGATCGTTGGTATTTCGGCGTTTACTACCGGGAGGCCGGCAGGGTGTGGACGCAGGTCCCTGACAGCTGTGTGGGCTGGTCAGGCCGGGGAGGCAGGGTCAGGGAGGCGACAGGGGGAACTCCCTGCCATTCCCAACGCCTCCCCGACCAACTCCCCGTCTTTCCTTTGTCACTGTCAGTATCCGGTCGGTGGACCTCGCTGTACCTGGTGACGTGGCGCGGATGTCGGGTGCACCGCCCCCCGCACCCCTAACCTAGTTCGGGCATGCCTGGGGGTTCTATGGTGTTAGGCGAGTCACTGTGACAGAAAGGAGCCGGTCATGATTGTCGCATTCTCCATTACCCCACTTGGCGTTGGTGAAGATGTCGGAGAACTGGTAGCCGATGCGGTGCGAGTTGTTCGGGCGAGCGGCCTACCCAACTACACCGACGCAATGTTCACCAGCCTTGAAGGTGAATGGGACGAAGTGATGGCCGTCGTTAAGGAGGCGGTGGAAGCCGTGGCGCGGAAGACCAATCGAGTCAGTATTGTACTGAAGGCCGATATCAGAGCAGGCGTCACCAACGGTCTCACCACGAAGGTGGAGGACCTTGAGCGGTATCTAGCGAAAAACTAGACGCGTCACATAGCGCCAATGGCTTGACAGGACTCGACTATCGCCGCTCGATAATGACCGACCGATCTACGGTTGGAATATTTCTCGGGCACGACAGCGAGGATCTTTCTGCCGTATTCGAGAAATATCGAAGCATGGTGTTCGGGCGGCAGGCTTGACAAGGCGTCGGCAGCCAACTCGCATCCCCCGTCGATGTCATTCCTTCGAACCAGACAAAGAGCGCGATCCAGTCGAATTATGGTGGGATCACCCACCACATCGGTCGGATACAGCTCCAACGCGCGGTCTTGCGCTTCCCAGGCTTCGTCGAACTCGCCAAGCTCAGCGAGAGTCCGTGCCCGATAGAAGCGCCAGCGGCGTTCCGAGAAGCCGAAGACAGAGTCAGCCCTGCCCGCGTGGTCAAGTCGGGCGAATGATTCTCCAGACTCACCCAAAGCCGCCCTGCATTCGTCAACAAAACCGAGCTGGGCCAGAATGAGCGCTTTCAAGGTAGTAGTTAAAACGTAAGCCGGCGAGCTTCTGTCAACAATGGAACCGCTCAGGTCGCACGCTTCAACAGTCATACTCAACGCCTCACGAGAATCGCCGGAGTACAGGGGTATCAAGATTCCCAACGAACGAACCTGCAGGCCAAGCTCGGGCAGCCCAGTCTCGTCAGCGGCAACGGTGGCGGAGTGGTGCCATGCCCAAGCGCGGTGCGTGTCACCAAG
>JBOHFG010000324.1:0-1691 GCA_050699575.1 Pseudonocardiaceae bacterium
GATTGCCGCTGGCGTGGCGGTGTGGCAGCAGCACCAAGCCAGCGGGGCCCAACACCGTGCTATCGCGCGAGGCATGGTGGCTCAGGCTGAGCGGATCCGCGACCAGGATCCCCGGGGCGCTCTGCAATTCGGTGTCGCCGCTGAGCAGTTCGATGACAGCCCGCAAACCCACGACAGCCTGCTACAAACCCTCGAATCCACCCCTCACTTCAAGACTCTAAGTGGCCACGCCGGCCCAGTGAACGGGGTGGCATTCACCCCCGACGGACACACCCTGGCCACCACCAGCAACGACCACACCGTGCGGCTGTGGGACCTCACCGACCGAGACCACCCCCACCCCCTGGGCACACCCCTCACCGGACACACCAGCACGGTGTACGGGGTGGCATTCACCCCCGACGGACACACCCTGGCCACCACCAGCAACGACCACACCGTCCGGTTGTGGGACCTCACCAACCGGAACCACCCCCACCCCCTGGGCACACCCCTCACCGGCCACACCAACGCGGTGAATGGGGTGGCGTTCGCCCCCGACGGACACACCCTGGCCACCACCAGCACCGACCAAACCATCCGGCTGTGGGACCTCACCGACCGAGACCACCCCCACCCCCTGGGTGCGCCCCTCACCGGCCACACCAACACGGTGTACGGGGTGGCGTTCGCCCCCGACGGACACACCCTGGCCAGCGCCAGCGCCGACCAGACCGTGCGGCTGTGGGACCTCACCGACCGGAACCACCCCCACCCCCTGGGCACACCCTTAAGCGGCCACACCAGCGCGGTGTACGGGGTGGCGTTCGCCCCCGACGGACACACCCTGGCCACCACCAGCGCCGACCACACCGTCCGGTTGTGGGACCTCACCGACCACGACCACCCCCACCCCCTCGGCACCCCCCTCACCGGACACACCAGCACGGTGTACGGGGTGGCGTTCGCCCCCGATGGGCATACCCTGGCCACCACCAGCAACGACCACACCGTGCGGCTGTGGGACCTCACCGACCGGAACCACCCCCACCCGCTCAACACACCCCTCACCGGTCATACCAGCGCGGTGTGGGGGGTGGCGTTCGCCCCCAACGGACATACTCTGGCCAGCGCCAGCGACGACCAGACCGTCCGGTTGTGGGACCTCACCGACCACGACCACCCCCACCCCCTGGGCACGCCCCTCATTGGCCACACCAGCGCGGTGCACGGGGTGGCGTTCGCCCCCGATGGGCATACCCTGGCCACCACCAGCGCCGACCAGACCGTGCGGCTGTGGGACCTCACCGACCACGACCACCCCCACCCGCTCGGCACACCCCTCACCGGGCACACCAACACGGTGTACGGGGTGGCATACGCCCCCGACGGGCACACCCCGGCCACCAGCGCCGACCAGACCGTGCGGCTGTGGGACCTCAGCAACCGGGACCACCCCCGCCAACTCGGCGCACCCCTGACCGGGCACACCAACGAGGTGAACAACGTGGCGTTCACCCCCGATGGGCACACCCTGGCCAGCGCCAGTGACGACCAGACCGTCCGGTTGTGGGATCTGCCTCACCTTGAGGGGTTCCGCGGCGATGCGGTGCGAGAAGCCTGCCTGCGCGCCGGCGGAGCGCTCGACAACCCAACCTGGGACCAATACGCCCCCGGCGTCAACTACCAGGACACCTGCGCAAACCGTTAAT
>JBOHFG010000325.1:0-1082 GCA_050699575.1 Pseudonocardiaceae bacterium
CAGGCCAGATCTGTTTTCGACCCGGCCAGGAGTGCTGTTTTCCCATCTACTCCCGGGGTCTTGCGCCCCGCGTTGACCTCCGCCACGCGCCTGACCGCCACCAGGGCGTTCGAGCGAGAGCGGAGCATCAACTTCTGCAAATTGCGGACCCGTTTCAGGTCCCCTGCTCGTGACGCCGTGAAGATTCGTTGCCGCAGACGCCGTACGTCCTCCTCGACCGTTTTCCAGTCAATCGACTGCCAGTCGACGAGGTCGCCTTCAGGTCCGTTCGTCCCCGGGATTCCAGGGACGTCTAACTTGCCCGTCAGTACAGGGGTCTTCGTCATCGTCCGCTTCACAGACTCACCAGGCCCGCGTGGGCACCCTTTCAGGTCAGGCATTGCGCCTGTGTCCGACCGGTTATGCGGGCGCGCGGCGGAGGTGCCGCGTTGCCTCGCCCGGTTTCCCGTTGCCTTTCGGCTGTCGGCATTCGCTTCTCGGGCCTTCCCAGTCCCGCTGGAGGTTTGGGCTTTCCTTACGGTCGGCTTACCGGACATATCCACTTCCGGACTCCAACGGAGTTACCACGTTCCGCACACGCAAGATACGACCGGTTTGGGTGTCCTCTATACCCCGGAGCAGTGGTGCTCTCCCAACCAGCACCGGATCGCTGACCGGCACTCGCCGCTTTCCATCGGCCAGCTCTGTACGGCCCTTGACGCATTCCACCCACGAGCCTGGATCGTAACGAGGCATCAACAAGAATTCACTTTCGTTCACCCGCTCGGTCTTCCCCAGCCTGTGACTCCTGGATGGAACAGCAGTTCTTGGGCCTTTCCCTCGGGCTTCGAACCCCGCAATTACTCGCGACGCCCGCCAAGGTGGGGACAGGTTGTTTGAGCACTAACCCGAAACAACGATATCGCCTGTCATGACCTCAACAGAACAACCGGCGCTACTGCCGTTTCCGTGGGTAGGGTTTCATGATCCGTCCGAGCCGACGGTCAAGTAGTGTGACCTGAGGAAACGGTGCGATGTTGCATCTGGGCTGGTCAGTTGTGGGTTCGGGGGTGCTGCGCGTGGTGGAGGGCAGGCCACTGGCC
>JBOHFG010000326.1:0-8464 GCA_050699575.1 Pseudonocardiaceae bacterium
CGGCGATCTTCCCAGCGAGCCAGAGCACGAGCTCGTCGAGGAACAGGATCACGCCGTCGTGGCCGAGACCCTTGGCGTGCGCGCTGATCGCCGCGAGCCCGGCGTCGAGCGGCACGAACGCGTTGGCTGCGCCGGCTACCGAGTCGACATAGCTCGGCAGGAACACCGGCACGACGTCGCTGATCAGCCGCTGGGCAAGTTCCGAGTCGGGGGGTGCCGCAAACGCGGCGTCGAGCTCCGCCTGGGTCCACGACGCGTTGACATCGCCCCAGCCGTCGTCCGCAGACGCCGGAAGCTTCGCCAGGAACTCGGCGGTGCCCATCCCGTCGCGGATCGCGCGGGCATCGTCGAGCAGCCCCTGTGCGCGGTACACGGCTGGCAGCGGGGAGCCCGGGTGTGCGCGGCGGACGTGGTCGACGTACCCACCCAGGATCGCGGCCTCAAGGCTCTCCGCCCCAATCAGGTGGTAGGGCACCAGCATGAAATGGCTGCTGTCGAGCCAGCCGTAACAGGCAATCGCGTTGGCCAGCTCAGGCCGTGAGCGGGCGGCGATATCGCCGTTCAGCAGGGCGTGCAGCACCGCCATGAAGTGGCTCTTGCCGGAGCCGAACGAGCCGTGCAGGTAGCTGGCCTTGGACCGGCCCTCACTCAGGGCAGAACCGATCAGCCCGAGCGCCTCGCCGAAGGCGACCCGCAGCTGCGGCGTGATGACGTAGGAGTCCAGGGTGGCCTGGATGTCCCGCACACCCTCGGTCAGGCGCAGCACAAAATCGCCCTGGTGGATGCGCTCCGGGATGGTGATCAGCTCACGCAGCAGCGGCTGCCCAGCCTGCACAGTCGTCACCGCTGCCTTCCTCCTCATATCCGCGTCCCACGGACAGTAGTGCCCATCGCTGCGGGGGCGGCACATCACCCAGCCGCGAAACGGTCCGCGACTGGCCTGCTCAGCCGGGAGGTACTCAACGCATTCGCGCACGGCGAGGTCAGCGCACGGGTCGCCGCCCGGGACGAGGACGACGTGGTCTTTGTTCCCTGACTATGCCGCGGCAGGGTCGAGCAAGATCACCGCAGCGGCGCTCGTCGGCTGCGGCACCGGGTCGCCATCTTCGATAAGACCTTCGATGTGGAAAGCCATCGCCTCTCGCATGAGAGCTAGGCACTCGTCGGCAGTCGCAGCCGCAGCGATCACGCCGGGAAGATCCAGTGAATATGTGGAGTAGCCCGAGGCGTCGTCGCCTTCCAGCACGACCAGGTAACCAGTGCTCATAATGCTTCCTCCTCCGGCGTATCGGCAGCCACGCCGCTCTTCTTCAGGCCAGCTTGCCGCAAGATGCTCGCTTCTGTCTTGGGCTTGACGGTGTCACCTGGCTTCCCGGCCACAGTGACCTTGCCTGGCTTGGTGGGATGGACGAACTGACGGTGCGACCCTCGGGTCCGTTTCAGCTCCCAACCATCCTTGGCCAGCAGTTTCAGCATCGCATCGATCTTCACAGTGGCGCCACGGTAGCCGAGCCCGCTCCGGTGGCCGGACGAGCCCATCGACGGCGCCCATCGGAACCTCGCCGGGTCTCACTCCACATCGATTGTCGGCCAGATCAGGGAACCAGGAGGTACCGCATCCCGCGGCGCTGCCCGGTCGTGACGAGCCGGCCCTCGGTAACCAGGTGCTGCGCGAGAGCCCGAGCCCCGGCGGCGTCGAGACCAGTGACGTCCCGGATCTGCTCGTTCGACAGCGGGCCTGCCGCGGCGGCGGTCAGCACGGCGTCGAGCTGGCCAGGGTCCGGGGCTGACGTTGCACGACGTTCACGGGCCGGCTTCGCCGCGCTATCCCTGGCCACCGATCGTGGCAGTGGGGCGACGTCGACCCGCCCGCTCGCGCGCCAGCCGCTCAGCTGTTCCGCAGTGAGGTGCAGCTCGCCGAGCTGGGCGTCGAGGAAGCCGGAGTAGATGTCGGCGGGCGACGCACCATAGCGCGGGTCGATCCCGCCGTGCCACTGGCGCACCCACGGCAGCACCTCGGCCAGCCCGGCCAGCAGCGGCGTGACCCGCCCGGCCGGCCAGCCGTCGTCGCCACGCCGCTGGGTGATCAGGACGGCAAGCGCCTGCGCCTGCTGACGGTGGTCCCACCCCGCCCAGCCGAGCAGCAGGCTGCCGTCCCCGTCCCGGCTGGCCCCGGGGTAGGAAATGAACCGCTCTTTTGGGACGTCGAGCTTGCCGCGCTGGCTCCAGTAGCTGCTGCGCGCGAAGTCCGGCGGTCCGTACTTCGGTGGCACCGGCACTTCGCCGATCTCCGCTTTGATCGTGCGCCGCACCTCGGGGTGGGTGACATCGTCGTGGCCCAGCCGCGCGGCGATCGCGTCCTCCCGGCGCTGCAACGCCCAAGTGCGCTCCCACTCCGCGCGCTTGGCCAGCCCCGCCGGCTTGTAGCGGTAAGCGGCGAGGAACGGCACATGCTCGGCGTCGACCAGCGCGCCAACGACCTCGGCGAGATCCACGTCGGGGCGACCCAGCGCGTCGCCGGCCCACAGTGCGGCGACGTTCGTGAAGTCGCCGTCGCCGCGGACCCGATCGGCGAGAGCGCGCACGGTGTGGGGGGCGGGCTGATCGTCGCCATTGTCGTCGACGGCGAACCAGAGGTGACGGGCTTCAAGCCGGTCAAGCAGCCAGTTCCGCAGGGCCCGCTCCTGCTGCTTCTCCCACGGCTCGGTCGCCCAGCGTCGCTTGCACTCCGGGCGCTCGATGAGCGCAAGGTCGCGGCGCTTCTCGATCAGCGCGATTCTGGCCTCGACGGTCTTGCGGTAAGGCTCGGACCAGTGCTCGGGCAGCTCGGTGATCGGGGTGGAACCGTGCCGGGCAAACCACTGGGCCTCGGCCTGCCCCGCGGCAACCTGGCGGGCGAGGACGATCTCGAATGCCCGCTCGCCGAGGTTCAGTGGTTCCGCGGAACCATCACCGAGGACGTCGCTGGCGTCGGTGTCCGAGAACAGGCCGTAGCGGCGGTAGACGTCCCAGTCCAGCTCCTCCTGCTCCGAGATCATCTGGGCGCGGAGGTGTCGCCATTCGGTGCGGGCTGTGGCGAGGCGGTCGCGGGTCGGGACGGTAGTAGTGGTGATCGCCTCGGGGGTGGTGGAAGAGAGTGACTGGGCGAGCGAGTCGAGGCGGCGGCCAGCGGGCAGTGGCAGTTCGACCGGGAGTAGGAACTGCTCCAGCTTCGTCCCGGTAAACTCGAAGTAGTTCTCCCACGCGTATCGGCCCGTTGAACGCTCTCCGCCACGGTTGCCCTTGTCCTGGCACACCTGCTTCAACCAGAAGCACGCCGTCGATGAGTTCAGCACCCCGAGCAGCGCGAGGTGGTCGTCCTCGCTCGCCCCCGCAGGCAGCTTGATCACCGGCGCGGTCCGGTTGAACACCTTCCCGCCCCGGTCCAGCACGAAGTGGTTGTGCGTCGCAACAAACGCGAACGCGATCGACAGCGGCACGCGGTAGCGCGCTGGGAAGAACATGCTGTGGTCGAACCATCGCAGCCCGCGCTCATGGGGGCGCTGGCCGAAATCGACCCGCTCGATCAAAGATATTCGCAAGCTCCACAGTTCACGAGCCAATACAGCGGACGCCGACCGCGGCTCGCCGAACTCGCCATAGGGGAAGATCGTCTCTGTTCCGGCGTCGATTGCGAAATCGCGGACCTCCTCGCCGAGAACTACAGGCACGCGCTCGATGGTGGATCCAGCGCAGCCAGCATTTCTTCGGGGCCGGTAAAACGCCTCATCAAGTCCGGTGTGCGTTGTGCGACCAGCCAGTTCCATCCGGCCAGCCAGCCGCTCGGGCGATCCCCTCTCAAGCACCTCAACCACGTCACCCGCACCGCCGCCGGAGAGCGACCATGGGTGGCTCGCGAGCCGCGATCGCGGAAGGTCAACCACGCTGACCCAACCCGACTCGGAACCAGCGTGTTCGACCTGTTCGACGATTGCCGTCCACACCAAACCCTTCTCTGGGTCGTCGGGTTGCACGGGCTCCCCGCGCACACCAAGCACCGCTCGCACCACATCCCTGCGGCTCGGCGCGGCCCGGCGGCCGATGAGAATCACCGTCGGCGTGCCGTGACCCGGGATGTGGGCGCCGGAGGTGTCGACCACATAGTTCAGCTCGACTGTCGGGAAAAAATCGTCGATCAGCTTCGTGCCCGACTCCCGTTTCATGAATGCGTTGGAGGTGATCTGGCCGGTGTACCCGGCGCCAAGACCGTCATCAGCCGGTCGGCGGGCCAGGTCAAAGATCCGTTGCGCGAACGGGACCGTGAGCTGGAACTGCCGGTGGCACGCCGACCATCGTTTGCGGTAGTACTCGTTCTGCTCCGGATCCTTCACGGTGATGTAGGGCGGGTTCGCGACCACGACGTGGTATGAACCCGAGGCAAGCAGCCGCTCGGGCCGGAAGCCGTCGATGTCCTCCCACCGGGCCCGGTAGCCGATCGCCTCATCAACGGCCGCGATCGACTCCTGGCGCTCCGGTGTCCGCAGCGAGTCCGTGCATCCGATGATCAGGCGCCACCGCTGCCGGGCCGCCTGCGCCAGTGTCGCCACGCCAGCCGCCTTCAGCGCCGCCACCAGCAGCCGGAACCGGGCGATCGCTACCGCGAACGGATTGGTGTCGATGCCG
Organism: Pseudonocardiaceae bacterium; assembly: GCA_050699575.1. Classification (GTDB taxonomy): domain Bacteria; phylum Actinomycetota; class Actinomycetes; order Mycobacteriales; family Pseudonocardiaceae. The sequence goes on from JBOHFG010000326.1 coordinate 4,663, forward strand.
TGCACGGAGTCCAGCGCCCGGCGGGCGACCTCGTAGCCGTCCAGCGTCGGCGCCTGTTCTCGCCACGCCTCGACCAGCCGGCTGAACGCGCCGAGCAGGAAGTGCCCGCTGCCGCAGGCGGGGTCGATGAGCCGCAGGCCGTCGAGCCCGAACTCGCCGATGGCCGGGGTCAGCGTCCGGTCGAGGATGAAGCTCTCCACAAAGCGCGGGGTCTGCAGCAGGGCATAGCGCTTCTTCGCGTCCTCGGACAGGTCCTGGTAAAGATCGCCCAGGAAGCGGGTGTCCCAGTCGGGATCGGTGAAGTCGTGCTGCAATGTCCCGTCCGGGCGCCGGTCGCGCCAGAACCCGATCAGTGCCTTCGCCGCGTCGTGCGAGATCGGCACCCAGTACATCGGGTTGTGCTCGCCGTCGAACAGCAGCCGGCCGGCGTCGGTGGCGCGCAGTACGTCGAACTGCTCGGCCAGCCAGTCGCCATCGTTGTGCTCCGGGTGGCGGCGGTAGTGCTCCATCTGCAGCTCTTCAGCGGTGGCCAGCCGGTCCCCCGGCCCGGACAGCACCGGGTCAATGAGCCCGTTGTCCTCGGTCCATCGCAGGAAGACCGTGCCGAGCACCCACGCGACCGCGATCTGGGTGAGCTGCGTGCCCCGCCAGGCCGACCACTCGGCCGCGGTGCGGCGGGCCTTGTGCTCCGCGGCGTGCTCGTCGCGAAGCACATCGACCAGCCCGGGCACCGCATCGAGCTGCTCAGCCAGATCGGCCTCCAGCAACCGGACCTGTCTCTGTAAGTCCACCAGCAGAGCCTTCGAGTCGACCACGTGACATCCCTTTCGTCCACTTCATCGTGGCCCTGTCACTACTGCAGCGGGAGCGGCAACGTCGGGCGCCGAACCAGCGGGCGTGCCGACGATGTCGGGGCCGTAGGCTACCGTGCGCCGAATGGCCGAGTTCAAGGTCCGGGACGTGAGCGCCTGAGAAGCGGTGAACCCGGAGCCGATCGGCCACGACGCGAAGCTCTGAGTGCGCGAGCCTGGGGCGCCATCAGGGTCCCGCGAGCGGGACTGGTTGTTCAAACCAGTCATCGTGACGGCGAGCGGCCATCGACAGGGGGAGGACTGGACCGAGAAGATCGTCAGCGAGCTAGGGGCTGCGCCGCGTTAATCCTTCGGGGGTCGTGGCCGCCGCCATTCGCAGGTCCGCGTCCATCGCACAGCCCTCACCCAGGGTGTCGCATAACACACCCGAGCCAGCCTTCCATACTCCGCCCCGTAGGTGGGTCAGAACGGGGGGTCATCGCGCGGGTAAGGGTCTGGCGGTGGGCGCGGTTCGGGGTCGGGTGAGGGTGGTGGGTCGGTCCCAGATGGGTGTTTTCCCAGTCGTCGTCGGGGAGAGTCATGAGGGGGTAGGGGGGTGGCCGTGGGGAATGGGGTTGGGTAGCGGTTCGATGATCTCTGGTGGCTGGCGGGTGGTAGGTCTGGACCAGCCGACTGGTCCAGACGAATCTCGGATGATGACACACATTCGGGTGATCGGTTCTCATGGCAGAGAGGCCCCGCTCATGATCACCCCCCATCTACGATCACGTCCACGCGCTGGTCGCTGCCATCTGCGACGGTGAACTTGACCCCGAACAGCGGGAGCACCTGAACACCGGACTCCCGTGCGGTCCAGTGTTGGCGGCGCGTCACGCCCTCAGGACGGTGTCTGCGCCCGCCAGATCAAGGTCCGCGTCGCCAACGCCGTCCCCGCCTCCGGTTTGGCCCGCTTTCCGACCCCGTGTAGCGCCCGCTGCCTGCCCGCTCAGCCTTCCCCTCAACTCCTGGGTGAGGTTACATTTGCTTGAGGGTCAAGACAAAACTGCTGCTTCAGTCGTTGGCGCGCCGCTGCGCCACCTGCTGACCGGCCACCGGTGTTTCTGCCGTTCTGGGGGTGATCTGTCGTAACCGATCGAGCCCAAACGATCCCGGCGATGGTGGCGGCTGTGGCAGGCTCCGACCCGGCCGGGATCGCGTTGCGTGCGCCGGGCCGAGGGCCTCTGAGTTATGCGGCGCTGGCCGCGCAGCTCGACGCTGTCGGCACGGTGCTTTGCGGCTGGGATCTGCGCCCCGGCGACCGCGTGGTGGGTCAGGTCCCCGACGGACTTGAGGCGGTAGTCGCGTGTCTGGTGGTCAGCGGTGTCTGCGCGTACGCGCCGCTAGCTCCTGGCCTCACCGAAGCTGAGGTGGCCACCGCGCTTGATGCGCTGGACCCGGCGGCCGTGCTGGTCGCTGAGGATCTCGACACGCCGCTACGGCAACTCGCGACCCAGCGGGGGCTCACCCTGCTCGCACTGCGCACGCCGGCAGAGGGGCCCGCCGGAACGGTCACGCTGGCGCGGGTCCGGGTCGGGGACCCCAGGCCGCGCGCGGTGACCGCTCCTGAGGTGGCGTTGCTGCTGGCGACCTCCGGGACGACCTCGCGGCCCAAGCTGGTACCGCTAACCCACCGAAACCTGGTTGCCTCGGCTCAGTCGATCGCGCAGGCCCTGGGTCTGGTCCGGGCGGATTGTTGCCTGAACGTGATGCCGCTGTTCCACATCCACGGGCTGGTCGCCGGCGTGCTCGCGTCGCTGACGGTGGGCGCTGGCGTGTCCTGCGCCGCGCCCTTCGACCCCCAGGCATTTCTGTCCTGGCTGGAGGAAGAGGAGCCCACCTGGTACACGGCCGTGCCCACCATGCACCATGCCGTGGCAGCCTGCGCGGGAGGGGCGTCGGTGCGGCCTGGGCGGCTGCGGCTGGTGCGCTCGGCGTCCGCGTCGCTGCCAGTGGCGCTGGCGGCCGAGCTCGAGGCGACGTTGGGTGTTCCCGTGCTGGAGGCCTACGGCATGACCGAGGCGGCTCACGAGATCGCCAGCAACCTCCCGCCACCGGCGCGCCGCAAGCACGGCACGGTGGGGGTGCCCACCGGCTGCCAGGTCAGGATCCTCGACGAGACCGGAGCGCGTTGCGAGGTGGGGGAACCTGGCGAGGTGGTCATCCGCGGGCCAGGGGTGATGGCCGGCTACCTCGCCAACCCGCACGCCAACGCGGCAGCCTTCATCGACGGTTGGCTGCGCACGGGTGACCAGGGCATCCTCGACGGCGAGGGCTTCCTGACCCTGACCGGCCGGTTGAAGGAGCTGATCAACCGGGGTGGGGAGAAGGTCGCGCCGGGGGAGGTGGAGGCCGCGCTGCTGGCCCACCCCCAGATCCGCCAGGCCGCGGTGTTCGCCATCCCCCATCCCACCCTCGGCCAGGACGTCGCGGCAGCGGTCGTCTGCGACCCCGCCGCGAGTGTGGACGAGCAGGCCATCCGCACCGCTGCAGCCGCACGGCTGAGTCCCTACAAGGTGCCGCGACGGGTGGTGCTCCTTGATGAGCTCCCCACCGGGCCGACCGGCAAAATCCAACGCCTGACCCTAGCGAGCACCCTGGGGTTGGACCAGCCCGCGACCAAGCCCGCCCCCGTCCACACGGCCGCCTCACCGCTGCAGACCGCGCTCACGGCGCTGTGGTCCCGGCTGCTCGGCGTGGAGTCCGTCGGGCTTGATGAGGACTTCTTCCTCCTCGGCGGCGACTCACTACTGGCCACCCGCCTCATCGCTGAGGTCCGCGACGCATTCCTCGCTGAGGTGACATTAGTCGCGGTCTTTGGTGAAGTCTCCACCGTGGCGGGAATGGCCCGACTGATCGAGCAGACCCGACGGATAGAGCAGGGGCAGGGGTTGGCGGTTCCTCCGTTGCGGGCGGTGGGTCGGGGTGGGGAGTTGGTGTTGTCGTTTGCCCAG
>JBOHFG010000327.1:0-1666 GCA_050699575.1 Pseudonocardiaceae bacterium
CCGTGACGTGATCCACCTCGATGCCCCGCTCAGCGAGCAGTTCTTCCACGTCACGGTAGGACAGCCCGTAACGCAGGTACCACCGCACCGCCAACACGATGACCTCACGGGGGAAGCGAAACCCAACGAAACCAGACCTCGATGCTGGCACCCGAACAGGGACGACGACCCATCACCCCACCTTGCCCGAGCCCGTGATCCGCCAACGCAACAGTGCCTCCGCCGACGCCGCCTTTGTCGGTGCGATACATCAGCTCGGCCAGCTCAGCGGGCACGATGTGTGAGACCGGGACGTCCTCGGCGAAGGCGTAGTACTTGGTGCGGTGGGTGTGCTGCACCCGGTACCGCTTGATCAACGCCAGAGCCGCCATCATCGGCGCGTGGACGGTGTTGGTCGATCCGAACTCCAGCGCGTCGAGGATCTGGATCAACCCGGCGCGGTAGTGGTTGGTGTAGGAGGCCTTAAACACCCGCTGGCGATGCTGTCGGTAGGTGCTGCCCTTGCTGTTGTACTCCCGCCACAGCGCCACCAGCGTGTCCACCCCGCCAGGCACCGCCGGGTAGATCACCTCCTCGACCGGCCCCTTCGGGGCATCCAACGCCGCCCCGGTCATCTTGAACAGGATGTTCTCCTTGCCCGACACCCGTTTGAGCTCGGCGACGAACTCGCCGGTCACCACGGCCTCGGCTCGGGCGTTAATCCGATGCACCGTGGTGATCAGCAGGTCCACCAGGGCGTCGACGATCTCGCGGCGGCGGCAGTGCAGGTAAGCGGCCAGCAACGTCACTTTGATCTCGTGCGGGTGCTCACGCAGATGACTGGGTGCCTCCGCCGCGACCCGCGAACGCCACGCCAGCAGCACACCCGGGGCGATCTCGTCGAACAGCTCCACGGGCAGCCCAACAGTGTCGATCACCTCAAGCTTGATCACTTCAGCCGCGATGGTCTTGACACTGACGTTGCCCGGCTCTTCCCGGATCGCGGTGAACGCATCCATACCCTCCAGCGGCGCGACCTCACCGGCTTCTGGCTGTTCCTCATCACCGCCCTCATCACCATCGCTGGCCCGTCGGGCGATCAACGTCAGCATCCCTACGACCGCGGCGGGAGGAACCAGCGAACAGACCCGGCGCATCAATCTCCGCTCGGCCTGCTCCAGCGCCGAGGCGATCATCCGCGACAGCCGGACCGCGGACGGCGGCTCAATCCGCTCTTCTCGCAGGTAGGCCAGCAGCGACACCCGGACCCGTTCCGGGCGGCGCTCAACCTCGCACACCCGCTCGACCAGCCAGCCGGTCGCCTTCTCCGCGTCGGCGACTCCGCACTCCCGGAAGCCAGTGAACCGGCGGATCTGCGTGCGGTGGTACTTGCTGGTGCGCCCGTCCCACTCGTAGGCGCCCAGCTCGACAGCGGGCACCCCCCACCGCCTTGGCGAGGAACTCCACCGCATCCTCGGGTAGCTCCGCGCGGCCTCGCGGGAACCGGCCATGCAGCTGGTGGAATTTGAGCGATAGCGCAAACGCCAGCCTGGTCGGCCCGCGCTTGCCCGCCAGCTGGGTCAGCTCCTCACCAATCAAGGTCCAGTGCTCGATCAGCTCGTCTTCATCGACGGTTCGAGCCACGGGGCTGTCTCCTGGGCCAGCGTCAACGACGGCCGTACACACA
>JBOHFG010000328.1:0-2013 GCA_050699575.1 Pseudonocardiaceae bacterium
TGTCGTCACGCGGGCAGGCTATCGACCCTGACGGTGCCGCAGGCCACTTTCGGCGGCCTGCGGCACACAGTGGCGGTCTACCTGTAGGGGACGTCATCGCCGCAGGCCAAGCCGGTCTGTGCCTCGGCGAACTGGTCGAAGTCCGGGATGAGCACGACCTCATCCTCTTCGGCGGGCGGCCTGATCTCCAGTTCGACCGGTACGGGTGCCATGGGTCCAGCTCCTCTCCTTGTGCTGGCAGTAGTTGGCCAGCGGTGATTTTGCCTGTCGGTACAGAGTGACCAGCGGCATGCAGGTGCCACAGCTGCTGTGCAGGCCACAGCCGGTGCAGCAGCCTTGACGGCGCAGAAGCCCGTCAGCGATGTCGGCCAATCTGGTCAGTCCTTCCACTCCTTCCTTGAGCAGGGGCACGTTCGGTTCACGGCCGACCTTGCAGATACTCGCCATGCCGTGCGGGTTGACATGGAAGGCGGTCCGTCCGGCGTCGCAGCCTCGGAAGGGCTTGCGGGCCGTCGTCGGGACGAGGTACTCGGGAGACTGCGACGGGAGAGTCTCGGCGCCGCCGTAAATCGTGGGCGTGATGTGCGAGTAGGTCTTGGTCGGTACACCGAACCGGGCGGCGAGCGCCTTCATGTCGTCGGCCTCGTGCGCGTTGCGCTCCACGATGATCAGGGCCAGCGCGAGCCGGACACCGGCTTCGTACGCGGCCCACAACCCCTTCATGAAGGTCTTGTACGACCCCGGGCGGCGGGTGAGACCGTCGTAGCTCTCGGCCGACGCGCCGTAGACGCTCACGGTGACGAGGTTCGCTGGACGAGCAGTGAGCAGGTCGAGGATTCTGCGGTTGGCCAGGCGCGAACCGTTGGTCAGGATGTCGATAGCCATCCCAAGTTCGTGGGCGGACTCGTAGACGTCCGGGAAGAGCCGGTCGATCATCGGCTCGCCTCCGGTGAGCTGGAGGGATACCACTCCGGCGTCCCTCATGACCTCCAGGACCCGCTGCCGGTCGTCCCATTCCATGCCCGCGAACCGTTTCAACCCGAGATAGCAATGCTCGCAGTCGTAGTTACAACCCAGGTTCAGCTCGTACGTCGCATGTCCGAACCCGTAGGCAGTCTCCGCCCGGACCAGCACGTGGTCGGCCAGCGGCTTGCCGTTCAGATCGACGTTCCATGCCTTCGCGGCAGCCCCGACGAGCCAGGACGGGCAGTCGCGGTCGTGCTTGAGCTCTTGGTACTGGGCGTTGGAGATCTTCAGAGCGCCGGGCAGGCCCGGCCTCAAGACCACGTAGCTGCCCTGGAACGGGCTGGCGATCAGCGGTTGCACGTTCATCCTCTCCTTCCAGCCCGAACGGTTGGACAGTGGCCATCGCCTTGGCCTTTCCTTCCTCGCGATCAAGCTCTCGTTATGCCGCGCTGTCAGATCCTGGTGCAATGCCGCTAATCCGGAGCCTCGTCGTGAGGCTCTTTTCGCAGGTCAACATCTCGATGCGACGCCCGCGTCAACGCACCGATACATCACCTCACCCCCGGGACTGGGTAGGTTCTTGTCATGCCGTGACGCTAGTGAGTCGCCGAGACTGAACCACTGACGCGACCGCCGCCGAGGCGGTACGGAAGCCGGCGACCCGGTCACGAGTGGTTATTTCGGTAATGTCAGGCGTTCGGTGGTGAAGGCTTCGATGGCACCGGCTAGGTCGATGACGTGACGGCCGGGGTCCTTCGTGGTGCTGAGCGCGGTGCGCACCCGCTCCACCGCGGTCACGACGGTGTGATCGCGGTAAGCTGCGGGAAGCGCCAGCACCGGGCCGAGTGCGTCCACCGCGCCCTCGACCTCGCCGCGGGCCACCGCGAGAGCACAGCGGGCGCCCGCTTCATTCCGGAACGAACCACCCGGGAAGGTCGCGGAGTAAGCGTCCAGCGATTCCAGGGCGAATCGTTCCGCGTGCGCCGCCTCCGGCGCACCACCCCAGGAGAACGCCTCAGCGGCGTAGTTGAGCTGGTTGGGCAGGCC
>JBOHFG010000329.1:0-12490 GCA_050699575.1 Pseudonocardiaceae bacterium
GACTGCTACATCGAGGGATGAAGCGAACAGCCACGCGGACCTGCAGGTCACCATCGTGGCTGGTCAGAGCTGCGGAAGCGGAGGGATTCGAACCCCCGGTGCCTTGCGGCACGCTCGCTTTCAAGGCGAGTGCATTAGACCGCTCTGCCACGCTTCCGGTTGCACGCTAGCGCGTGTCGGTGAGTAGCGTCGCACGCTCCTCGGCCAGGTCGGACAGCTCGCCACGGGGGACGCACCCGCGCCAGACCCGGTAGTCGACCTCCGCGAGGCCGAGGCCAGCTGCCCGCAGACCGTTCTGCCCGATATAGTGGATCACGGCCTGCTCCGGCTCGGAGTCCACCAGCTCGACCGGTAGGCCGTGCCACCCGCCGCGCCAGCGTACCAGGTCCAACGACTCGAGCTCGCTGATCATCACGGTGAGTGCATGGGCGCCGGCCTGCTCGATGAAGTCCTCGGGCGCTTGCGTACCGGGTAGCGGGTGCAGGGTCACCTCACCGGGGCGCGGGCCGAAGTCGGCGTCGAAGTCCCTGCCGTGGTACTGCGCAATAAGACCGCGGCGCACCGTGGACCGCAACGGTACCGGTGGCCGGTTCCAGCTTGCCGGACCCAGCGTGGCAGGCTCGGTGTTGACCCAGCCGACCTGCCGGTTCAGGTAGGCACCGACCCGCTGCTCGGCACCCTGGGAATCGATCCGCCACAGCTCGCTGCCAGCCGGAAGCTCGATCAGGTCCACCTGGTAGACGCTGCGCTCGAACGGGGCGATGTAGAGCTGCGGGCTGTGCGCGTAGAAACGCAGTACGTACAGCTCGTCGCTGGCCGGCCAGCCGGCCACCTGGTCCAACCCGTAGCGCCGGACCAGCTCGGCCGACGAGATCGCCGGAACGTCCTCCAGGCGCGTCACGAAACCGGCGATCCGGTGGGGGTCGAAGCGCCCCGGCACCACCACGTTGCCCAGCGTCAGCTCGACCAACCCCGGCAACACGATCTTCTGCATCGCGGTGCCGGGTTCGAGCTCCGGCATCTCACCAGGCACCCGTAGCCGGGGCGGCGCAGGCGCGAAGCGCTCTCCAGATGGCGCCCGCTCCGGGCCCAGCACGGGAGCCCCATTGGCCCCGAACCCTGCTATCCCTGCTACCAAATCTGCCATCAGCTCCACCCCTCGCCGCCGGGGGCCCGTCCGCAATGAGGGCCGGGCTCGGTTGGGGGAACCTACTACGCCATTCGGCGCAAGCCAGCCGGGAGGGTGCTCAGCCGGCCGCCACGTGGCTGAAGTAGGAACAGCAAGATTCAGTCGCCACCCGGACGCAGCTGGCGCGTCACCCGCTCGAATATCTCGGTCAGCACGAGTCGCTCCTGATCAGACAGGAGATCGATGAAGTAGTCACGGACCCCGCGAACATGCGTGGGAGCCGCCCTGCCGAGTACCTCCTGGCCGTACGAGGTAAGCACAGCGAGCACTCCCCGCCGGTCACTCGGGCACTCCTGGCGCTGCACCAACCCGGCGTTCTCCATCCGGCCGATCTGGTGGGAGATCCGGCTCTTGGAGGAGGCGACCAGCTCGGCCAGCGTGCTCATCCGGGCTTGCCCGGAAGGCGCCTCAGACAGCCGTACCAGCAGCTCATAGTCGGCCAGCGCCAGCTGGTGCTCCTCCTGCAGGTCGCGGTTGAGCTGAGCGTCGAGCAGCGCCTTACCGACCGCGTAGGCACGCCAGGCGCGCATCTCCCCCTCAGTGAGCCAACGCAGCGGCTCGCGTGCCCCGTTCACCCATGCAGACTAACCGACTACATCCCGGACAACGCTGTGTGCACCCAATTGGGATGGGCTGGCGTAGCCGGCCAGCGCCAGCGTGAGGTCGAGATCGGCGAGCACCACGCGCAGCACGTGCGCCACTCCCCGCTGCCCGGCGAGCGCCAGCCCGTAGATCCACGGCCGCCCGAGCAGGACCGCGTGCGCGCCCAGCGCGAGCGCGATCAGCACGTCGGCGCCGCATCGGATCCCGGAGTCGCACAGCACTGGGGCCCGCCCGTCGACCGCGGCCACCACCTCAGGCAGGCAGTCCAGCGCGGCCCGCGCGCCGTCGACCTGCCGGCCTCCGTGGTTAGACACCACCAGCCCGTCGACGCCGTGGTCCAAGGCGGCCCGGGCGTCATCAGGGTGGCAAACCCCCTTAACCAGCACCGGCAACCGGGTCCACGCGCGCAGCAGCGTCAGGTCCGACCAGCCCAGCGCCGGATTGCCGAACAGCTGCGCCCACAGCCGCACGGCCGCCGACTCCTCGGGCGGCGCGCCCAGCCGGGCCCGGAACACCGGGTCGGACAGGTAGTTCGCGATCCCCTTGCCCTGCAGGAACGGCAAGTGTGCCAGCGCCAGATCACGCGGCCGCCAGCCCAACGACCAGGTGTCCACCGTGACCACGATGGCCCGGTAGCCGGCCGTCTCGGCCCGGCGGACCAGCGACTCGGCCAGTTCCGGGTCCCGGGGCCAATACAGCTGAAACCAGCGGTCGGCCTCCGGAACGGCCGCGGCGACGTCCTCCAGGGTGGTCGACGACGCGGTGGACAGCACGCTGGTCAGTCCCAGTGCGGCGGTAGCCTGGGCGACGGCAAGGTCAGCGTCGGGGTGCACGAGACCGAGCACCCCGACCGGCGCGGTGAGCACCGGGGCCGTCATCGGCGTGCCCAGGATCGTGGTGGACAGGTCACGCTTGGTGACACCGCGAAGCATCCGCGGCACGATCTGCCAGCGGGCGAACGCCTGGCGGTTTGCGGCGATGGTGCGCTCGGTGGAGGCCCCACCGGCGACATAGCCGAATGCCTCAGCCGGCATCGCCTTCCGGGCCGCCGCTTCCAGCCCGTCGGCGGTGAGCGGCAGGTCCGGCCGTTCCCCAGCGAAGATCTCGTTCGCCAGGTCGCCGAAATGGGCCATACCAGCCACCCTAAACGGCGCCGAGCAGCGTGCGGCAGACGTCCAGACCTGCTACCTCCAGTGTCCACTCTGGACGAACGAAGTGCGCGGGGTCCAGCACCAACCGGACCTCGGTCGCCGCCGTGCCGCGCCTGGCGCAGGTGTTCGCGCCGTCGGTGCGGTAACCCAGCTTCGCGCTGACCCGCAACGAGGTCGGATTGTCGGCGAAGGCCCCAGAACGCGCCATGGTCGCGCCGAGGTGGTCGAAGGCCAGCAGCAGCACCGCGGCGCGCATCTCGGTGCCGAACCCGCGACCCTGATGCGCCACACCCAGCCAGGAGCCGGTCAAGACCTCCCCGGTAATCGGAAACTGCCTGCTGTGCAGGCTTTGGGTGCCGACGACTCGGCCGTCGTGCCGGGCCAGGAAGTTCACGTTCCAGTCCGATGGGGCCAGCCGCGACCGCTCGCCCCAGTGGTACTGCACCGTGCCCCGGACCAGATCGTCGGGGGCACGGTCAGTCCAGGGGTGGAGGAAGGGCATCTTCTCGGGCGGGTGCACGCCGCGCAACGCGAGCGCCGCCAGCTCGTACAGTCCCTCGTCGTCGTCCGGGCGCAGCGTCAGACGCGGGGTGCGCAGCACCAGATGCCGCAACGGCCACGGGTCGGGCATAGCGGTAACCGTGCCATGGCGCGGCGACTAACGTCAGCCACCATGCGCGCGATCACGATCACCGAGTACGGCGGCCCGCTGGTGCTGCGCCTGGCCGAGCAGCCCGATCCCCAGCCGGGTCCCGGGGAGGTATTGATCGAGGTCACGGCGACCTCGGTCAACCGGGCCGACTTGATGCAACGGCAGGGCCGTTATCCCCCGCCGCCCGGCGCCAGCGAGATCCTCGGGCTGGAGTGCGCCGGCACGGTGGCCAAGCTCGGTGACGGCGTGACCGGGCTCACCGTGGGCGAACCGGTATGCGCGCTGCTGGCCGGCGGCGGCTACGCCGAGCGGGTCGCGGTGCCCGTTGAGCAGGTGATGCCGCTGCCGCCCGGAGTGGACCTGGTCACCGCAGGTGGTGTGCCCGAGGTGGCCTGCACCGTGTGGTCGACGGTGGTGCGCCACGCCGGGCTGGCCGCGGGGGAGTTACTGCTGGTGCACGGCGGGTCAGGCGGGGTGGGCACGCACGCGATCCAGGTCGGCCGGGCGCTGGGCGCGCAGGTCGCGACCACCGCGTCGGCGGCCCGGCTACCGCGCTGCGCCGAGCTGGGCGCCGAGATCCTGATCGATTACCGCGAGCAGGACTTTGCCGAACAGCTCAACGGCCGCGCCGACGTCATCCTCGACAACATGGGTGCGCAGTACCTGGCCCGCAATCTCACCGCGCTGGCCCCGGACGGCCGGCTGGTGGTGATCGGCTTCCAAGGCGGCACCACCGCCGAGCTGAACCTCGCTGCCCTGCTGCCCAAGCGGACCAGCATCGCGGCCATCGGGCTGCGCGCGCGGCCGGTGGCGGGGCCGGGTGGCAAGAGCGCCCTCTGCGCCGACGTCGTCGCCCGGTTGTGGCCGATGTTCGGCGACGGCCGGGTCAGGCCCGTGGTGCACGCGACGCTGCCGCTGGAGCAGGCGGCACTGGCGCACCAGATGCTCGAGGGCGGCGGCGTCGTCGGCAAGATCCTGCTGACCACCCGAGGCTGAGCGAGTCTCGGTGGGAGAGAATGGAGCGATGAGCCAACCGCAGGAAGAGCAGGTCATCGTGATCGGGCCGGACGGCCAGCCGGTGGCCGCCGACACGATCGAGAACCACAGCGGGATGGATGTCTCCGACATGGTCGAGCAGCCCGCCAAGGTGATGCGGATCGGCAGCATGATCAAACAGTTGCTGGAGGAGGTGCGCGCCGCGCCGCTGGACGATGCCAGCCGCAACCGGCTGCGGGAGATCCACCAGTCCTCGATCCGCGAGCTGGAGCTCGGCCTGGCTCCAGAGCTACGCGACGAGCTGGATCGGCTGTCCCTACCGTTCAGCGACGACGTCACCCCGAGCGACGCCGAGCTGCGAATCGCACAGGCCCAGCTGGTCGGCTGGCTGGAAGGCTTGTTCCACGGCATCCAGACCGCCCTGGTCGCCCAGCAGATGGCGGCCCGGGTGCAGCTGGACCAGATGCGCCGTGTCCTGCCCGCTGGCACCATGCCGCCCGGGATGCCGCAGCCCAGCGGGCAACCCACGGAACCCGGCACCCGAGGCACCGGCCAGTACCTCTGAGCCGGTCGTACGGTCGACCGGGAGTTGCGAGCCGCCCTCGAAAGGTAACTCACCCGGGCGGGTTCCCCCTCGAGGGAGACTCACTGTCGCTGATCGGGCATAGTTATCAATCGTGATTGACGTACCCAAGACACTGCACTCAGAGCGCGAGCGTGGCCGGATTCAGGCCCAGGGCCGCCGCACCGACGACCGCAGTAACTGCACCCTGCTGGTGATTCACGAGGCGGACGGCTCTTGGGCGATCCACGGCCTGGGCGCACCCGGAGTGCGACTGTCCAAGGCCGAGATGATCGCCCTGGCCGAGAAGATCCTGGCGGGTGCCCGGTGAGCAGGTCGGGGAAGTCGACGCCTGCATGAGGTTCCCCGTGACGGGTGCGCAGCCAGTGGTGTGGTGGCGCCCCGAGTATCCTCGCGGATCATGCCGGACACCGTGACGCCACCCGGGACCAAGGAGGCCCGATCGCTGGCGACCCGCAGCTGGTCACGGGCATGTGGCGACTTGGCGGCAGGCTTGCAGCAGCGTCGGCTGTGGGGGCACCTGGGGTTGCAGGACATCAAACAGGGCTACCGGCGCTCCGTGATCGGCCCATTCTGGATCACGATCAGCCTGGGAGTTCAGGCACTGGGTATGGGCCTGCTCTATGCGGCGCTGTTCAACCAGCCGATCGCCTTCTTTCTGCCCTACCTGGCTGTCGGATTGATCATCTGGCAGTTCATGGCGAGCTGCATCAACGAGGGCGCCGAGGTCTTCATCCGCAACGAGGGACTGATCAAGCACTTACCTGCACCGTTGAGCGTGCACGTCTACCGTCTGGTGTGGCGGCAGCTGCTGTTCTTCGGGCACAACGCGCTGGTCTGGCTCGCCCTGATCTTAATCTTCCCGAGACCGCTCGGCTGGAGCAGCCTGCTGGCCGTGCCGGCGTTGGTGGTGATCGTGCTCAATGGGGTCTGGGTGGCGATCCTGATCGGTGTCATCGCCACGAGGTACCGGGACATCCCCCCGGTGACCGCCAGCATCGTCACCCTGATGTTCTTCATGACGCCCATCGTCTGGAACTACCAGGACCTGATCAGCAAAGGTGGGCCCGGGGCAGAACGCGCCCGACTGGCCGAGCTCAACCCATTCCTGCACTTCATCGAAATCCTGCGGCGACCGATGATCGGTGAGTCCGTCGAACCTCGACACTGGGTGGTGACCTTGGTCATCACTGTGGTGGGGTGGGCGGCAGCGCTGCTGGTCCTGCGCAACTACCGGGCCCGAGTCTCCTATTGGGTGTGATAGCACAATGGTCTCCATTGACGTGCGCGGCGCCTGCGTCAACTTCCCGATCTTCGACGCGAAGACCAGGTCGTTGAAGAAGGCCCTGCTGGGCACCGTGGGCCGAGCCGGCGGCAAAATCGGGATCGACGCCAAGGTGCCGGTCATCGAGGCGCTGCGCAACATCACCCTATCGCTGCGCCACGGCGATCGGGTCGGCCTGATCGGGCACAACGGGGCCGGCAAGTCCACTCTGCTACGCCTGCTGTCCGGCATCTACGAACCGACCATGGGCATCTCCCGGATCGTCGGGAAGGTGGCCCCGGTCTTCGACCTCGGTGTCGGCATGGACCCGGAGATCTCCGGCTACGAGAACATCATCATCCGGGGGCTGTTCCTGGGCATGACCCGCAAGCAGATGGAGGCCCGCACCGAGGAGATCGCCGAATTCAGCGAGCTCGGTGACTACCTGTCAATGCCCTTGCGCACCTACTCGACGGGCATGCGGGTCCGTCTCGCGCTGGGTGTGGTGACCAGCATCGACCCGGAGATCCTGCTGCTCGACGAGGGCATCGGGGCGGTGGACGCGGCGTTTCTGGAGAAGGCCCGAAATCGGCTCACCGCACTGGTCGAGCGGTCCGGGATCCTGGTGTTCGCCTCCCACTCCGACGAGTTCCTCACCCAACTCTGCACCACAGCCCTCTGGCTGAACCACGGCGAGATCCAAGAACAAGGCGAGATCCACACCGTCCTGTCCCACTACAAAGGCACCGCATCGCGCGGGCTCAGCGGGGTTACCGAGCCGGCTTTTACCACGCTCAGCCCGCTGAATGCGGTTGCCGACGCGGAGGTCGTCAGGTGACGAAGGTGGTTGTGGTGGTGGTGACGCGGCATCGGCGGGAGTTGCTGGGGAAGTCGCTGGGGGTGATTGGGGCGCAGACCCGGGTGCCGGACCATTTGGTGGTGGTGGACAACGGGCCGGACGACCCCGCCGACGAGGTCGTCGCGGACTGCCCGATCCCGTCCACCTACCTGCCCTCGCTGCGCAACCTCGGCGGCGCGGGCGGGTTCGCGCTGGGCATCCTGCACGCCCTGGCGTTGGGCGCGGACTGGGTATGGCTGGCTGATGACGACGGGTGCCCCGCGGACGTGCGGGTGCTGCAAACCCTGCTGGAGGAGGCCAAGCGCCACGACCTCGCGGTGGTCTCCCCGGTGGTCGTCAACATCGACGATCCGCAACGGCTGGCGTTCCCGCTGCGCCGGGGGCTGACCTGGAAGCGGCGCCGCAGCGAGCTGGGGACCGACTTCCTGCCCGGCATCGCGAGCTTCTTCAACGGCGCACTGTTCAGCGCTGAGGCTCTGGACGTCATCGGCGTCCCGGATTACCGGCTGTTCGTCCGCGGCGACGAGGTGGAGATGCACCGCCGGGTGGCCCGCTCAGGGCTGCGCTTCGGTACGACCTTAAAGGCCGCCTACGCCCACCCGGACGGCTCAGCGGAGTTCAAACCGATGCTGCGCGGGCACTTCCACGCCCAGGATCCCGCCGACGAGATCAAGCGCTACTACACCTACCGCAACCGGGGCTACCTGCTGTCCCAGCCGGGGATGCGGCGGATCGGAGCCCTCGAGGTGTTCCGGTTCGGCCTGTATTTTCTGGGCACCAAACGAGACCTGCGGGCTTTCCGGCAGTGGCTCAAGCTGGTTCGTCAAGGGCGCGCGGAGCGGTTCACCCGATACTGAGCTGATACTGGGCACCGTGATCTGACGTAAAGTTTTGGTCAATGCTTGGGACAGGTGGCGGCGCGCTGATCCCCTTGGGCTAGCCTCCTGGCGTGCTGACATCCGGGCACATCGAGGTCTCGCGCCGCCTACCGCACAGCGGTGATGAGGCCGCCGAGCACTTCGGCGTGGGCGGCCGGAGTGCTCGAGCCCCCCAGCTGCTCCGGCTCGCTGCCGCGGTGCTGGGTCTGCTCGGCGCGCTGCTCGCCATCTCGGTGCCGCTGCTGCCCGTGATCCAGGACACCACCGTGATCACCTGGCCGCGGGCGGGACACCTCGCCCCGGTCAACGCGCCACTGGTTACCTTCCAGCCGCAGAGCCTGACCGCCACGATCCCGTGCGCGGCAGCCGCCTCCGCGGACGCCCGGACGGCACAGCCAGCTGCCCTGTTGGCCACCACCCCAGCCGGGTCGACCGACGGTGCCGCGGTGGGCATGGTGCTGCAGGTAGTGGATGGGAAGCTGACCCTGATCAGCCGGGGGCAAGCGCTGGGTAACGTCCTGATGAACACCATCCCGACGGCACCCGGGCAATGCATGATCAAAATTTCCTCCACCGCCAAGGAGACCACGGCCTCGGCCGGCGCTACCCCGTTCGTGAAGGTCGATCAGGACGTCCGGCCGCAGGTGACCGGCATCTACTCGGCGCTCAACGAGCAGCGTGACCCGGTGACCGGGCTGGCGGTGCAGATCACCGCGGACACCCGCTTCCAGTCCGTCCCCCATCCGGTCAAGCTCGCCGCGATCGTGCTGGCCGTGCTGGCCGTGCTGGCCAGTGTGGTCTTGGTGCACCGGTTGGACGGGCAGATCGGTCGCCGAACCCCCCGGGTACTGCCACCGGGCTGGTGGCGCCCCACCGGACGGGACGTCACGGTGATCACGGTGCTGGCCGTGTGGGTGGTCATCGGCGGGATCACCTCCGATGACGGCTACATCCTCACAATGATCCGCGCCCGCGCGGAGATGGGGTACGTCGGCAACTACTACCGGTGGTTCGACGTCCCCGAGACGCCCTTCGGGTGGCCGTATGAGCTGTACGCGCTCTGGTCGCAGGTCAGCACGGCGCCGCCGTGGCTCCGGCTGCCCTCCTTCGCCATGGGCGGGGTCAGCTGGATGCTGATCAGCCGCGAGGTGATGCCGCGGCTGGGCCGGGAGGTCCGCCGTAGCGCTGCCGCCGGCTGGGCCGCCGCCGCGGTGTTCCTGGCTTTCTGGCTGCCGTACAACAACGGGCTGCGACTGGAGCCGGTGGTCGCGATCGGGTCGCTACTCGCGCTGTGCGCAGTGGAGCGTGCGGTGGCCACCCGCCGAGTGCTGCCGCTGACCCTGGGTCTGATCGCGGCCGCATTCACCGTCGCCGCGACACCGACCGGTTTCATCGCGGTCGCACCGTTCCTGGTGGCGTTGCGCCCCCTGGTGCGGCTGCTGCGCCAGCACGCCTCGGTGTCCGGCCGGCCCGCCGTGGTCGGCCCGATTCTCGGCGCCGGCCTGCTGGTCCTTGTGGTGATCTTTGCCGATCAGACGCTGGCCGGGGTGCTGGAAGCCACCCGGATCCGCACCGAGATCGGACCCAGCCTGTCCTGGTTCCAGGAACCGACCCGCTACCAGGATCTGTTCAGCTACAAACCGGACGGGGCGCTCGCCCGACGGTTCCCGGTGCTGCTGTTGCTGCTGTGCTTGGGCACCAGCCTGGTGGTGCTGTTGCGCCGCAGCGGCATCCCCGGCGCCGGTCTGGGACCAAGCCAGCGGCTGATCGGCACCACCGGGGTGTCCCTGGCACTGCTCGCGCTGACGCCGACCAAATGGACGCACCACTTCGGCGCATTCGCCTCAATCGGCGCCGCGCTGGCCGCGCTCACCGCACTGGCCACCAGCTCGAGTGTGCTGCGCTCGGCGCGCAACCGGTGGTGGTTCCTCTCCGGCCTGCTGGTGATCCTGGCGATGTCCGCAACCGGGATCAACGCACCGTGGTACGTCTCGCAGTACGGGGTGCCCTGGTTCGACAAACCCCCGTCGGTGCACGGCGTGCAAGCGAGCACACTGCTGATCGTGGCCGCCGCGTTGGCCGGGTTGATCGCAGTGATCGAGGGGCTGCGACACGAGCCAGGCGCGGCCCCCCCGCCACCGCAGCCGGCCCGGCGTCGGGCGTTGCGGATCGGCTCTGCTCCACTGGCCGTGTTCTGCGGTCTGCTGGTGCTTGCCGAGGTCGGCGCCATGGTCAAAGCCATGCACAAGCAGCGCGACGGTTACAGCATGGCCGCCGCCAACATCGCCCACATCACCGCACACAGTTGCAACCTCACCGACGCGGTGTCCGTCGAGCCGGACCGGCGCGCCGGTGCGTTGCGCCCGTTGCGCGCCACCCTGCTGGCGGACATCCCGCTGCAACGCGGCTTCGAGCTGAACCGGTTCCCGCAGGCCCCAGCCGATCCCACCCGCAACGCCGACCGAGGCGACCGCGCCCCGAAGCCGGTTGGCGACGGGGACAACCCCATTGATCCGCCACCGGCCGGGCTGGGTGGTGCCGAGATCCCGATCTGGAGCAGCTTCTCCCCCGACATCCCCGGCACCGGAAACCTCCGCACCACCTGGTATGCGCTGCCTGTGGCAGCCCGCCTGGGCCGAGCACCGGTAGTGATCTCGGTCGCGGGCAAGCTGTCCCCCACCACACCGCTGGTCGCCGAGTTCGCCCACCGCACCGAGCGCGGGTTCCGCGTCGTCGACCAGGTCTGGATCAGCGGCCGGGCCACCGCCAACGCGCCGGGATGGCGGGACTACCGCCTCGGGCTCCCCGCCCGCGCCGCCTCGTCCGGGGCGGACGCCGTGCGGCTGATTGCCACCGATGCGGACGTCACCGATGAGGGCTGGCTGGCGTTCTCCGCCCCCCGGGTACCTGTGCTGAGCTCGCTCACCGACCTGGTGGCCCCCACCCCCCCCGTGTTCCTGGACTGGCCGGTCGGGTTCGTGCACCCCTGCGTTCGCCCGTTCGCGATCCGCAACGGTATTGCCGAGGTTCCGCAGTACCGGCTGCTCCCCGACGAGCTACTGACCGACTACAGCAAGACCTGGTCATCACGGGATGCTGGCGGCCCGATCGGTTGGCTGCAGATCCTGGCTACCCAGCAGGAGGTGCCGACCTACCTCAAGGAGAACTGGGACACCGACTGGGGCAAGCTGATGGTCGTCCAGCCGCGGGTTCCCGACGCCGAGGCACCCACCCTTCGAACCGGCACCGCGGTGCGCAGCGGCTGGTGGTCTCCAGGACCACTGCACAGCGGCGGCCAGACCGCCAAGATATCCCCCCTGGGTCGCTGATCGCCCTGGGCCCATAAGGGGCCCCCCGCGGAAACGAGGGGGAGGTGTTCCGCGAGGGGCGGCGGATCCGGCTGGGGGTCCCGAACCCGCAAGTCTTATTGTGCCACTTTTGGAATGCTCCATGCGAGTGATACCCCGGCGTGGCGCACACTAAATGCCGCGGCGAGTCGTTTTCGTCACCCTTTTGGGTGCATTAGTTACAGTTCAGCGCCGGAAAATCACCGTGCGCTGCACGATGAAGTTGAGGGACGTCGCGATGCCCTGGGCAATGACGAACGCAATGGTGATCTCGCCCGGCACCCGCGGCAGCAGCGCAAGCAGTACCGCGTTCATCCCGACCTGGACAACAAAAGTGATCCCGTACAGCGCCATGACCGAGGCGAGCTGCGCGCGGCCACCCTGACCCTGGAACGTCCACCGGCGATTGATCAAATAAGCGGTGGTGGTGCCAGCGATGAATCCGCACGCCTTGGCCAGATGCACCCACAGGCCAACGGCCAGCAGCAGCTGGTAACTGCCGTAGTCCACCATCGCGGCGACCCCGCCGACCAGGACGAACCGCGTGAGCTGGGTGGACAGGCGCGCCTGCAGCTGAGGTGCGGCCAACAGGTGGTCCTCTCTGGACTTCTGGCGCAGGGTACCGATCTGGGAGGCGTTGCCGAGCTCTGTACCGGAGGTGGCCAGGTCCGGGCAGGGTACCGACAGGATGCCGTGCCCGCGGAGTGGCCCAGGGGAACCCTGAGGCGGATCTACCACGCCGTGACCCGCGGTACCAAAGCGACAGTGCCTAGCGCGCCGGCGCTACTCCACCGGGTCCGGCGAGTGCACCTGATCCACGACCGCGGGAAGTGATCTAGCGCGGTCGCGGGTTCCCGCCCACCCGAACCAGCGGTGTACTCACGGAGCAGACAGACGAGCACGGCACGGCGTCCGCGCCGACGACAACGGCGATGTCCCCCCACTGGTGACGCCCTGGGGGCGGGCGA
>JBOHFG010000330.1:0-18854 GCA_050699575.1 Pseudonocardiaceae bacterium
CGGCGGCGCGGGATGATGCGACGGTGCTTGCCGGACATCAGGGGCCTACCCATTTCTGGTCGCGTCCCCCAGACGCGCCGGTGTGCTCGGGGGTTACGTACTTTTCGCGGGTATCACCTCACGCATCAGGCCCGGGGGCTCCACAAAAAGCTGTGATCAGCGCTCAACGGCTGGCAGGGGTCGGCCAGTGGCGGGCCGGTACCCCGTTGCACGGGCAGTCAGCTGACTGTCATCCCGGCGGCTACTGCGCTGCGCAGGGCGAGCCCGACCTGGGGGCCGGTGACGTCAGAGTGGGAGTGGATGAAGCGGTCGGCGAGCAGGTTGTGCACCGTGCCGTGCTGGAAGGAGTACACTTCGTCGACGTCGAGCAGTTCCCCGGAGAGTGCCTCGGGTGTGTTCAGGGCACCGTTGCGGCCCAAGCCGCCGTAAATGTCTGAGGCATCCCCTAGCGCCGCGGCGACCTGCCCGGCGATCCGGGAGGCGAGCGCGTAGGCGATGCCCACGGTCCGGTCGTTGGCGGTGTGTGTGACGAGGATCGGCCCGTCCACCCGATGCCCGGACAGGCAGCCGCGGAACAGGCCGTCCTTCCCGGGGTCCCAGTCCTTCGCGAAGCCGAAGTGCGAGAACGCGGCCTGGAGCAGCACCATTGAGGACAGCGGCAGCACCGGGTCGCCGGCGCCGCTGGTGGCCGCGGCGGACACCAGGCGGGCGCCGAAGCTGTGCCCGACCAGGTGCAGCCGCAGTCCGGTGCGCGCGGTGTGTGCCTGTGCGAGAACCGGTGCCAGGCCGTGGAACCCGACAGTTCCCGCGCGCTCCTTCATCGTGTAGTACGTGGTGTAGTTGAGCAGGTTGCGCGCGGCGTTGCGGAAGCCGCCAAAGATGTCCAGTCCGACGGCACCGCCGGTGGGTGGGTGCGGCGTGCCGAGGTCGGCGGCACCGCCGATATCGAAGCTTGGGTGAGCCGGGCGGGTGAGGGACGCCGGGCGGGCGAGCTGGGCGAGCAGTTCCGCGCCGTCAGCGGTGAGCAGCGCGGCCGGCACCTCCTCGCTGCCGGCGGTGAGGCCGATGCTGGCGTGCAGCGCGGCTCGGACACCGTCGACGAAGGCGCGGCGGGCGGACTCGGCAGTATCGATCGACGGCAGTGCCGCGGCGGCCGCGGCCAGCCCCTTGGCCGCTGCCGGGTCGTTGAGTAGGGCGCCGAACGCGGCGAGATCGGCGGCCAGCTCGGCGATGCTTGGCCTGGCGGCCAGCGCCGCCGCACCGCCCGGGATGAGGTCGCCGTCGGCGAACCTCTTCGACGGCCACAGCACGCCGACGATCCCCAGCGCCCCGCTGCCGGGTCCGGCCAGCTGGTCGGCCAGCGCGCGGTAGAGCCCGCGCGCCTCGTCCATGTCGTTGTTCCAGCCATGCGCCAGCACGATCAGGTCGGTGACCTCGGGCCGTCCGGCCAGGGCCAGGACGGCATTCTCCTCATCCGGGGACACCACCGCCCCGTCCTGGTCGAACCGCAGTTCCACGTAGGGGATGCCGGACAGGTCCATGTGCCTCACTCCTCAGACTGATTGGATGGCGCGCATCAGGTCGACCAGCCCCCGGCCCTGGAAGGCGGGGACCCGGCCGAGGTCGGTGGCCGAGCTGAGGAACACGTCCTTGACGTCCGCGGGACGGCCGATGTACTCCCGCCTGATGGACAGGAAGCTGGCGATGCAGCCCGAGACGTGCGGGGCGGCCATGCTCGTCCCGCTGTCCTCGACGTACTGGAGGGAGCCGAGCTGGGCCTGGGCGGCTGCCGCGGCGCGGCCGGTTCCGCAGGACAGGATCTGTTCCCCGGGGGCCACCAGGTCGGGCTTGGCGCGGCCGTCGCCGGTCGGGCCCTTCGAGGAAAAATAGGACACCCCATACCGGTGAGGCATGTCCCGGTGGGTGGACCCCACGGTGATCGCCAGTTCAGCATTGCCCGGGTCGTTGATCGTCATGTCCAGCCCGGCGGCCACTGCGCCGTTCTTGAAGTAGTCCTGGTTCCAGCCGTAGCCGGTGTTCCCGGCCGCGACCACCACGACCACACCGGATTGGACGAGGCGGTCCACCACCACACACAACGGGCTCCCGCCGCAGGCGAACCACTCGGGGTTGAAGGGATAGCCGACGCTGAGATTGACGCCGTGGATGAGCAGGTGGCGCCCGTAGTCGTTGACCTGCGCGATGTGCTCGAGTGCGGTGATGATCGTGCTGGTGTCGCCGGCGCCGCCGTCGTCGAGCACTTTGTAGCTGAGCAGGCTGGCTTGCGGCGCCATCCCGGCGATCCGGCTCAGCGGGGTGCGCAGGTAAGAGACGTCGCCGCACTCGTCCCGTTCCCTCCGGGCCGCCACGATCGGCGCCGCCGGGCCCGACTCCAGCTCACCGGCGATGATCCCGGCGACGTGCGTGCCGTGTCCGCAGGCGTCGGTTAGCGGTGACTTGCCGCTGGCGGTGAAATCCATGTGCTGCAATGGGCCGGGCGGGGTCAGGTTGTCGTGCGCGGAGAAATGCGGGTGCTCCGCGTCGATTCCCGAGTCGAGCACCGCCCAGACGACGCCCCGGCCGCCGGCACCGAAGGACAGTCGTGCCGCGTCGGCCTTGACGGTGGCCGCCGAGGCGTCGATCAGGGGCCGCACCGGGAAGTCCGGCCAGATCCGGAACACCGCCCGGTCCGCCTGGCTGCCGGCTGCAGCCTCCCGGTCCCGGCGGGCCAGCTCGCGGATCTCCTCCGCCGTCATCGTGGCTGCCAGGTAGGTGCTGTTCACGCCGAGCGGGCGCACGTCGATCGGTCCGGGGCCGGTGGTCGTCACGCTGAGCTCCTGCAGCAGGCCCGTGACGCGCTCGCGCGCGGCGGTGAGACCGCCGACGTAGTCGAGGCGCAGTTCGATGACTACCGGTTCGGGCCGATCATCGGTGTCCGGCCCGCTGCCGGCGATCTTTTCCCGCAATGGTGGCGCGATCACCGATCGGCTCAGTTGCTCGGGCTCGAAGTCGCCCATGGCGCCCTCCTCGGGCTCACGGCGGCCAGACGCTTACGGTCATAAGAGCGGCGATACCCGCGTGGTGATACCGGGCGAAGACTCTCCTTTTCCCGACCCTTGCGAGGTTGCTCGTTTCTTAAGCAAGCATGATGTTCAGGTGAACCTGACTCACCTGTTCGCTAGTGAACTGACCCGGCATCACGAGAACCTGCGCCGCGAGTACGAGGCATTGCGGGCGCGGGGGCTGGCCCTCGACTTGACCAGGGGCAAGCCTGCAGCCGAGCAGCTGGACCTGTCCGAGCCGCTGCTGGCGCTGCCCGGAGCCGGCAAACACCTGGCCGGGGACGGCACCGACACCCGCAACTACGGAGGTCTGCGCGGGCTGCTGGAGCTGCGGCAGATCTTCGGTGAGCTGCTCCAGGTACCCGCCGAGCAGCTGGTCGCGTTCGGTAACTCCAGCCTGGAGCTGATGCACGAGTGCCTGGTGCACGCCGTGCTGTTCGGGGTGCCCGGATCAGCGCGGCCGTGGGGACTGGGCACCGGGACAGCGTTGCTGTGCCCGGTACCCGGCTACGACCGGCACTTCGCCATTTGCGAGAAGCTGGGCATCGAAATGATCACGGTGCCGATGGACGCGGCCGGTCCGGACATGGAGGAGGTCGAGCGGCTGGTTGCGCAGGACGCCAGGATCAAGGGGATCTGGTGCGTCCCCCAGTACAGCAACCCCTCCGGCATCCGGTACTCCGAGCAGACCACCGGCCGGTTGGCCCGGATGCGCACCGCCGCCGCTGACTTCCGGATCTTCTGGGACAACGCCTACGCCGTGCACCATCTAACCGAGGCCCGGCACGAGGTCGCCAACATCCTGCAGTTGGCCACCGCCGCAGGTCACGCTGATCGGCCGTTCGTGTTCGGCTCCACGTCGAAGATCACGCTGGCCGGCAGCGGGGTGGGCTTCTATGGGGCGTCCCCGGTCAATGTGGACTGGCTGCTCGGCTACCTGGCCAAGCGCACGGTCGGCCCGGACAAGGTCAACCAGCTGCGCCACGCGCTGTTTCTGCAGACCGCGGCTGGTGTGCATGCCCACATGGACCGGCACCGTGCACTGCTTACGCCGAAGTTCGATCTTGTCCAGCGCACGTTGGCCGGCCAACTCGGGGACAGCGGAGTGGCGAGCTGGACGGTGCCCGAGGGCGGTTACTTCGTCACCCTCACCGTGCTGGACGGCTGCGCCACCCGGGTCGTCGACCTGGCCGCTGGGGTGGGCATCGCGCTGACCGCCGCCGGCGCGCCGTTCCCGTACGGTAAGGACCCCGACGACCGGGTGATCCGGCTCGCACCCACCTACCCACCCCTGTCCGAACTGGCCGACGCGTTGGACGGGTTGGTCGTGTGCATCAAGTTGGCTGCCCTCGAACACCTGCTCGACGCACCGGGCACGGTGTGAGACGGTTCAACGCTGGTGGACGCCGCAGTCGGGGCAGAAGCGGGCGGACGGGTTCTGTGGGTTTCCGCAGCTCGGGCAGGAACGCCCGGGGGCGGTGCCCTTGGCGGCTGGAGCTGGTCGGGTGAACCCGGCGGTGGGGGCAGAGCCAGCCCGATACGGCTCGCCGGTTCGTGGTGGCGGAAGCCAGACCGGCGGGGTTGACAGGCCGGGGCCTTCTCGGAAGAAAGCGTCGGATTCGTACGACGAGGCGGGCCTGCCGTCGGCGGGCGGGAGGCTGGTCCCTTCCGCGTGCTTATTGCGGTCGCGTCGGTGCCGCCGCAGCAACCACCACGCCGTGGAGATGGCGGCGAGGACAACCAGGATGGCGATGCCGAGGACAATCCACAGCCACGGAACCTGCGAAACGTCACCGAACTGGTCACGGGCCTTGGCTGCCAGGATCTTGTACTGCAGCGCCTGCGCCTGGTTGGGTGAGACGGCGAGCAGCTTGTCGAAGTCGGCGATCGCGCTGGTGTAGTGACCGGAAAAATAGTCCGTGAGGCCTTGCCGGTAGGTGAGATCGTTCGGGCTGAGCTGGTTGTGCACGCTGTTGCGGTTCAGCAGCTCCGACAGCCCGGCGGTCGGGGCGATGAAATTGAACGGCTGGGTCTCTCCGGCGATCTTGAAACTGTTGATCCCCAGCGCGCGGCCGTCGAGGCCGATCGTCGGGCCGCCGCTCATGCCTTCGGTCATGGCGGCGCTGACCTCGTACACCGATGCCGATCCGACTTGTTTCTTCGAGCTGATTTGACCATCCTTGTTGGTTGGTTCCAGGCCTGGGTCGGTGATCTGTGTAGTATTCTTTTTCTAGTGCCCGGAGGCGTGCCCGGTCCGTGATCGATAGCGAGGGCTCCTCGCCGGCGTGGTTTTTCCGGTAGTTCGCTACCCAGCTTCCCAGTGTGCCGTCGTTCACGCCGATCTGTCGGGCGATCTTGGCGATCGGGCGTGACGTCTCGATCACCATCTTCGCCGCTTCGTCCTTGAATTCAGTCGTGTACTTCCTGTGCCGTTCTGGCATTTATCCCACTTCGTTCTGGAAGGGACCTTATGGGGTCCCTGTCCGGAATGTGGGAGGCACGCCACAGTTTCCGCACCGCGTGTTCTGTCATTAGGGGGCGACGGCGACCCCAAGGCATTCATCGGGGCGCGCTCGGGACCGCTGTCGCCAAGGCCAAACGCCGCTGGGAGGACGACTGGCCTTGGCAGACAGTCAAACCTGCTGGCTCAGGCGGGGACAGCGCGGAGGTGACGTGGTTTTGTGGCGTAGATATGGCGCTGTGCCACTGGGCTGGGGCGGGGATACGCTGTGAGCGGCACGAACCTCGGGAGGCATTGGGCATGGTTGTCAAGCGTCGTTCCTTCATCCAGGCGCGTAAGGCCGCTGGCTACACGCAAGAGGGTCTGGCCGAACGTCTGAGTGTTGATCGCACGACGGTGGCCCGCTGGGAGGCCGGGGAGAACGAGCCGCATCCGTGGTCCAGGCCGAAGATCGCGGGGGTGCTCCATGTCTCGCTTAAGCAGCTTGATGATCTATTAACCGGGCGTGGTTTAACCGGGTCCGATGTAGACGAGCGTGTGGACTTTGCGCTCAAGCACCCAGCGAGCGCCGATCTCGTCACTGTCGCTCATCTGCGGCGCCGGGTGCAGCAACTTGACGAACGGTATGACCGTGCGCCGTCAACGGCGCTGCTCGCGGAGACGGGACAGTGCCTCGGACAGGTGGGCTTCCTGGGTGCGTATGTCACCAGCGGCCGGGTGCGCCGTGAGCTGTACGCTGTGGAGGCCGAAGCCGCGACGCTCATGGGCCAGCTAGTGTGGGATGCTTCACAACGGCGTGACCATGCTACGGCGCATAGGTACTTCGACCAGGCCGTGCAGGCTGCTCGACGGCTTCGTGACCCAGCGGCCGAAGGACTTGCCCTGCTGCGTAAGAGTTTTGTGGTGCTCTATGGCGAGCATGACCCAGGCGCCGGACTTGCCCTCACCGTGCGGACGGCAGAGACGACGATGGGTACCAGCCATGTGCTGACCGGTCTGGCGACATTGCACGCTGCCGAAGCGCACGCCATGCTCGGACAGCAGCGGTCGTGTGAGCAGGCACTGACGAGGGCCGAAGTACAATGTGACCAGATCGATCCTTACGACGTGGCGTGTGACCTCTTCTCGCCAACGCAGTTCGGCCGGCTGGCGGGTTCCTGTTATCTCTTCCTCAAGGATGCCAAGCGAGCACAGCCGATCCTCGAAGAGACCGCACAGTCCTTGCGTGACCGCTCGAAGTCACGGGCGATCGTGCTTGGCAATTTGACGCTTGCTTGTATCCGGCAAGGCAACCTCGAAGAAGCGACGACACGGCTCCATGAGGCTATTGACGTGATCGAACTGACCTGGGGCGGCGGTGGACTGAACATCGTGTTCGGCGCAGGTCGCGAGCTCCGTCGGTGGCAACATGTGCCGGTCGTACACGACGTGTATGACCGGCTCCTCAGCCTCATGGTGGCAGCATAGGGAGTGGCGGCAGTTGACGTGAGCGTTGATGAGGCGAAGCAGGCTATGCGTGAACGGGTATGGGCCTTACTGGAGGAGGCAGGCGTGGTTGCGCCTGGTGTCCACGGTCGGATTCCCGCATTCAGTGGTGCGATCGAAGCCGCTGACCGACTCACCGCGCTTTCAATCTGGCAGTCTGCGCAGATCGTCAAGGCAGTACCAGACGCAGCCCAACTGCCGGTACGGGCACGGGCGCTCGAAGCGGGCAAGCTCGTGTACATGGCTGTGCCGATGCTGGTCGACGAATTGCCGTTCTACTTGCTTGATCCGAAGAGTCTCACTGTGCCGCCGGCCGAGGCCGCATCGAAGGAGGTAGCAGCCCGGCTCGCGCGCAAGGTCAGCGTTGCCGACATGCAGCCGGTTGATCTGGTGATTTGTGGCAGCGTGGTAGTGAACCGCGAAGGTGTACGCCTCGGCAAGGGTGCTGGATATTCCGATATCGAGATGGCCTTGTTGCACGAGGCAGGACTCATTAGGCCGGAGACGGTCATCGTGACGACGGTGCACGGCTTGCAAGTGATTGACGAGCCGCTGCCGGAGACCGAGCACGACTTCAGCGTCGACCTGATTGTCACACCGGACCACGTTATCCAGTGCGGGCCATCACGACGTCCACACGGCCTGGTGTGGGAGCATCTCAGCTCGGATAAGATCGCGATGATTCCGGTATTGGCGGCGCGGGTGCGCCGGGAGACATGATCAGAATCAGTAGATGAATACCCTCGCGGCAGCCGAGAGCATAAGACGGCTTACTGATCAGTGTCGACGCCGGTGGACGCTGGGTCACATCAAGGACCTAAGCCTACTGATCATGCTGGATGACATCGACCGACGCACCCGGAGCACGCGTGCCAGGTGTTCGACGTCGTGGCTCACACTGCGGGGCTGCCGCAGTTGGTCTACCGCCTGTCCTGGTCCGGCCCCTCGGCAGGATTGCCTGACCAACTCCCTGACAATCGGGGTGGAACCACCCGGACGTCCATGGACAGCCCTAGCTATTCCACCTTGCCTGAGTTGGGTGCCAGCTTGGCTGACCATTTCTCTTCGATCCGGCCGAACCGCCAAACGGCTAACGCGATGAGCCATGCGGCAACGAACAGGGCGACGATGGCGTAGCCGGCGTGGTCCAACGGGATCGACCCAATCGCGGCGAAGGGCCCGGAGATGATGCCGGCTTGGTCATCGAGCACTCCGATCAGCTCGATGATGCCGATGATCAGTGCGACGGCCACCGACAGCGCGGTGATGGTGATGTTGTAGAAGACCTTGCGGACCGGCTTGGCGAAGGCCCAGCCGTAGGCGGCGTTCATGAAGATGCCATCGGTGGTAAACATTCAGCCCTGATGATCAGTGCATGATGTTGTCGCCGGTTGGCCGGTGGGCGTCCGGTGGGTCTGGTGGTGGTTGGTCGGGACGTCGTTAGGTGGGTGCGGGTAGTGCGGGCATTCAGGGTTGGCCGGTTAGTGCGTCGCGCAGGGCGGTGATCTTGTTGAGGTCGTGTTTGGCGGCGGTCGACAGGTAGCCCAGGATGGTGTAGTGGTCCTGGGTGTGATCCACGCTGGTCAGCCGCCCGGAGATCTTTTGCTGGATTTTGCTGGGGCGTAGGTCGCGTTCGGCCTGGTTGGAGGTGGGGGGCACGGTGAGGTTGTGGGCGAAGCGCAGGACGTCGTGGGGGCGGTCGCGCAGGATTTCCAGCAGGAGCCGGGCTTTGCGTTCTCCGGGGCGGGTGCCGTGGGAGGTGGTGTCGGACAGCCCGGCCAGCATCCCGTGGCGGAACCGGCCCAGCAGCTCATCGCGGATGTCGGTGGCGATCGCGGGCAGGCCTGCTTCGCGGGCGGGGGTGGCCTGGTGGATCAGGCTGCGCAGCGCGTCGGCGATCTGGGTGGGCCACACCGCGTCGGGGTAGACCTGCGCGGCGTCGGCGAGATCTCTGAGTAGGTGAGCACAGCAAAGTTGGTGGACCAGGGTGCCGAGCTTGGCGGAGTCATAGTTTTGGTAGCGGTCGTGCACGATCACCGAGTTGGTCAGGTCCTGGACCACGAAGGTCTTGAAGGTGTCCATGGACCGGTCGCCGAGCAGGTAGTGGGTGTAGAGCTCGGTGCAGGCGACCAGCAGGTAGCGTTCGGCCTTCTTCTTCCCCGCCGGCGCGGGGGATCCAGGGAGAACGCCGAGTCCCACGGATGATCAGAGCACCGTGATCATCCGTTACCAGCCGCACGTGGAGCCGTTCAAGTCCTTGTTGCAAATCTTTTCAACGACGTACTCTGCGTCTCGGTGCGTGGCTGACCCGATTCTGCGAGTAGCGGATGAGTTGATCTCTGTCTCGGATTGTTGATCGTTTCGGGTGGTGTGTCGGGTTGGTGGCAGCCTGATGGCCTGTGTGTCGCCTCGGGTTGCGGGATTGTCTAGGCCGGGATGCCTGGTCAGGACGTTGCGGGGAGGGTGCGGAGGCGGGCGAGGATCTTTGTGAGTAGGTGATATCCCGGTGGTAATCGCAGCTCGAGCGCGCCGGCGTGGCAGACGAGTCGTGCGGGTACGTGGATCAGTTTGTGGCGCAGGGTGGCGATCATGGCTTGGCCGTCGCGGACGCCGTGACCGGCTAGCGTGGCGTCGGGTCTGGGGGTGGCGGTGAGGTGGTGGAGCCAGCCTGCGATGCTGACCGCGAGCAGTGCACCCCCCATCCACGCCTTGTTGACCTGCGGATATCCCGACGGGAGATGCCGCAGCGCGGCACCGATCTTGGCGTCGCGGAACACGTTTTCGATCGCGGTGCGGTGGCGGTACCAGTGCTCCACCGCGGTGGCCTTGTCCGGGGTGGACACCTCCAGGTTGGTCACGATGAACGAGTACCCGTACACGGCATCGAGGCCGGCGAGCTCAGCAATCGGCAGCGCGCGTTGCCCGGGGTGCAAGGTGCGGCGTCGTCGCGACCGCGGGTCGGCGCTGACCTGCTCGGGGGCCAGGCGGACCCGGCGGATCAGCAACCGGGTGGCTGTGGGCCACCAGTCGGGGCAGTAGCCGGCCACTGCAACCTGCGCGCCGTCCATGTCGATCGCGTCGATCCACTCGGACTCGGCGACACCGGCCAGGGTCGGCCACAGCGGGGCGATGCGCTTGGCGCCGAGGGCAAACTCCACGTCGGCCGGCAACGCGGCGCGGGCCAGCGAAGTAGCCGGCGTCGGCGCGCAGCAGGACCCGCCCGGCCCGCGCTGGGGCGGCCAGCGCCGCGAGTGCACGGTGCAGCAGGTCCGCGGCGTGGCCGCCGGGGGTCCTCGTTGCCGGCCAGCAGGTCCGCGGCCAGCGCGGTCGCAGTCTCGGCCCAGGTCGCCACGTGCGGGCGCCCGCAGCGTTGCCCCTGGTAGTTGTAGGCCACCCCACGCTTGTGGCGCCCGTAAACCTCGACATCGGTGGTGTCCAAGTCGATCGTCACCGTCTCGCACAGCGCCGCAGCCCGCTGCGGGGCCAGCGCGGCGAGCATCGCGGTGTGGATGTCCCCGATCCCGGTCTCCACCGCGTGCCACTGCGCATCGGTGAACCGCCGCGCCAGCCCAGCCGCGGTCGTCGAACTCAACCCCGCCACCGGCGCGAGCACCTGCCCGGCCACGTCGGCGCGCAGGCGATCCAGACCGACCAGGAAGCTTGGTATCAGCCGGTGGAAGCAATTGATCTTGCGAGGAGGTCGGCGAAGACTTCCGCTGGGGTTCGGTAGCCGAGGATACGGCGTGGGCGGTTGTTGAGTTCGGCGGCGACGTGGTTGAGGTAGGTTTGGTCGTCGGTGATCTCGGTGCCCTTGGGGAAGTACTCGCGGAGCAGGCCGTTGGTGTTCTCGTGGGTGCCGCGTTCCCAGGGTGAGTGGGGGTGGGCGAAGTACACTGACACGTCGGTGGCCAGGGAGAACGCGGCGTGGGCGGCCATCTCGCTGCCCTGGTCCCAGGTCAGGGTCTTGATCAGCTCGGTGGGTATCCCGGTCACCGTGGTGATCAGCGCGTCACAGGTGGTGGTGGTGTCGTGGCGGCCGGTGGGCAGCGCGACGGGTACGGTGTAGCGGGAGGTCCGCTCGATCAGGGTCGCCATCGTGGTCTTGCCCGCTTGTCCGATCATGAGGTCGCCCTCCCACTGCCCGGGGACGGCCCGGTCGCCGGCCTCGGTGGGTCGGGCGTCGATGCTGGTCATGCCCACGATCCGGGCGCCTGGTGAGCGAGTGCGGCCACGCGCTCGGCGCTGCGTGCGCCCGGAGCGCAGCAGGATGCCCTCGCGCGCCAGCTCACCTCTGGGTAGCGCGTAGATCCAGGTGGAGATCGCCTCCTGCGACACGCACCGAGCCTGCTGGCCGGGGTACTCCTACCGCAACCGGCCGGCCACCTGATCGGAGGTGGTGCCCCGCCCGCAACCGGGTCACCACCTCCGTGCGCAGCGCAGGGCAGGCATCCAGCCTTGCGGACCTTGGGCCTGCGGCGCTGCTCCGCGGCCGCCCGGTGGGCGACCACGGCCCGGTAATTCGCTCGCCCGCCATGACGGGTGATCTCCCGGGACACCACACTGGCGGGCCGCCCGATCCGAGCGGCGATCACCTTGCCCTCCACCCCCTCGGCGATCCCGCGGGAGATCTCCTCCCGGTCGGCCTCGGTCACCATCCTGCGCTCGCCACTCACCTGGTACTCCTCGTCGACGGTGTCGCCGACGATCTACACCAAGATCAATTGCTTCGACCGGTTGGGATCAAGCTGGTCAGTGGCGTCGATCTTCAGCAGCGCCACATCGCCCTGGTCGACAGGTCGGAAGTCGACTACGTGCGCTGGCCGACCCTGGGCCGACCCGTTCACAGTGGTCCCGCCGAATACGGAGATCTGCCCGTCTGGCGGGGAGCCCTTCAGCTTTCCTTCCACCGTGCAGTTGGCCAGACAGTAGCTTATTGCCTTCTGCATGTCGATGGAGGAATTGATAGCATGTGGGCCCTTGGGCATTGATTTCCATTGTTGAGCGCGTCGAACACAGTTCCATCGGCATCGACAACGTACCCGGTGAACTTCTCCTGGATGTAGACGATCGCCGGGAGCGCCAACGCCGCCGCCTGTGTCTGCGGAGGTGCCTGTAACGGGTTCTCACCGACCGGTACCACCGGCTGTGACTGAGCCAGTGCCGGGGCGGCGCCCAGTAAAGTGGACAACCATAAGAACAGTCCCACGAGCGCAAGCCGCCATGGCAGATCCACATCTTCCTGGCTCCTTCGAAATTGTGGCGTTCAGCTCTGTCGCACCACCCCGGCCGCGGCAGCGCCACCACCGGTGGCGGGCCCTCTCGGACCCCGAAGAATGTATTGTTCCGGTGAACTATGAGGCATCGCCACCTATGTGTAAAAAAATTGGGCAGAATGGACCTCTGCGCGGGGCGCGATTGGCGTAGATTGACCACCCAAAGCAACAGGCTCGCCCCGGACAGCGAGAGCGTTACCAACTACCACCGGGTGTGCGCAGGTGGTACAAAGGTAACGTTGGGCGGCTACGGGACGCCGCGGTGCGGGTGTGGATCTGGGGAGGGTACGTGCACATCTGGCCTGGCTCGCCCTATCCGCTGGGCGCGACCTACGACGGTGGTGGCACCAATTTTTCGATCTTCTCCGAGGCCGCGCATCAGGTCGAGCTGTGCTTGGTCAACGCCGCGGGTCAGGAGACGCGGATCACGCTGCCCGAACGAGACGGCCTGGTGTGGCACGGCTACCTGCCGCGGGTCGGTCCCGGCCAGCGCTACGGCTACCGGGTGCACGGCTCTTACGAGCCGGCGGCGGGCCTGCGGTGCAACCCGGCCAAACTGCTGCTCGACCCGTATGCCAAGGCAATCGACGGTCGCATCGAGTGGAACGAGGCGCTGTTTTCCTACCGGTTCGGCGACCCGGACTCTTACAATGACGCCGACTCCGCGCCATATGCGATGAAATCAGTGGTGGTCAACCCATTCTTCGACTGGTCCGACGACCGGCCGCTGCGGATTCCCTATCAGGAGACGGTGATCTACGAGGCGCACGTCAAAGGCATGACGATGCGTCATCCGCAGATTCCTGATGACGTCCGTGGCAGTTATGCCGGCCTCGCCCACCCGGTCATGGTCAAGTATTTCCATGACCTCGGGGTGACCGCGGTCGAGCTGATGCCGGTACACCAGTTCGTGCACGACTCCACCCTTGTCGAGCGCGGGCTGTCCAATTACTGGGGTTACAACACCATCGGTTTTTTCGCCCCGCATAACGACTACGCCTGTTTTGGCACCCGTGGCCAGCAGGTGCAGGAATTCAAGGCCATGGTCCGTTCGTTGCACCGTGCGGGCATTGAGGTCATCCTCGATGTGGTCTACAACCACACGGCTGAGGGTAGCCATCTCGGCCCGACGCTGTCGTTTCGGGGTATCGACAACCCGGCTTATTACCGGTTGGTCGACGACGACCTCCGGTACTATATGGACTACACTGGCACGGGGAACAGCCTCAACGTCCGCCACCACGAATCGCTGCGGCTCATCATGGACTCGCTGCGGTACTGGGTTACCGAGATGCACGTCGACGGGTTTCGCTTCGACCTTGCGGCCACGCTGGCCCGGGAATTTCATGAGGTGGACCGGCTGTCGGCGTTCTTCGACCTGGTCAACCAGGATCCGGTGGTCAGCCAGGTCAAGCTGATCGCTGAGCCCTGGGACCTCGGCGAGGGTGGCTACCAGGTGGGCGGTTTCCCGCCGTTGTGGACGGAGTGGAACGGCAAGTACCGCGACACCGTGCGCGACTTCTGGCGCGGCGAACCGGCCACATTGGCCGAGTTCGCCTCCCGGTTCACCGGCTCGTCGGACCTTTACGAAGCTGACGGTCGACGACCCATCGCTTCGATCAATTTTGTGATTGCGCACGACGGCTTCACGTTGCACGATCTGGTGTCCTACAATCACAAGCACAATGCGGACAACGGCGAGGAGAACCGTGACGGCGAGAGCCACAACCGCTCGTGGAACTGCGGCGCCGAGGGTCCCACCGAGGACGGCAAGATCGTCGAGCTGCGGGAGCGGCAGAAGCGTAACCTGCTGACCACCCTGTTGCTTTCGCAAGGTGTTCCGATGCTTGCGCACGGCGACGAGCTGGGTCGCACCCAGCACGGCAATAACAACGTCTACTGCCAGGACAGCAAGATCAGCTGGGTGGATTGGGACGACGGGCGGCAGCACGCGTTGCTCACCGAGTTCGTCGCCCGGCTCGCCCGGCTGCGCGCTGCTCATCCGGTGTTCCGCCGCCGCCGGTTCTTTCAGGGCCGCCCGATCCGTGGCTCCAACATCGAGGACATCGCCTGGTTGCGCCCTGACGGGCAGCAGATGTGCGAGCAAGACTGGAACGTCGGATTCGCCAAGACTGTCGGGATCTTTCTCAACGGCCGGGGAATCCCCGAACGTGACGATCTCGGCGAACGGATCATCGACGATTCTTTTCTGCTCCTGTTCAATGCCCACCACCGGTCGATCGCCTTCACCCTGCCTGACTCGGCGTATGGCCGGAGCTGGGAGATTGTCGTGGACACCGCAGATCCACTGCTGCTCAATGCCCGCCGCAAGCAGCGCTCCGCCGTGCCGGGTGGCCGGCTGCGGGTGCAGGCGAGGGCGCTGCTCGTGCTCCGCTGCCAGTACTGAGTGCACCTGGCAGGCATGAGGGGAGCTGCGTGCTCACCCGGTGTGTGCCAGAACTGGCCCAGCGGCAGAATTACCGGGGTGAGTGCAAGATCCTTTTATAAAAGATCATTTGCTGAGTACCTGTCCGGAGTGAGCGAGGCGTCGCTGGCCGCGTTGCTCCGGACTCGTCCGGATGTGCTGGTGCAGCCGGTACCGCGCGGCTTCAGCCAGCTCGCCCAGCGTCTGGGCGGGACGGACTCGCTGGGTGCGGCGTTGCGCACGGTGAACCGGGACATGGTCATGGTTGGGCAGGCTGCCGTCGCGCTCGGTGAGTCGGCGACGGTGCCGGGCCTGGCGCGGTTGCTGGGTGTCTCGCCAGAGGCGGTGCGTGCCGCCGTGGCCGAGCTGTGCGGGCGGGGGCTGGCCTGGGACAGCGACGGGGTGCTGTGCCTGCCGGAACGGCTGGAGGCGCACTGGTTGGCGGAGATCGGTGGCGGCCGGCCGGTAGCGAAGATCGTGGGATCGGTCCTCGCCGAGAACCTGCGCGCGGCGGTCAGCGCGTTCGGCGTCGCGGCCGGTGGTCTGCGGAAGCCGGAACTGACCGCGCAACTGGCCGAGTTCATGGCGGATCTCCCGCTGCTGGTCAAGGTGATCGCCGAGCTGCCGGAGCCGGCCAGAGTACGGCTCGGCGAGTTTCGGCGTGGCTACCACGGCGCCTACCAACCGGGGTATAGCGGCTACGGTCGTCCTCACTCGCGCGGCAGCGACCGTGATCCGACCGAGCTGCTGATCGCGGCCGGCCTGCTGCTGCCGGTCAACTACCAGCCGGAACTGCCCAGGGAAGTGGCGATCGCCGGGTGGCTGGCCGAACGCGAGCTCACGCTGACCGGCCGGCCCGAGATTCCCCCCGCTGGCACCGATCAGGCCGCGGTGCGCCGGGCCGCTCAGGCCGCCGCCCAGGAGGCCCTCCGAGGGGTAACCACCCTACTCGACGAGGCCCGCGCGACGCCGATCGTGGCACTGAAGAAAGGCGGGGTCGGGCCCAGGGAACGAGTCCGGCTGGCCAAGCGGCTGTCGGTCCCCAACGACGTGCTGCTGTTGTGGATCGATCTGGCGTACGCCGCCGGTCTGCTGGGTCACGCCGAGGCGGGGTACGCACCGACGTATTCCTACGCGGGATGGCGCGCCGCGGAACCAGGCCGGCGGTGGGCGGCCCTGGTCCACGCGTGGTTCTCCCTGGAGCACGCCCCGACCAGTCGGGGAATCGACGGGGACAAGGAACTTCCGCCGCCTTTGCCGCTGGCCTCAGCCGCTGGGCTGCTGCGGCGCGCGCTGTTCTCGGCCGCCCGTTCGGGACTGTCGGTGTGCGCGGCAGCTGAGCAGATCGACTGGTTCTTCCCGTTGCACGGCTACCACGCAGAGCTACGCGATGAGAAGGTGGCCGCTGCCGTCCGCGAAGCCGAGCTACTCGGGGTGATCGCCACTGATGTGGTGTCCGAGCTCGGCGAGCAGTTGCTGGCCGTGGTCGAATCCGCCCCGGAGGATGCGGGGGAGGAGTTGGCCCGACGGTGTGCTGCGGCACTCCCCGAAGCCTCGTGCAGCGTGATCTTGCAGTCGGACCTCACCGCCGTGGTCTCCGGCCAGCCGAGCGCGGCGGTGTCGCGGTTGCTGAAGGACACAGCCGTCGCCGAGACCCACGGGGCGGCCAGAACCTGGCGGTTCACCCCGGCCAGTATCCGGGCCGCGCTGGATTCCGGGTGGACCGCTCAGGAGCTGCTCACCGAGCTGGGCACCATCTCGGACCGCCCGGTGCCCCAGCCGTTGGAGTATCTGATCACCGATGCCGCTCGCCGGCACGGCCAGGTTCGGGTGCGGGGAATGCGCTCCTGTGTGGTCGCCGACGAGACCTTGGTCACTGAGATCTTGCACACCCGGTCCCTCACTAAGCTGCACTTCAGCCAGCTTGCCCCGACCGTCCTGTCCAGTCCACGCGACCTTGACGAGGTCCTGGCGCGGCTGCGGGAGGCTGGCTTGTCCCCGATGGCCGAGGACGCGCAGGGCACGGTGATCGTCGAAGCCCGGCCCGACCACGAGGCGCCGGCGCTCGATCACGTGATCATCACGAGACCGCGGCCCCAGCTCGCTGCCACCGAGCTAGCCCGCCGGCTCACTGCCGATCCGGACGGCACGACCATGCCGGCCACCGCGGACTCGGATACTTTCGAACTGCTGGCGCAGCTCAACGGCCACCTCGACGACGCGGAGCTGGAGCTATTATCCGACGCGGTGGACCACCACAACGACGTGCTCATCGTCTACCGGGACAAGAACGGTAGCCGCAGCACCCGGGAAATCCGGCCACAACAGCTCTACGGCAAATGGCTCGACTCCTGGTGCCACCTCCGCAACTCCCAACGCGACTTCACCATCGCCAACATTGAGGCGGTCGCCCCCGCCCGTTGATCACGGAAGGGTGCTGTAGCGCTGTGAAATCGCCTCGTGAACCGTGCTCGAAAATGATGTGAACGGTGTGGCGTGCACGGTCTGTGTAGAGCCGCGACCGGTTCGCTTTCAGGTGCCGATGACCTCGCCGTCGGCAATGACGGTCGGCTGGAACATGCCATTGTTTCCTGGGACGATGCGCTGGGCGAACTCAGTGGGCAGCGCCGTGCCGCGATTCTGGTAGCCCAGCATGTATTCGTCGAAGCCGGGGACAGGAAGACCCCCTGCGCACGGTTTCGACACGAGTCGAGTAGAGCCATTGTCTCTGGGTGCATGAAGTACTCGACGCCGTCAACGTCAAGCCGTTCAAGCTGGTGTCGTGCGATGGCGAGTCCAGTCTTGACGTCGGCCGCGGTGAGCTTGGTCCACCACGCGAAATCTTTGACGGTGGCCGGTCCGTGGCTGTGGAAATAGCGCAGCGCCCATTCAGCTAAAGCTTCCTCGCGCTCTGGGTGTCTGGGGCGAGTCACCCACTCGTCGAGGAGCACGAGTTGCTGCTCGACGTCGCGTACTGGCCCGTAGCAGAGTGTTCCGGTCTGCGCGAGATGCCAGATAAAGTGGTAGCTGCGCTGTTTCACCGTCAGGAGGCCGGCCTCGTCCCAGAAAGCCAGCAAGGCATTTCGGCGCAGTTGCCGCCCGCCTGCCAGTGCATCCATGGCAACTTGTCTGGCACGCTCGATCGTGGGCAGGTCCAAGCCGAGTTGTGTGCGCCGCGATGCGGCTCCCGCGATGAGGCGCGTGGTGGTGAGGTCCAGCATCCACGGCAGGTCTTCGGCCAGGACGAAATGGAGGGTGCCGCGCATCGGCCACGATCTGACCACGTCACCGGTGTTCAGTGCCGCCTCGACGCTCTGGCGGGTGCGCGACTCGGTTCGCAGCGCGATCGAGGTGACGGCTCCCGGATAGTCCTGTGCCTGCACAGCCGTGAGCCAGCGCACAGCGTCGGCTGCCGTGGCGAAACCGGGTCCGGCAACGCGCTGCGCGGCGAGTCTGAGCAAGGCGATGTCGTGCAGCGTCGTCATGTCTATCGCATCGTAACGTTGGGAGAGCCGGTGTCCCGCCGTGCTGGGCGTGAGTCGGGTAATGCCTCTAGCCGAGCCCCGCCGGCCCGCTATGATCCGTGAGCAGTGCGGTGATCTGTGCCATGCCGGTGGCCAGGGTGGTGAAACCCTCGCGCACCTCCTTGCCTAGCTGGCGCATCTCTTGGCGTTGTTCGTGCATCTCGTGGTCTTGTTCGGCGAAACGCTCGCGCATCTCCGCGCCCAGCTCGAGCTGGACCTCACGGAGGGCGTTGAGGGCCTGGGTGTGGGCGCGTAGTTCGGCGCGGACCTCTGAGACGTCATGGTCGGCGCCGGAGGCCAGAACGCGGGCGGCGGTAGCGTCGGAGCTGACGAGGGCGAGCTGTTCGCGGAGGTGGGCAACGTCGTGCTCGACGACGGTCAGGCGGGTCTCGATGTTCTTGTCGGCGGGTGGCACGCGGGCGATCGTACTGTCGCGCGGAGCAGAGCTGTCACCCCGGCGGCGAGAGCGGGTGCCTGCTGGTGTCGAGCAGGCAGGTCAGTGCCACACCAAGTCCCGGTCGAGGTCGCGGCTGGCCTTCCCCTCTCGGTGGTGTCTGGTCGCCGGGGTGTCAAGCATGATCGTGGTTTGGGTGCCAAAAACGACACGACGTGTCGTTTTTGGCA
>JBOHFG010000331.1:0-3476 GCA_050699575.1 Pseudonocardiaceae bacterium
GAAGGGTGCCTCGCTCACGCGGCCCGGATTATGCCGACCCAGTCACCCTCGTCCGCCCTGCTGACCAGGGCAAACGGCGAGTTTTCTCGGCTCATTCGGCATAATCCGGTGCTCAACATAAAACTGCTTATGTCGAGTTCGACATAACCGGTTCTGAGGGGGCCGGGGCGCAGCGATGCGCTCCGGCTACCCGACTGATCCGGGGAACGCCGGGGATGGTGGCAAGCGGCCCCGACAACGACGGGACGGATCGGCACTGCCAGACGGTCCGGGTCCGGCAAGCAAGACCAGAAGGTGCAACGACAGTGAACCAGTGGTTGACATCTCGTAAGCGTGGGGCCGGCTCAAATCTGGTGGATAGGGGCCGCTGCGCCACGAGGCGCTCCGTTGTATTCCCGATGTAGTCGGGAGGAACTTGGAAGGATGTTTCTGGGTCCGATGCCTTACCTGGCTCCGAAAGGATAAGGGAAAAACAGCATGGCAGAAAATCAACGGTTGTGTCCAGGCGTAGGAGCAACGCGTTGAGGGACCCGCGCGACACGGTGAAAGCTGGATTGCCTGAAGTCGAATCTCCAGAAGACGCAATATCCCGTCCGTCGGAAAGACGTCTGAAACCGGCGCCGCACCCTGCTTCGGTATCCCGGCCCTACCGAGGCAACTTCCGGGGTGCGGAGCGATGCCCAGTGAAGGCATTCAAGGAGATGAGTCGACCACCTAAATCGCGCTATCACGTACGACGGAGACGAACGTGGGATCACCTAAGGGGTGCGAACCCTAAGGTGACAGAGTGCTCGTAGTAGTCGGTGCGCCATGAGCGCACTGTTATATCGCCCGCTTAGCGGGCAGGGATGGGAGGAGATGTCTCTGGATCTGATGGCTAACCCGGCCCCGAAAGGGTAGCCAGGGAAAATAGCATGCCAGAAAACCGGCAGCCCATGCCCAGGCGTATGGGGTGGCGTACCGGGAGATCCGCACGATAAGGCGAAAGTCGGATTACCTGAAGCCCAGTCTCCAGAAGGTACAATGCGGTGCCTGCCGGAAAGACGCCTGAAACCGGCACCGGCCCCTGCGGTGGGTTGGCGACTAGCCCGCTGCAATCCTCCGGGGCGCAGGAGCGATGCCCTGTCAGGGCATTCAAGGAGACGGACGGGACGCCTACGTCGTGCTAGCACGTATAGCAGTGTGAACATGGGATCGCCTAAGGAACGCGAGTTCTATGGCGACGGAGTGCCCGCAGTAATCGGCGGGGTCACGTCCGCCCAATCTGGAGACCGGGAAAGCCGGACCACAGGGTGAAGGGGCACAGGCGATGAACGGTTAAGGACCATGAGGGATGCGCAATGCAGGAAACCGAAGTGGTATTAAGCGTTCTCCGCGAGCGCGGCAGGAAAACCTGGTCGCGCACGCGGCATAAATCGCCGGAGAGCCCGGTGCCTGGAAAGCGGGCACGCCGGGTTCGGAGGGAGGCTGCCCGGAAAAGGCCCAAGCCGAAGCAGGTAAGGGACCTCGCCGGGCAGCCCACCCTACCAGGTGTAACGACCTGCCAAGGAGGACGGGAAAGCCGTTCCGCAGGGCGAAGGAGCACAGGTGATCGGATACCAAAAGACCGGGAGGTTTGCGAAATGCAAAACGCCGAAACGGTGCTGGGTGTCCTCCGTGAACGCGGGAGGCGTGGCCTGCCGTGCAACGAACTGTATCGACAGTTGTTCAACCCGCATCTATATCTGCTGGCCTACGGGCGCCTGTACTCCAACCACGGAGCCATGACGCCCGGGGTCGATGGGGAGACCGTGGACGGCATGTCACTCGGCAAGATCGGACGCATCATCGATGCGCTGCGCCACGAGCGCTACCGATTCCAGCCCGTAAAACGGACCTACATCCCAAAGAAAAACGGGAAGAGAAGGCCGCTGGGGTTGCCGTCCTGGTCGGACAAGCTCGTCGGCGAGGTGGTCCGACTCCTGTTGGAGGCGTACTACGAGCCGCGATTCTCCGGCCGCTCACACGGTTTTCGTCCCGGCCGTGGATGCCACACGGCGTTGACCGAAGTGGTCAATACATGGACCGGGACAACCTGGTTTGTCGAGGGAGACATCTCCGATTGTTTCGGATCGCTCGATCACGACGTCATGCTCGGGATTCTGGGCGAGAAGATTCACGACAACCGGTTCCTTCGGCTGTTGCGCCACATGCTGACAGCCGGATACCTGGAAGACTGGGAATGGAACGCTACGCTCAGTGGCGCGCCACAAGGGGGTGTGACATCCCCAGTCTTGTCCAATATTTATTTGGACCGGTTGGACACATTTGTCGAGACCGTTCTGATACCAGAATACACCCGAGGGACAGCCCGGGCGAACAACCCGGCCTACCGCGAGTTGATCAACGCGATCGCGCGTGCCCGCTACCACGGCGACCGAGCCACGGTGCGGGAGCTGCGCAAGCAGCTGCGGAGCATGCCCAGCAAGAATCTCCAAGATTCCGGCTATCGGCGGCTCCGGTACGCAAGGTACGCCGATGATCATCTCCTCGGGTTCGTCGGACCGAAGGCTGAAGCGGAGGAAATCAAAGCACGCCTCGCGGCGTTCCTGCGTGACGATCTCAAGCTGGAACTCTCCGAGGACAAAACGCTCATCACCCATGGGCGCACCGGCGCGGCGACCTTCCTCGGCTACGAGATCACCGTCCAGCAAAACCAAGCCAAGCTCACCAGAGGCCGTAGAGCGGTCAACGGGGCGATCGGCCTGAGAGTGCCCAGGGCGGCGATTAAAGCCAAATGCGCCTCGTACACGCAGCACGGACAACCCGCGCGTCGGACCCCGATGGTGAATCTCGACGATCACGTGATCATCAGCAGATTTGGGGCCGAGTACCGAGGCTACGTCCAGTACTACCTGCT
Source organism: Pseudonocardiaceae bacterium (assembly GCA_050699575.1). Taxonomy (GTDB): domain Bacteria; phylum Actinomycetota; class Actinomycetes; order Mycobacteriales; family Pseudonocardiaceae. Next base: position 2,900 of record JBOHFG010000331.1, read on the forward strand.
GGCCGGTGATGTCCACCGACTGAACCGGCTGCTCTGGGTCGCCCAGACCTCGCTGCTCAAAACTCTCGCATGCAAGTACGACTCGACCGTGCCGAAAATGGCGGCCAAGTACAAGGCCACCGTCGTCACACCGCACGGGCCGCGCGTCTGCATACAGGTGAGCACCGATCGGGGTGGGGCCAGGAAGCCACTGGTCGCACGGTTTGGCGGTATTCCCCTTAAACGGCAGAAGAAGGGCGCTACTGACGTTCCTGTGGGTGCCTGTTCATGATCGATAAGGTGCATGCCGTGTCTCATCTAGGGTTTCTGGCCTACGACAGTCGGAAACGATCAAGATGGGGACGGCGTGCGCACGACAAGGGTATGGCGGCGGGTGCTCGGGGTCGAGCACACGGTGATCGAGTGGGTGGATCTGGAGTCCGATGGGCGCGGTGGTGAGGTGCTGGTCGTCCAGGTGCGGCCGAAGGCGGGGGTGGCGTGGCGGTGCTCACGGTGCGGGCGGCGGTGTGCGGGCTATGACACCAGTGCAAAGCCGCGTCGGTGGCGGGGTCTGGATCTGGGGAGTACCCGGGTGTTC
>JBOHFG010000332.1:0-45323 GCA_050699575.1 Pseudonocardiaceae bacterium
TCCGGATCAATCCCGATGGCACGCTCACGCAGATCACCACTGTTACCGGGCCGACCAGCGTCCAAGGAATTGCCGTCAACTGACGCTGCTGACCACGGCACGAACCTGCTGGCACCGCGGTCGCACCCTCCACTGTGGAGGGTGCGACCGCGGTACCAGCAGGTTCGTGCCGTGGTCAGCAGCGTCAGTTGACGGCAATTCCTTGGACGCTGGTCGGCCCGGTAACAGTGGTGATCTGCGTGAGCGTGCCATCGGGATTGATCCGGAAGCCATCGACGCCCCCGGCACCGACCTCGACGTAGAGGAAACGTCCATCTGAGGTGCCGATCAGGTCGATCGGAGCCTGCCTGGTACTGGCCCGGGTGAACATGGTGGGTAGTCCCGTTGGATCGATGTGGTAACCAGTGACGGTGGCGCTTCCGTTGTCGGCAACGTAGAAGTTCCCCGCCGCGCAGACGACCCAGCACATGGCCACCTGCCCGTCCGGCTGGGAGGCGATGGGCTTGACGTGGCCATCGGGGTGGACCGTGTAGGTCGCCAGTGTGCTGCTGCCCGCATTGGTCACGACTAAATGGCCGTGGTCATCGAAAATGAAACCGAACGGGACAGGGAAACCCGCGAGGTTGGCGACGAAATTGCCCGAGGGCCGCCCATCGGATTCCACCGTGAAGACGTCAATAAGGCTGCCATTGCCCTTGGTCGTGATAACCAGTTGCTGACCATCAGGGGTGAAGCTGACCTGGGCGGGTGCGTTAAGGGCCTGGGTGGGTCCAGTGGCTGGGGTCAGCCCCAAGGAACGGGTGGAGTCCTTGATGGGCTGGAACTGGCCGCCGGTGATTCGGTATCCGCTGATAGCACCCGCCTCGTGGGCGTTGAGCACGTAGAGCAGGTCGCCGTGCACGGTCACGCTGACCGGGAAAGACCCACCCGAGGCCAGCACCTGACGCAGGGACAGATGGTAGTCGTCCAGGCCGAGCACGGACACGGTGTTGCTACCGGCATTGACGGCAATCAGCACGCCGTGGTGAGCGTCATAAACGAGCGAGCCCTGCGAGGCAAGCAGATCAAAACCACTGCTGCCCTCGTTGACCCCACCGGCCCCACCGGTGTCCACGGTCTCAGCGAGGGTGAGAGTACCGTTATCTGCACGGCTATAGACCAGGATCTGATTTTTTACCAGGTCATTGGATTGAACAAACAGCAGGTTCATCTATTTCACTCCAGTCTCGAGGACTCCGGCGAAGTGGACGAGCTCGGCCATGCCGAAACAACCTTCACCGTTGGCCGGGTTGAGGTGGGCCCACTAGGAGAGGTAGTACATTTTAAGATGAGTCACCGGCGCCGTGATCACGTACCCATGTCGCTGCATTTCATCCGATCAAGTGAATTCCTTCATGCGTTGAGCCGTCCCGAGGTAGCACACGAGACACCAGATGCGATGCGTACAGTGCATCCCCGTGCGCTTCGTGCTCGCATCCGCATCCCCAGCCAGGCTCAGCGTACTCCGGGCCGCCGGGGTTGATCCAGACGTGCGGGTGTCCGGAGTGGATGAGGACACTCTGCTCGCCACGCTGCCTGACGCGACACCGGCGGAGTTGGTCACCGCGCTGGCTCGGGCAAAGGCCGACGCGGTCACGGCGGAGGTCGCCGCCGAACACCCCGACGCGGTGATCGTCGGATGTGACTCGATGCTGTACATCGGTGGCGAGCTGGTCGGCAAACCCGGCGAAGCCGACGTCGCGGTACGGCGCTGGCAGGCAATGGCCGGCGGTACCGGCGAACTACTCACCGGGCACGCCGTGATACGCCTCCGGGCGGGCACCGCCACCGCGACCGCGAGCGGTACGGAGACCACCCTGATTCGCTTCAGCACCCCGTCCGCGGCGGAGATCAACGCCTACGTCGCCACCGGGGAACCGCTGCGGGTGGCCGGCGGGTTCACGCTGGACGGCCGGGGCGGCTGGTTCGTCGACGGGATCGACGGCGACCCGTCCAGCGTGATCGGCATCAGCCTGCCCCTGACCCGGCGCCTACTCGCCGAGGTCGGGATCTCTGTGGTGTCGCTGTGGTCGTGAAACGCAACCTCACGATCCAGCTGGACGAAGACCTCATCCACCGAGCGAAGGTGATCGCCGCCGAGCGCGGCACGTCGGTGAGCGGGCTGGTGGCGCAGCAGATCACCAAGCTGATCGAGGCGCGGGACCGGTACACCACAGCACGCGAGTCCGCACTGGAGATGATGTCTGCGGCGACCGACCACGGCGGCCGTCGCTGGACCCGGGAAGAGCTGTATGAGGAACGCCTTGGCCGGTATGGCGCGTGACCACCCGGATCGGCGTCACGTTCGTCGACACCAACATCCTGGTCTACTCGACTGACACCGCCGCAAGCCCGCCGAGCAGCACGGTCGCCGGTTCGGCAAGTTGACGGTGCGTAACCCGTTCCCTCCCCGGTAGAACCCACGGATGCGGGGGCTGCCCGCACAACTAAGAGACAAAACCGGTTATTACACCCAGATGTACCCTGATGGAACTGGTGATGTCACCACAAGAGATGGCATAGCGTGCAGGAGGTCGGGATGAGCATTCTCGCCGCCACCGGCGATACCTGGGGGATCAGCGGGCCAACGTTTCTGGGGCTCTACGCCGCGCTGGTCGTCATTGCGGCCACCGCCACGCTACTGGCCCGTCGCTCCCTGGCCGCAGCCACCCACCAGCGCCAGCAGCGCAGATGGTCAACCCCGACGACATCGCCTACCTGCATGGCGGGCCAGAGCTGGCCGTGCTCACGGCGCTGAGCGCGCTGCATACGGCCGGCTTCATCACCTCATCGGGCCGGCGACGCGTCCAGGCCGTCGGCGCCGTCGGTTCGGACACCGGCGAGCTCCCGCGAGCAATCCACAAGTCAGCCCAGGATCCCGTGCCACGAACCACGCTTACCAGCGCACCACCGGTCGCCGAGGCGCTGCGCCGGATCGAACGTCGGCTGACGGAGGAAGGCCTGCTGCTGACCATCAAGCAGCGCAGGCGCATCCGCGTGACCTCGTGGATGCTGTGGGCGGTAGCAGCGGTCGGCGCGATCCGCACGATTGCGGGCTACCAGGCGGGCAAGCCCATCGGCGTCCTGCTCGCCCTGGTGGCCATGGTGGCAGTGGGTGCCGCGGTGTTCAGCGGCACCGCGCCGCGGTGCACCGACCGCGGCAACGCCGAGCTGACCCGCCTGCGCATCGCGCACACCAGCCTCTCACCAAAGCTGCGGCCGCGCTGGCAGGTGTACGGACCTGAAGGCGCCGCCCTGGGCGTCGCCGTCTTCGGGGCGAGCGCGTTATGGGCTGCCGATCCCACCTTGGCCAAGGACCTCGGCGCACGCCAGATGCTCTCGGCAGGTAACTCGGGCGGGGAAAGCTGGATTGGTGGCACCGGCGGTGGTGGGGACGGTGGCAGCGCTGGTGGGGGCTGTGGCAGCGGCGGCGGGGGCGGTGGAGGTTGCGGCGGATGAGCGCACCGAGTGCCGACAAGATCGAATACGGTCCATTGCCCGAGCTCGGCGTCGGGATCGGCTGGCGGCCCGAGATCGCTGGAGTGCTCGAGAGGCTGCCGGGGCTGCGGTTCACCGAGGTGGTGGCCGAGTCGCTGACCGGGGGTGCGCTGCCCACGCCGCTGGCCCAGCTGCGCCAGCGCGGTGTCACCGTCGTGCCCCACGGGATCCGGCTCTCGCTGGGCGGCACCGAGGATCTCGAACAGCATCGCCTTGCGCATCTTGCCCGATGCGCGGACGTGCTCGACGCGCCCCTGGTCAGCGAGCATGTTGCGTTCGTCCGGGCCGGCGGCACGGAAGCCGGGCAGCTGCTCCCCGTCCCACGAACCCGGGATGCGCTCAATGTCCTGACCGGCAACGTACTCGCCGCGCAGGCGCAGCTGCCCGTCCCACTTGCGCTGGAGCCGATCGCCGCACTGTTCGAGTGGCCCGAGGACGAGATGGACGAGCCGGCATTTCTCACCGAACTGCTCGACCGTACCGGCGCGTGGCTGCTACTCGACATCGCCAATGTGTACGCGAACGCGATCAACCGCGGGGACGACCCGGGCGCGCTGCTGGCCCGGCTGCCGCTGGAGCGGATCGCTTACCTGCACGTCGCGGGCGGCGCCGAGCATGACGGATTTTACCACGACACGCACACCGATCCGGTGTCGCCCGAGGTGTTTACGCTGCTCAGCGAGCTCTGCGCGGTGCACCGGCCACCCGCGGTGCTGCTCGAGCGCGACGGCGACTACCCGCCCGGTGCGCAGCTGCGCACCGAGCTTGACGCGCTGGCGTGCGCCACTCGGCTGCCGCCGATCACCGGCAAGGTGCCTCGATGAGCCGGGCGGAGCTCGCCGCACGGCAGGCCGCGTTGGTCGCCGCGCTGGTGGCCGGTGCGGACGTGCCCGGCGGCGTCAATGCCGGCCGCCTGGCGGTCGCTCGTCGGGCGCTGCTGCGCAAGCGAGCCAGTGAGGTCACGGCGAGCTGGCCCCTGCTGGCCGCCTCCCTGGGGCACAAGTGGACCCCAAGCTTCGTGGAATGGGCGGCGGGGCGCCCGCCACTCGGATCGCTGCGGGACGGGTGGGACTTAGCCCGCGACCTCGCCGCCACCGGACGGCTGGCATCGCTCGGGCAGGACGAACTCGCCGCCAGGGAGGTCACCTGGCGCTACACCGGCCGAGTACCCACGCGACGCCGGCTGCCGGCGCTGCGCCGCGTTCCCGACGCGCTCGTCCTCCAGCTGGCCGGCCGCGTGTTTCGCCTCCGATGGCTCCGCTGACAGCCACACTGGTCTGGCCCTACACTGCGGAGTGCGCAAGGTGCTGGTGGCCAACCGCGGGGAGATCGCGGTCCGGGTGATCCGGGGCTGTCGGGATTCCGGGCTGCGCAGTGTGGCCGGGTACGCCGAGGGCGATCGTGACGCTCCGTTTGTCACGCTGGCTGACGAGGCGTTCGCGTTGGGTGGCACCACCCCTGCGGACAGCTACCTCAACCAGGCCAAGCTGCTCGACGTCGCGGCGCGGGCCGGCGCAGACGCGGTGCACCCCGGCTACGGTTTTCTCGCGGAGAACGCGGCGTTCGCCCAGGCGGTGATCGACGCCGGGTTGACCTGGATCGGGCCGTCGCCGCACGCGATCCGGGAGCTGGGCGACAAGGTCGCCGCCCGGCAGTTGGCCGCCAAGGCGGGAGCTCCGCTGGTGCCGGGAACCCGGGATCCGGTATCCGGAGCGGATGAGGTAGTGGCCTTCGCCACCGAGCACGGCCTACCGGTGGCCATCAAGGCCGCCTTCGGCGGTGGTGGGCGCGGCCTGAAAGTGGCCCACACCCTTGCAGAAATCCCCGAGCTGTTCGGCTCAGCAGTCCGGGAGGCCGTCTCGGCCTTCGGGCGCGGCGAGTGCTTCGTGGAGCGCTACCTGGACAAGCCACGGCACGTCGAGGCCCAGGTGCTGGCCGACCAGCACGGCACCATCATCGTGGTCGGCACCCGGGATTGCACGCTGCAGCGCCGACACCAGAAGCTGGTGGAGGAGGCCCCGGCCCCGTTCCTGTCCGACGAGCAGCGCCACACCATCTACGAGGCGGCCCGGGCGATCTGCGCCGAAGCCCACTACACCGGCGCGGGCACCGTCGAGTTCCTGGTCGGTCCCGACGGCACCGTCTCCTTCCTGGAGGTGAACACCCGGCTGCAAGTGGAGCATCCGGTGTCGGAGGAGACCACCGGCCTGGATCTGGTGTGCGAGCAGTTCCGGATCGCGGCCGGCGAGCGGCTGACCCTCACCGCAGACCCGCCACCTCGCGGCCACGCCATCGAGTTCCGGATCAACGCCGAAGACCCGGCACACGGGTTTCGGCCCGTCCCGGGGGTGATCACGGTGTTCGATCCGCCGTCCGGACCGGGAGTACGGCTCGACGCCGGGGTGCGCACCGGCAGCGTCATCGGCGGACAGTTCGACTCGATGCTGGCCAAGCTGATCGTCGTCGGCGCCGATCGCGAGCAGGCGCTGGCGCGGTCCCGGCGGGCGCTGGCCGAGTTCACCGTGGAGGGCCTGCCCACGGTCCTCCCCTTCCACCGGGCGGTCGTGGACGACCCCGCCTTCGCCGAGCACTTCACCGTGCACACCCGGTGGATCGAGACCGAGTTCGCCGCGCAGCTCCTGCCCTATACCGGCGCGGAAAATGTGCCGCCACCGGCACCCCGGCAGACCGTGGTCGTAGAGGTCGACGGCCGGCGACTGGAGGTCTCACTGCCAGCCAATCTGGGCCGCCAAGGCCGCAGTGGCCAGACCAAACCCCGCCGCGGCCGGGCACCCGAGGTATCGGGTGACGCCGTGGTCGCGCCCATGCAGGGCACCGTCGTCAAAGTCGCGGTGTCCAACGGCGATCCAGTCGAGCCCGGCGACCTCATCCTGGTGCTAGAGGCAATGAAGATGGAAACCCCCGTCACCGCGCACAAATCAGGCACCATCACCAACCTCACCCCCCACCCCAACATCCCAGTAACCCAAAACACCATCCTTTGCACGATCACCCCCTCCCGACATGGAGACATATCTGGGTTATCGGCGGCTTTATAGCCCCGATATGTCTCCATGTCGGGGCTAGGGGTTAGCGGAGGGTTAGAGCTCGGGGGTCGGGGGCGGCGCTGCGGCGGGCGTCGGCGGCGGAGTCGTTAGGCTGGCGCTGGGAGTCGCGCTCGGCGGCTACCCGGGCCAGGTAGATCTCGACCTCCCGGTGACGCGCAGCAACGGACCAGTCCAGCACCTCACCCATTAGGTCGGCGACCTCAGCGGCGCACGCCTCACCCCGGTGCGGGTACTCGATTGAGATCCGGGTGCGCCGGGTCAGCACGTCCTCCAGGTGCAGGGCACCTTCGTGGCTGGCGGCGTGCACCACCTCGACCCGCAGGTAGTCCGGCGCCTCACGCACCGGGGCGAGCAAGTCACGGCGGTCCGCGCCCAGAGCCAGCACCTGGTGCACCGCCGAGCCGTAGCGGTCCAGCAGGTGCCGCAGCCGGTAGGGGTGCAGCCCGTGCCGGGCGGCCAGCGCATCAGCCTGGTTGACCAGGGCGTGGTAACCATCCGCGCCGAGCAGCGGCACCTTGTCGGTGATCGAGGGAGCCACCCGGCCGGGCAGATCGGGCACTGCCGCGTTCACCGCATCGGCAGCCATCACCCGGTAGGTGGTGTACTTGCCACCTGCAATGGCAACCAGTCCGGGTGCCACCCGGGCGACGGCGTGCTCCCGGGACAGCCGCGAGGTCTCCTCGCTCTCCCCCGCCAGCAACGGCCGCAGGCCCGCATAGACGCCCTCAATGTCACTATCGGTAAGTGGCGTGGCCAGCACGGTGTTGACCGTGTCGAGCAGGTAGTTGATGTCCGCGCGCGTGGCGGCGGGATGCGCGAGGTCAAGGTTCCAGCCGGTGTCGGTGGTGCCGACGATCCAGTGGCTGCGCCACGGGATGACGAACAGCACCGACGTCGCGGTGCGCAGGATCAGCCCACTCTCCGAGACGATGCGGTCCCGCGGAACCACGATGTGCACGCCCTTGGCGGCGCGGATCCGAAACCGGCCCCGCCCGCCGGACAGCCGCTGGATCTCATCGGTCCACACTCCGGTGCAGTTGAGCACCACGTGCGCTTCGACGCCGATCTCCTCACCGGTCTCGCAGTCCCGCACCCGGACCCCACAGATCCGGTCCGCCTCCCGCAGGAAGCCGATGACCTGGGTGGAGCTGCGCACCACGGCGCCGTACTGGGCAGCCGTGCGAGCCACTGTCATGGTGTGCCGAGCATCGTCGGTGATCGCATCGTAGTAATGCACCCCGCCGACGAGCGTGTCGCGTTTGAGCGCCGGCGCCAACCGCAGCGCCCCCGCCCGGGTGAGGTGGCGCTGACCGGGCACCGACTGTGCCCCAGCCAGGGTCTGGTAGAGCGCCAGCCCAGCAGCGACGTAGGGCCGCTCCCAGATCCGGTGCGCCAGCGGGTACAGGAAGCTCACCGGTTTGACCAGGTGCGGCGCCAGCCGGGTGAGCATCAGCTCCCGCTCGTGCAGGGCTTCCCGGACCAGCCCGAACTCCAGCTGCTCCAGGTAGCGCAGGCCGCCGTGGAACAGCTTTGAAGAACGGCTGGACGTGCCCGAGGCCAGGTCCCGGGCTTCCACCAGCGCCACCTTGAGGCCCCGGGTGGCGGCATCCAACGCCGCACCGGAGCCGACCACACCGCCACCGATGACCACGACGTCGAACTGCTCGTGGCCCAGCCGCTGCCAGTCCGCCGCACGCTGCGCCGGGCCGAGCTGCCCGGGAGCTGACCCGCCGATGGGCTGTTGGCGCTCGCGCTCGGCCTGCTGCACCGGTCCGTCCCACCCCCTGCGTCGTACCCGCTTTCCCTGCTGCACGCTACCGCGTGAGGACCGGTCCGTGGGCGTGTCAAAGCTTGTCTCGCAGCCGCTCGAACATGGTGACGAGCTCGTCGGCCGGGAGGTGCACCGCGAGGCTGGGCGTACGGGGGGCAGCGTGGGCTCCGCGGGTTGACAGAGGTCGCTGTTACAGTCCGCCACGCGTTCGTGGGCGTCAGCTGCGGCGACTGTGTGCAACAGACACTTAGCAGCTCCTCCCGGAGGACTTTGGTGATGACGTTGGTAGGTCAGGACCCGCGCTCTGTGATACATGACCTGGTGGCTGGGGTGGTCCGCTCGACGCGCACGAGGCGCAGGACAAGGCCACCACGCTGCGGTGGGTTCGATCTGGCGCGCCACTGTTTCGGATCACCCGGCCGGCTACACCCGACCAGCACCTGTGTGTACTTCGCCTTGTTCGATGAGATGCCGCACGGTCATGCTCGTGGACCACGTGAAAGCTAGGTTGTGGTTGTTCCCCGGGGGCCATGTCGACGATGGAGAGGACCCGCGCACCACGGTGTTACGGGAAGCGGCCGAGGAGCTGGGGATCGACGGCAAGTTTCACCCGCGGTTCGGGGCGATCCACTGTTCCTGACCGTCACGACGACGCGCGGCGAGCACAGCCACACGGATGTGTCGTTCTGGTTCATGCTGGCCGCCGACCAGGACATGCGAATCGAGGCTAATCCGTGGGAGGCGAACGAAGTACGCTGGTTCGCGCTGGACGACCCCGCGCAGTGGGCACCCGACCGCTTCGACCCGCAGATGTCTGCGGAGTCTGTGTCGAACCCAGTTGCAGGCCTGGTACATGGAACTGGCAGAACAGGGCGAGGCTTGGGTTGGCTTCGTGGACCCGACGAGGATTTGTTGTCGTGGTGCCGTCGTGGGCCATGCCGGACACAGTGGAAATAGCCGTGTCACCGGGACCAAATGGGCTATGCAAGTCGTGGCGGAGTGGCATGAATCCCACCGAATTGTTGTCAAAGTGTCCGGTCACCTCATCTGACGCTGTCTTGTCCAAAACGAGGAGGGGCTTGGCCGAGTTGCCGGCGATGGGCGCGACGATACGGCCACCATAGGAGAATTGCCGTATCCACTGGGGCGGGACGTGGGTGATCGCGCAGGTGGCCAGGATACGATCGTAAGGTGCGCCGTCGGCGAGCCCGTGGTAGCCATCGGCGGCGACCAAGGTGGGACGGTAACCGAGGCTGTCGAGCACAAGTCCAGCGTGGTCGACCAGCGCGGGATCGATGTCGGTGGAGTAAACGTTCGCCGCGCCGAGCCGGTAGCACAATAGTGCTGCGTTGTAGCCGGTTCCGGTGCCGATCTCCAGAACCCGGTAGTGATCCTGCACGGCGAGCCGTTCAAGCATGACAGCGATCGCCGCCGGTGCGCTGGCTGAGGAGGTGGGCGCTTGTTCCCTAGCTCATCGGTGGCTCGCCATTGGGTGACCAGTAAACTCGGGGAGTAGGCCTCGGCCGGGCTGCGATCAGGAACAAAGACGTGCCGCGGGGTTTCGGTGAACGCTCGTTGCCACACCGGATTGGTCAGCTCCCCGCTAGCCGCGAGTTCGCCGGTCACGGCGGTGGCCAGTAACTGCCAGTTAGTCACTGGCGGTCTCCAGTCAGCTCGTCGGCGAAGTCGCATTCAGCGGGCTCAGCGGGGTTATTCGGGTGCCGATAACCCCGCTGAGCCCGCTGAATGCGGGTCAGGTCATCGCAGGGCGGTGATGAAGGTGGTCCATGCGGTGGGGGGGATGAGCAGGGCTGGGCCGGTGGGGTTCTTGGAGTCGCGGACGGCGCGGTGCCCGCCGTCGAGGTCGGCGACCTCGACGCAGCTGTACTGGCCGTTGCTGCGGCTGCTCTTGCGCCAGGTGGCGCCGGACAGGTCGGGTGTGCTCACTTTCCTAGCTCCCTTGTCATGTGAGTGATCAGCTCCTGGGAGGCCCGCTCATCCAGAGCAGACTCCCAGATGTTGGTGAATGCGGTGGTGTACCGGTCGATCTCGTGGGGTCTGTCCAGGTACAGCGCTCCGGTGAAGCCTTCGACGTACACCGTGGGTGGCTCGGTGTCCTGGCCGTTGCCGTTGAGCGGGAACCGCAGAAGCTCGAACGGCCCGGACAGGATGCCGTGGTGCAGTCCGGCGCCGAAAGGCATCACCCGGAGCGACACGGTGGGCAGCTCGCTGATTTCGACCAGCCGCGTGAGCTGGCCGCGCGCAGCCTCCTCGCCCCCCACCGGACGATGCAGGATGGCTTCGTTGAGCACCACGTCGAACACCGGGGGGTGGGTGACCCTGGTCAGCAGCGCTTGGCGCGCGAGGCGGACGTGTACTCGCCGTTCGATCTCGGCGTCGTCCACGCCCGGGTTGTCCGCCCGGATCACCGCGCGAGCGTAGTGCCCGGTCTGGAACAGACCGGGCACCAGCTCGGACTCGTACCAGCTGAACTGGGACGCGGCCTCCTCCAATCCGATGTAGAGGTCGAAACCTTCCGGGATGGCGTCACCATAGGAGTGCCACCAGCCGCGGGCCTTGGTCTCCTTGGCCAGGCCCATCAGCGCCTCGGTGATGTCCGGCGGCGCGCCGTAGACCCTGCACATTGCCTCCACGTCAAGGCTGCGCAGCGAGGTCTGCCCGGTCTCGATGCGCCAGATCTTGGCCTCGGACCACTCCAGCTGCTTGCCCGCGGCACGCACGGTGAGCCGCGATTTGTTGCGCAGGTCGCGCAGGTACCGGCCGAGTTGCCGGCGGGGCACGGTCGAGCCCGTCGTCGTGATGGCCTCGGTCATCGTCCACCTCTCTCACCGTGAGGGAATCTTACACCCGGAATGAAGGCATTCGCGGGCTCATTTCAGAATGAGTTAACTATATCGAGTAGTCATCAAGAAACAAGCACATGAAAACTTGCATTCCGGCGTGTCGCGGTGTTTGACTCTGCCCAGCCCCGAAACAGCGCAGTCACCGCAGCGCGACGGGGTCATGGCCGGACCGGCGGCTGCCCTGATACCAGGTCGCCGGTCTGGCCATTCCATGGCCAGTGACGAGAGGACCGCGATGAGCGCACCACAGCCGCAACCTCGGTCACGCCATGCCGGTCAGGAATCGGTCACGCCGGCGCAAGCCCGTCCCACCGGCTTCGACAGCCACGGCGTCCACCAGCTATGCCAGCAACGGCAGGAAGCCCGGTAGCTGCCCACTCCCGAATCCGCTCGAGCCGGGACCTGGCTGGCCGATGGGTTATGTTGCCTCCGATGCCTGCCGGCTGGCCGCTTGATCGTCCAGCGAACGGTCTTTGGTCTCCGGCAGGAAGAAGTAAACCAGCGAGCCGGCCAGGCAGACCGCGCTGACGTAGGCGCCCAGCAGCAGTGGATGACCGGAGTTGGCGAAGTACAGCGTCAGCAGTGGTGCGCTGCCGCCAAACACGACCGTCGCCACGGAGTACGGAAAGGAAATCCCCGCCGCGCGCACCCGGGTGGGGAACAGTTCAGCTTTCGCCGCCGGCCCGGCGGCCATACCGAAGCTGAGCAGTACCGCGCCACCGACCTGGGCGATGACAAAGCCAGCGGTGCCGGCGCGAAGGGCAAGCAGCAGCGGATAGACCGCCACAGCCAGGCCGATGCCAAAGATCAACAATATCGGCCTGCGCCCGTAACGGTCGGCCAGGCGGCCAAACAGCGGGATCAGCGGAAGTATGATCACCAGTGCCACGGCGTTGACGGTCTGCGCGGTGGCCAGCTCGATGCCGACGCTGGCATGCGCGTAGCTGGGCAGGAATTTCAGCCACACGTAGTAGGTCATGATCCCGGCCATGGACAGCCCGGCCACCCGCAGCGACGCCGTGGGGTGGTCGTGCAGCACTTCCCACACTGGGTGGGCGGCCGGCCCGTCAGTGATCTTGACCTGCTCGAACGACGGGGTGTCCGGCACCAGGTAGCGCAGCACCGCGCAGGCCAGGCACAGGACGGCACCGGCAGCGAAGGGCAGTCGCCACACCCACGCGTGCAGGGGTTCACTGGGCACGGTGTGCTCCAGAAGCGCTACGACCGCCGAACCCAGCAGAACGCCAACGATCACGGTGACCTGCTGGAGACTGCCGACGAACGCCCGCCGCCGGGCGGGGGCGAACTCGATCAGGTAGGCAGCGGAGAGGCCGTACTCACCGCCGCTGGATATGCCCTCCAGCAGGCGGGCCACCACCAGCAGCACGGGAGCAGCGAACCCAATGGAGGAGTAGCCGGGCACGACGGCGATAATCAGGCTCGAGACCGCCATCAGCAGGATGGACAGGTACAGCGAGTTGCGCCGCCCCACGCGGTCACCATAAGCGCCAAAAAGGTACGCACCCACCGGCTTGGTGAGGAAACCGGTCGCGTAGGTGGCCAAGGTCAACAGCAGCGCGACACTCGGTGTGCGCAGGGGAAAAAACTGGTGGGCAAACAACGGCGCGAGGTAGGAGAAGGTCGCTCCGCCGAAGTTTTCGACAAGGTTCCCGGCGCAACCAGCGAGAATAGCCCAGCGGGACGACTGGGGCAGGTCACGAACCACGCGAACCCCCGATCCTGTCGACAGCCCGACAGTACCCGTTGGCGGGTACCGGGATTCCGTCGGGCCCAAGCGGGCGCGCTGGATCAGCGGAACACTAGTGTAGGCTCAGCATTATGATGGAAAGCAGCTCGGCAACCCCGCACGAGCCGGTGAGTTTCTACGACTCACTTCCCCGCAAACTGATAGCCGCTGCGATATTGTTATTCAACGTCGAAGGTCAGGTGTTGCTGGTTGAACCAACGTATAAGCCGCACTGGGACCTTCCTGGTGGCGTGGTCGAGGCTGACGAGTCCCCTCGGGCGGCGGCTCATCGTGAGATCGCTGAGGAGTTGAGTCTCCACTGTGTCCCTGGCCGGCTGTTAGTGCTGGACTGGGTACAGCATATCTCGAAGATGGCTACCCAATTACCTGACTAGCCGGGGTGCCGATGAACCAGTACATCGTAGCGATCGACCAGGGCACCACGTCCACCCGCTGCATGGTGTTCGACCACGACGGTCGGGTGGTCGGCGCGGACCAACGTGCGCACCAGCAATACTTCCCCGCAGCAGGCTGGGTAGAGCACGACCCACTGGAGTTGTGGGCGAACACCCGGGAGGTCGTGGCCGGGGCGCTGGCCAAGACCGGCCTGGCAGCACGTGACATCGCCGCGGTCGGCATCGCCAACCAGCGGGAGACCACGGTGGTGTGGGACCGGCGAAGCGGAACGCCAGTGCACAACGCGATCGTGTGGCAGGACACCCGGACCGACCGGTTGTGCGCCGAGATCGGCGGCGACGCGGGCCCCACTCGCTACCAGGCGCGCACCGGATTGCCGCTGTCCACCTACTTCTCCGGCCCCAAGATCCGTTGGGTGCTGGACCAGGTGGACGGGGCCCGGCAGCGAGCCGAGCACGGCGAGCTGCGCTTCGGGACCATCGACACCTGGTTGTTGTGGAACATGACCGGTGGGCTGCACGTCACCGACGTCACCAACGCCTCCCGAACCCTGCTGATGGACCTCGGCACGCTGCGCTGGGAAGAGAGCATCGCCGAGGAGATGGGGATCCCCACGCCGATGCTGCCGCAGATCCGCTCGTCAGCAGAGATCTACGGAACGGTCCGAGAACCCGCCGCGCTGGCCGGGGTACCCCTCGCCGGCATCCTCGGTGACCAGCAGGCGGCCACCTTCGGGCAAGCCTGCCTGGCCCTCGGAGAGGCCAAGAACACCTACGGCACCGGTAACTTCATGCTGCTCAACACTGGCACCGAGCAGGTGCGCAGCCGCAACGGACTGCTCACCACGGTCTGCTACCGGATCGGGTCGCAGGACCCGGTGTACGCGTTGGAGGGCTCGGTCGCGGTCACTGGGTCACTGGTGCAGTGGCTGCGGGACAACCTGGGCATAATCTCCTCCGCGGCGGAGATCGAGCATTTGGCAGCGACCGTCGAGGACAACGGTGGGGCCTACTTCGTCCCGGCCTTCTCCGGGCTGTTCGCCCCGCATTGGCGTCCCGACGCCCGGGGCGCCCTCGTCGGCCTGACCCGCTATGTCAACCGGGGGCACCTGGCCCGAGCGGTGCTGGAAGCCACCGCGTTCCAGTCCCGCGAGGTGGTCGACGCGATGAACGCCGACTGCGGCTGGATGGCCCGCCCCGGATTGTCCTCGCTCAAGGTGGATGGCGGGATGGTGGGCAACGAGTTGCTCATGCAGTTCCAGGCGGACATTCTGGGCGTTCCGGTAATCCGGCCCGCGGTCAGCGAGACCAGCGCCTTGGGTGCCGCCTACGCTGCCGGCCTAGCGGTGGGGTTCTGGTCCGGCGCGGAGGAGATCCGGGCCAACTGGACGGCGGATCGGCGATGGGACCCGGCGATGGACCCCCAGCGTCGCGAGGAGCTCTACGCTCAGTGGCGCAAAGCGGTCACCCGGACGTTGAACTGGGTCGACGGCTGAGCGCTCGACGCCGGGTCAGCACCAATGCCACGCCAGACCCAGCCGTGGCAACCGCGCCGCCCACGGTGAGCGACACCGCCAACATGCTCACCTCGGCCTGCGGCGCCGCCTGACTGTCCGAACTCGCCGTGCCATCCAGCCCATCGGCCATGGCTGCCGGGACGGGACCCAGCAGGGCCGCACCCGCGACGAGCCCGCAGGCAACGATCCGCATCGCAACCTCCTCATGCCAGCCCTCTAGCCAGTAGAGACGCATGGGCACGCCTTAGGTTGCGTGACAGCTACCACGCTCAGTACTCACCGGCAAGCGGGGCGTAACCGGCACTGGTGGCGGGGGAGACCGGGTCGCATCGCGTGGCAGCTACGCTATCGCGCGTGCCGTTCTACGCCGCCTACGGGTCCAACATGGACCCCGCCCAGATGATGCAGCGCGCGCCGCATTCACCGATGGCGACGACCGGGTGGCTGATCGGATGGCGACTGACCTTCGGCGGCGAGGACCTCAACTGGGAGGGGGCGCTGGCCACGGTCGTCGAAGACCCCCTCTCCCAGGTGTTCGTCGTGATCTACGACATGACGCCGGAAGACGAGAAGCTGCTCGACCATTGGGAGGGTGGCGAGTTCGGGCTGCACAAGAAGCTCAAACTACGGGTGCACACCCTGGATGGCTCGGTGCTGGCCTGGCTCTACGTGCTGGATGCCTACGAAGGCGGCCTGCCCTCGGCGCGTTATCTCGGTGTCGTCGCCGATGCCGCCGAGGCGGCTGGCGCTCCCGAGGACTACGTCGCCGAGCTCCGCATCCGCCCCTGCGCCGGTATCGGACCCTGACGTCGCGGCGCGGGTTATCTGGAATGCGTTGTGGGGGTGGTCGCCGCACGACCACCCCCACAACGCTAGTGGCATCGCAACGCGATACCGTAGATCGCGCGGCGGTACTGCACGACTGGAGGGTTAGTCGGCTGCCCCAGTACCGCGCTCAGCGCTGCCACCTGTTGTGTGGTGCCGTTCCCTAGTTAACGGCACCACACACGATCTCCGAACTCACTCAGGCGCGGCCACCGTCGGCGCTGCCACCGTTGCCACCGAAAGCGTCACCGGCGCTGGCGGTCCCCGTGCCCAGGATGCCGATTCCACTCAGAATGTTGATGCCGAGGCCGCCCTGGGCACTGCCACCGTTGCCACCCGTGCCACCGTCGCCGCCGCCACCATGGTGGCCGCCACCGCAGCCGCAGCCGCCGGCGTGGAACATCGACATGACGGTACGGGCGGGAAGCAGCTCCACGTGCTGCCGGTCGATCTCGACAAAGCTCAATGTGTCAGACATGCAATCCTCCTTGGTGTGGCCCAGCGGGCCGGAAAAAGACCGCCTCATCGACTGCTATTGTCGATTTGGTTAACTCATACTCTGGCGACAAAGTGGTCTCCCGGCAACATCTATTCGCCACCTAACTTTGCATCCCGACACCTAGCCCCCGAGCCGATTTCTCGACTACCTAGTCAGCGGCGCGGAGGTACCGAGATCTCCGCAACCTCGGTACCTATGATCCAGCTCTGCCCAGCGGGTCATCCGACACGTCGTTGCTGGTGAGCGCCGCACGCGGGAATAGTGAGACGCCCGCACGGTACGGCGAGCACAAACTCGTTGCGGCCCGCAGGAAACGGCGCATACCCCGGCTTACCAACAAGCCCGTCGGCTTGTTACGGGGCATCACTGGCGATGACCACCTAGTGTCCGGCTTACCCAGCGACTAACGGCGCTGACGCAGCGCTGACCAGTAGCCCAGATCAGAACGCTTCCGCAGGCAGGTAGGTGCCCCACACGTCGCGCAGGGCATGGCACACCTCACCGACGGTGGCGCGCGCGGCGAGCGCCCGCTTCATCGGATACAGCACGCTGCAGCCAACGTCCTTGGCGGCGCAACGCGGTGAGCCGCGCTCGGGCGTCGTCCTCGATCGCCGGGTCCACCCGCAGCGGCTGGTAAAAATCCTCCGTGTCAAGCCGGTAACGATTGAGCCCGCTCTCAATGGCGCGCACCACACCACGAAAAAAGAACGACAACCGCGGCGCGAACTCATCGACAACCATCCTGGCATTCACCGCGGCCTGCACATACTCCACCCCATTGGCCAACGTGAACGCGATCTCCTGCACCGGATCCGCCTCAGCCATGTGATAAACCAAGATCGAGATGGTGTTCCACTGAAACCGGGCTCTGCCCTGCTCCTGCCCGTCATCGCCCGTTCCCTCCACCCGGCTGGAGTCTGTATGGCACACCCGGACCGGGAACACAACGCTGGGAGTACAACACAGGCGGGCATCATGGGGCCGTGAGCAACCCCGTACCCCGCTTGGTGGCGGGTCGCTACCGGCTCGGCGCGGTACTGGGCCGGGGCACCATGGGCACGGTGTGGTCGGCGCACGACGAGGTGCTCGGCCGGCCGGTGGCGATCAAGGAGGTGCTGCTGCCGCCGGGCATCCCGGAGGCCGAGGCCGACGCGCTGCGGGAACGTTCGCTGCGGGAAGCCAGGGCGATCGCCGTACTGTCGCACCCCAACGTGGTGACCCTCTATGACGTGGCCCGGGAAGGTGCCGCGCCATTCGTGGTGATGGAGCTGGTGGCCTCCCGCAGCCTGGCCGAATTGCTGCTGGACGGGCCGCTGCCGCCGCAGCGGGTGGTCGCGATCGGTGCCGCGGTGGCGGCAGCCCTGCAGGCCGCGCATGCCGCGGGAATCACGCATCGGGACGTCAAGCCCGGCAACGTCCTGGTGGCCCACGATGGCCGGATCAAGCTCACCGACTTCGGGATCGCACGCAATCCCGCCGATCAGACGTTGACCGCGACCGGTCTGATGCTGGGCTCCCCCGCCTACATCGCTCCCGAGATCGCCTCCGGAAGGCAGGTCACCCCGGCGTCAGACCTGTGGGGGCTCGGCGCGACGCTGTTCGCCGCGATCGAGGGCAGGCCCCCCTACGACGCGGGCACCGCCATGGCGACGGTCGCCGCGGTGGTACAGGACGAGGTACCCACAGCGGGGTGTTCCGGCCCGCTCGCCGAGGTGATCAGCGGGTTGATGGTCAAGGACCCCGCGCACCGGATGCCACTGTCCCAGGTACGCCGGCTGCTGGGCGCGCCCCCCGAGCCGGCCGATCCCGCCCCCACGAGCCACCCCCACGGTACGCCCGGGCACGCCCCGAGAAACCCGCCCGGCACCGCCGCAGCCGAGACCCCGGGTCGGCGGCCCGCGCCACTGGCGGCAGGCCCTCGCCCGAGGCCTGCGCCACTCACGACAGGCCCTCGCCCGCAGCCTGCGCCACTCGCCACCGACCCGGGCCCCCTGCCCTTCGCCCTCGCACCCGGCGCCCGAGCATCCGGCGCCCGAGCACCCGGCGCCCGAGCACCCGGCGCCCGAGCATCCTTCGCCGACCCGACAGTGCCGGCCCGCCGAGCCGGTGGCGCCGGTGGCGAACGCCGGGTGATGCTGGGGATACTGGCCGTGCTGCTGTTCGCCAGTGCCGCAACCGCCGGTTTCGGGGCCGTCCGAGTCGCCGCCGGCCGATCTGCCCTGCCCGACCTGACAACCCGGGCGGTCGCGGGGACGAGCCACAGCGACACGGTGCTGGCACCCCGGGCGCTTCAGGTCACCGAACCGGACGGGACGCGGCCGGCGCGGTGCACCGTCAGCGTGCCGCAGGGCTGGCTGGAGTTCCGTGAGCAGCGCACACTCGGGAACAACTCCGGCACCGTGACACGCTTCGTCTCGCCGGATGGCTCGGAGGTCATCGCCGTGGAGCGCGTCACCGGGGGGGACACGCCCGACCAATACCTGAACAGCTACATCCGCAAGCTGGCGCAGGGGGTCCCCCAGCTCGTCGAGACGCAGCGGGAACGGTTGCCCGCCGACGCGCTGGACGCCACCTTCCGAACCCAGGAGGGCGGCGAGCTGCGCCGCACCACCTATCTGCGGCTGATGCCGGCCGGGGCGGACCTGTGGGGGGTGTCGGTCACCGTGCCGACCGAGCGCGAAGCCGCCGGGCGGATGAAGCTGTTCGAGCCGATCGTGGCAGCATTCCTGCCCAGTCGGTAGCCCCTAGGCTGCCGGTCGTGACTGACCCGGCACAGATCGCCCGAGACGCCGCTGCGGAGCTCGCCCAGCACACCGGCGCGGCCACGCATGACATCGCCGTGGTGCTGGGCAGCGGCTGGCGGCCCGCGGCCGACGTGCTGGGCGCGCCCACCGTCGAGATCCCCGTCACCACGCTGCCCGGGTTCGTCGCACCGCAGGTCGCCGGGCACGCCGGGACGGTCCGGTCGGTGCAGTTAGGTGAACGCAATGTGCTGGTGTTGCTCGGCCGCACGCATGGCTACGAGGGCCACGGGGTGGCCCAGATCGTGCACGGGGTGCGCACCGCCTGCGCGGCCGGCGCGCGGATGGTGGTACTCACCAATGCGGCCGGCGGGATCGCCGAGGAGCTCGAGGTCGGCCAGCCGGTGCTGATCCGCGACCACCTCAACCTCACCACTCGCTCCCCACTGGTGGGGCCGAGGTTCGTCGACCTCACCGACACCTACTCCCCCCGCTTGCGCGGGTTGGCGCGGAAGATCGACCCGAATCTGGTCGAGGGCGTCTACGCGGGGGTGCCCGGTCCCCATTTCGAGACACCGGCCGAGATTCGGATGATGCGCACACTGGGCGCCGACCTGGTCGGGATGTCCACCGTGCTGGAGGCCATCGCCGCCCGCGCCGAAGGCGCCGAGGTGCTGGGGATCTCGTTGGTCACCAACCTCGCCGCCGGCCTGACCGGGGCCCCGCTGGACCCCTACGACATTCTCGCCGCCGCCACCACCGCCGCAGCGCGGATCGGCGGCCTGCTCCGGGATCTGATCAGTCAGGCGTGATCACAACTCGGAGCGTCACCGCCATCGCGCACTGCAGAAATCCAGCTCATGAAGCTCTCCCCAGGTTTCTCAAGTTTCTAACACTGTTATAAAACACTGTTGCGATAAAGTTCGTCAAGTGGCCCGGCCGAAACTGCACGACGACGCGTTACGGATCCGCCTGCTCGACACCGCGGGCGCGCTGCTCGCCACCGAGGGCCCAGACGCGTTGAGCCTGCGCCGACTCGCCGCCGCCGCAGGCACCTCCACCAGCGCGGTCTACGCCCTGTTCGGCGGCAAGGCAGGAATCGTCCGTGGCCTGTTCATCGAGGCCTTCACCAGGTTCGCAGCCCATCTGGACACGGTGGCGTCCTCCGACGACCCGCTGGCCGATCTCCTCGCACTCGGCCACGCCTACCGGGCCAGCGCCCTGGCCGACCCGCACTTGTACGCGGTGATGTTCGGCTCATCGGTGCCTGGTTACGAACCCACCCAAGAGGACTACGCGCACACTGAGCTCACCTTCACCCGGCTGCTCGACACGGTGCGCCGGGCGGTTGCGGCGGGCCTGCTGCGGGACGCCGATCCGCACCTCATCGCCACCGCGCTGTGGGCCAACGTGCACGGCCTGGTGTCACTGGAGCTGGGTTACGCGATGCCGGATGCGGCCGGGCCGCCCGGTCAGCTGTTCGACATCGCGATCCGCGCCAACCTCGACGGCTGGCGCTCGTGAGTGGCATTGAGTGCTGGAACACTGTTACGCACGCACGACAGCTACGCTGCCGCACATGGCTGCGGACATCGTGCCGATCGAACTTTCTGTGACCGCTGGTGACCTGGTGACGCTGTGGGCGCCCCGCTGGCGCGAGGACGGCGAGGAATGGGAGGCTTTCCTCGGCGACGACGAAAGTGTGTTCGCCTTCGTCGACGTCGCGACGCTGGTCGGTTTCGTGCGCATGGCCGGCGACCACGACCTCGTTGACCACCCGGCCTGGGCGCTGGTGCCCCGGTTGCCCGCACCGGACCTACGGCCCACCGAGTCCCACCGTTACGACCTGGTGGGGGTACCCGAACTGGTCGCGCAGTCGCCGGACACCTGGGTGATCGCCGAGCTCGCCGACGTGGTGTCGATTGCGCGCGCACTGGCCGAGGTCTGCGATCTCGATGTAGTGCACGACGTGCTCGACACCACCCCTGGGTTCGCCATGCTCGCAGGGGGAACCCTGGCCTTCGGTGGTCGCGAGGGCGAGCGGCACTGGGACTCGCTGTGCGCCGTGATCGCGCAGCGCTGGGACGAGGTGATCGACGCCGTCGACGGGGTGATCCGCACTCCCGACGTCGACGCGGCGGCGCGGGAGGCGGCGACCACCGAGCTGGCCGAAGCGTCCGAGGCGCCAGCGGATTCCGGGGTAAGCTCCGGCGATCCCGCGCTGGAGTTCTGGTCGGCGGTCGGCATCGACCCGATCCGGATCATCAGTGATCTGGGTGATTATTACACGCTGCGCTGCTACCTTGATGACGCACCGGTCTTCCTCGGCCGCAACGGGCGCATCGACATCTTCGGCTCGCCGCGCGCACTGGCCCGCCACCTCATCGACAACCCAGAGGGACACGACCTGGACGCGGTGTCCACCTGGCCGCAGGTGACCCAGCGGGCCCAGGACCGCGAGCTGGAGGTGGCGGTCGGCGACGGCAACAGCTACGTGCTCAGCGGCTTGACCGACGACCTCGCCGGGGGTCCCGAGACGGTGGATCCCGGGCAGCTCGAGCTGGCCGTCGAGCTGATCACCGATGCCGAGCAGTGGGCTGGGTCCGACGCCGCGGGCAAGGCGCTGGCCAGCTCGGAACCGCTGGGCTGGCTGGTCTCGTTCCTGGTACGGCCGGACCCGACCCGGCTGGCCCCCAGCCCGCCCTTCGACGCCGAGGTGGCCGCCTGGCGGGTCCTGGTCGGTGGTTTCGAGGACCGGCTCCAGGTGCACTGAGACCCGATGAACCAACTGCGCACCGTGCTCGCCCGGTTGCGGTAGCGGCTGCGGGGATGGCTAAAATCCCCGCCCACCGAGTCGATTCGTTCCCCTTAGCGAAGGTCAAACCCGTGAACAGCAACACAGCGACGCAATCCTTCGACCGGATGCGCAGCATGCTCGTGCGTGCCGCCGAGATCCGCGACAGCGAGCAGCAGCAGGTATTCGACGCCCTGGACGAGATCCATGCCCGGCTGGCTCCCCTGGAGTCCCTGGGCTCGGTCCGCAAGCGGCTGTCGGAGATGCCCGACCGCACCGAGGTCGGCGTGCTGGCCGGGCGGGTCGATGAGGCACTGTCGAAGCTCGAGAGCCAGGACGGCGCGATTGCCGCGCTGACCCGCGCCGTCGAGTCGATCGTGGACAAACTGGTCGCGCCGTTCGCTGAGCTCGGTGGGCGGCTGGACGGGATGGCGGGCCGGTTCGAGGGCGTCGCCGGCCGGATGGACGGCCTGGAGGACCGGATCGCCGGGCTGCACAAGCGGATCGACGACCTGGATCATCACCTCGACCGGCAGGACACCAAGGTCGACGGGCTGCCCACCGCGGTGCACGGGCCGGTGCGCGAACAGCTCGGCACCACCGAGACGGGACTTCGCAACCAGCTCGACGCCCTGTCCACCCGGTTGGACGCGCTCGAAGAGGGCGTCGGTGGCCGGATCAGCTCGGTGACCGAGCACCTGGGGGCGCTGCTGGATGAGGCGATGGCCACCTTCGCTGAGATCATCATGGGCGGCGGCGCGCCGACGGCCCTGCCCCCCACTCCACCACCACCGCCACGGCCGGCCCAGCGCCGGGTCCGCAGCCCTCGCCAGGCCCCGTCCACCCCCCGGTCCGTGGAATCTGAACAGGGCGACGACGAGGTGACGACATCATGACCCGCACGAGATCATGACCCGCACGAGCTCACAGCCCGCACCAGCCAGCTAGCCTTCACCCGGTGCGCATGGTCCGGTTACCGGCTCTCGTGGCCTTGCTCGCCGTGATGACCCTGTTCGGTGCGGTGCCCGGTGCCGCCCAGTCGGCGTGCTCGCCGCAGCTCGCCCCGCCCCCGCCGGTTGACTCCTCAGAGGTCCCCATTCCTGGCGGCGCTGCTCCCCCGCCGATGTCGGTGCCCGACCGGCCGGTGGGGGGGCTGCGGATGGGCGAGTGCGGGCTGGTGCTGCCCGCCGGTGCGCCCGCCCCGCCGGCAGGGATCACGGCGATGTCCTGGCTGCTCGCCGATGCCGACTCCGGTGAGGTGCTGGCCGCCAAGGACCCGCACGCGCGCCATCGCCCGGCGTCTACCCTCAAACTGTTCACCGCCCTGCTGGCCGCCGACCAGCTCCCGACCGACCGGATCGTGGTCGGCACCCAGGCCGACGCCGACCAGGACGGCAGCCGGGTGGGTATCGGCTCGGGGGGCCGCTACACCGTGCGTCAGCTGTTGACCGGCTTGCTGCTGGTTTCTGGGAACGACGCCGCACACGCCTTGGCCGTCGCACTCGGCGGGGTGAGCGCGACCGTGACGCAGATGAATGAGTTGGCCACCAAGCTGGGTGCACGCGATACCCGAGCCGCCACCCCGTCCGGGCTGGACGGCCCGGGCATGAGCTCCTCGGCCTACGATCTGGCGTTGGCATTGCGCCAAGTGCTGCGTCGCCCACTGCTGATCGAACTGCTGGGCACCCGGCAAGCAGACTTTCCCGGCTACGGTGACCACCCCGGGTTCGTGGTCAGCAATGACAACAACCTGCTCAGAAACTACCCTGGGGCGCTGGGTGGCAAGACCGGGTTCACTGACGACGCCCGGCATACGCAGCTCGACGCCGCTCAGCGCGGCGGGCGGCGCCTGATGGTGGTGCTGATGCGGGGGGAGCAGCGGCCGGTGTCGATGTCGGAGCAGGCCGCCCGGCTGTTGAACTACGGGTTCGCGCTCCCACCCGGCCATCCGGTCGGGCGGCTGGTCGACCACGCTGAGTCGCCCGAGCTGCCGGCAACGGCCCCGGTGGAGCCGCGAGTCGGCGTCCACGCCGCGGCTCAGGGCTGGACCGGCCGATCCTCGCAAGCCGGCGGGCTGCTCCCCGTGGCGCTGTGGATCGGCCTGGCAGCCACCGTGCTCGCCGTGCTCGGTGCTCTGGTAGCCCGCCAGCGACACCGCTAGCCGCGTACGACTCCGGCGGATGAGCGTCACTCGGCGAAAGCTCCTGCCCCGTTCCCCGCGTCGCTGCGCAGCCGGCTGAGCTCGTCGGTACTGTCGAGATAGGCCCTGGCTTGCAGGGTGAACAGCTCGGTGTACCCGCCGTTGCGGGCCATCAGCTCGTTGTGGGTGCCCTGCTCGGTAATGCGGCCGTGGTCCAGAACAATGATCTGATCGGCGTGCCGGACATTGGCCAGCCGGTGAGTGATTAACACTGTCGTCCGGCCCGGTCCCGGGCCCGTGCCATTGCCTGAGAACCCATTGCCTGAGAACCCATTGCCTGAAACACCATTGCCTGCGGCACCACCCGCGCGGCGCAGCGACTCCAGGGACTGGAACACGGCGTGCTCGGCGCGGGCGTCCATCGCGGCGGTGGGCTCATCGGCGATGAGCAGCGGGGCGTCCCGGTACAGGCCGCGGGCCACGCTGATCCGCTGCCACTGCCCGCCGGAGAGATCACACCCGTTCTGGAACTCCCGGGACAGCACGCTGTCCCAGCCGTGCGGCAGCTCGGCGACCACGGCGTCGGCACCGGAACCGGCCGCGGCGGCAGTGAGCACGCTGCCATCCGGGTCAGGACGTTCCAGCCGGCCGATGCGGACGTTGTTCTCCGCGGTCATCGGCCACTCGACGGGGTCCTGCAGCACCACAGCGACCTGGGACTGCAGCTCACGCTGGTCGACCTCAGCGATGTTCACCCCGTCCCAGCTCACCCATCCCTGGCTGGGCAGGTAGAGCCCGGTGAGCACCTTGGCGAGGGTGGACTTGCCGGAGCCGTTCTCCCCCACCAGCGCGACGACCTGGCCGCGGCGAATCGTCATGCTGACCCGGTCCAGCGCGGGCTCGTCCTTGCCGGGATAACTGAAGGACACCTCGTGCACCTCGATGAGCTGTGGATCGCGCGGCAGCGGTCGCACCGCGGCGGCCCGGTGGTAGTCGCGGGCCTGCGTCAGGCAGCTGGTCAGCATGTCGAGGTAAAAGCTGTGCTCGTAGAGCTGATTGGTCGCGTACACCGTGGTGGACACTGCCGAGTTCGCGGTGCGCATCGCGACCGCCGCCACCCCGGCCAGGGCCAGCGGCATCGCCCCGGTGTAGAGCAGCAGGCCGAGCACGACATAGGCCAGTGCGGTGCCGACTCCGGCCAAACCCCGGCCGACCAACCGGATCGCGGTCTTGCGGTGCTCGACCTGCACGGACTCGGCGGCGAGCTGGGATCCGATCCGCCGGTGCTCACCGAGCAGCACGTCCTGGGTGGTGAAGGCCCGGACCTCCGGTGCCTCGCGCCGGCCGGTGATCAGGTTGCTGGTGACTGCCAGCCGGCGCCGGCGCGAGACCATCCGGATAAACGAGGCATAGGATAGCTTCGCGGCGCGCACGCTGGCCCAGCCGTTGGGCACCGCGGCCAGCACCACCACCGGGGCCAGCACGGGGTTGAGCAGGCCGGCCGTGACGACCGCGGCGGCCAGCGAGATCGCCGAGCTGAGCAGGGTCCCCGCGTCAGTCACGCCGCGGCCGGCGCTGCTGACCCCGTGTGTCGACGCCCGGCGCACCAACTCCACGAAATCCGCGTCGTCGAAGGCAACCAGCTCCACGCCGATCACCGCGGCATGGAGCTCATCCTGAGCGCGTAGCTCCACCCGTGGGGCCAGCACCGCGTGCACCGCACCGACCGCCGCCTCCAGCAGCCCCCGCGCGGCGTAGGAGATCATCACCAGCACCAGCGCCGGGAGTGCTGCCACCACCCGCTGCGGGGTCGGGCCCTGCTCCAACAGCTGGGTGAACACGTTCGCGGTGGCCAGCAACCCGAACGCTGTTGCGCACCCCGCCATCAGCTCGACAGCGGCGGCCAGCAGCGTCAACCGCGGCGACGTCCGCCAGGCCAGGCGCACCAGCACACCGAGCGCGATGGGCGCCGCGCGGAGCATCTGGCCCGAGCTCGTGCTCCCCATGGTCTCGATCACCTTCGCCCAGGACGGGGTCTTGAGGTCCTCGACCCCGATGAGCCCCGGCGGGCTCGGATCGGGTGAACCAGTGCTACGCCTGAGTCTCACCGTCGCCTCCGCACCGGCTCAGGATGCCTGGCGGGCTAGCGTGCTGTCTCGTGAGTAATGACGGTCCACCCGAAGATCCGAACCTTCGTGCCGGGATCGTGATCACCGGCACAGAGCTGCTCAGCGGTTTGATCACCGACCGTAACGGCCCGTGGCTGGCGCAGCGGCTGAGTGAGCTGGGCGTGGAGGTGGCGCACCTGCTCTGCGTCGGGGACCGGCCGGCGGACCTGGCCGCGGCCCTGCGATTCCTCGCCGACCAAGGCGTCGACCTGATCGTCACCAGCGGTGGCCTCGGCCCGACCGCTGACGACCTGACCACCGAGGTGGTCGCCGGGTTCGCCGGGGTGGAGCTGGAGCTCGATGAGGCGATGGAGCGGCAGATCACCGCGATCCTCGCCCGATTTCGCCACCTGGCGCACTTCAGCCCGGCGGCGCTGCAGGCCGCCAACCGCAAGCAGGCGATGGTGCCTCGCGGCGCGACACCACTGGACCCGGTGGGGACGGCACCCGGGTTGGTGGTCCCGGTCGGCGGCGGGCCGACGGTGATCGTGTTACCGGGACCGCCCCGGGAGCTCCAGACGATGTGGCCGGCAGCACTGGCCACCCCGGCCGCCAAGGCCGTCCTGGCCCGCACCCGGCCGTTCGGGTCCGCGCAGCTGCGACTGTTCGGGTTGTCCGAGTCAGAGCTCGCGGGGAGTTTGCGGGAGGTGAGCGCGACGCTGGACCTGACGCCGCTGGAGATCACCACCTGCCTGCGGCGGGCCGAGCTGGTAATCGACATCCGGCACCGGGCCGGCACTGAGGCGACCCGCGACGGGCTCATCGAGGCGATCCGCGCCCGGCACGCCCGGCACCTGTTCTCGACCGACGGCACCTCGGTGGACGACCAGCTCGCCGGTGCGCTGGCCGGACGGCGGATCGGGCTGGCGGAGTCGTGCACCGGGGGGTTGCTGGCCGCCCGGCTCACCGAACGGCCAGGCGCATCGGACTACGTCGCCGGCGGTGTGGTGGCCTACTCCAACACCGCTAAGACCGCGCTGCTGGGCGTGCCCGCGGAGCTGATTGAACAGCACGGGGCGGTGTCCCCGGAAGTGGCCCGGGCCATGGCCGACGGCGCGCGGGGCACCTTCGGCGCTGACATCGGGATCGGGATCACCGGGGTAGCCGGCCCGGGCGGGGGGACTGACGCCAAGCCGGTCGGCACCGTGTGTCTTTGCGTGACCACCAGCAGCGGCGCGGTGGCAGCCCGCAACCCGGTGCTACCCGGCGACCGCGCCGAGATCCGTGATCGGTCGGTGACTCTCGCGATGCACCTGATCCGTCAGATTTTGGCCGGCACCGGGTCGTGACCCGGGGGCTCGCGGCATCCACTACCGGTGGAGCGCGCGACGGTCCGACTTACCCTTCACTGCCGCGTAGGCGGCCGAGCCGATAAATACCCCAGCACCGATCACCAGGGCCCAGAACACCAGCTTGAACGCGACACCGATCACCAAGCCCAACACCACGAACCCAAGCCAGATCAACGCAATGACTCCGAGCACCTTGATCACGGTCTGCATGGCGGTCTCCTAGCATCTCTAGCAGGCCCAGTGGGGGGACCCGCTTCATCCCAGTAGACACCCATCCGGCGCCTGGGCGCATCGGGGTGAACCCTAGGTAGGGACGGAAGCCTGCTGCTGGTGGTCGTCCCGGGCCTGCTCCGGTGCGGTGGCTGGGGCTACGGCAGCCCAGGCCGTCAGAAACAGCAAAAACCGGGAGACGAAGTAGGCGAACACCATCAGACCGATCACCGGGCCGAACAGCTGCCCAGTGGGACTGGCGGTGACACTGTCCAGGTAGATGGCAAAGACTTGTTTGAGGATCTCGAATCCCACCGCGCCGAACGCCGCGGCGCGAGTCGCGCTGCGCAGCGGGACTGGCTCCCGCGGCAACCGCGCAAGCACCCAGAGAAACACCAGCCACATACCGGCCACCGACGCCGCCAAGGCGAGCACAGTCAGCACCAACCGGGCCCCAAAGATCTGGTCAAAACTCAGTTCGTGCAGCACGACGCTGGCGAACGCGGTGCCGACGCCGGTCAGCGCGAAGGACATCACCAGCGCCAACCCCAGACCGAGCAGCGCCAGCAGGTCGAATACTTTCGTGCGCAGGAAACCCCCCCGTTCAAGAGGCTGTTCCCACTGGGCCGTGAGCGCCTCGCGGAGGTTGGCCATCCAGCCCAGCCCGGAGTACAGCGCCCCGAGCAGGCCCACGATCCCCACGCTGCCGCGGGATTTGATCGCCCCGTCGATGACCTGGTTGAGTATCGCGCCCAAGCCGGGAGGGGCTGCTGTCTGGATCTGATCCTGCAGCGTGCGCAGCAGTTCCGGGTTGCCGGCGAGCACGAAGCCAGCGGTCGCGAAGGCGATCATCAGCAGCGGTACCAGGGAGAGCACGCTGAAGAACGTGATCGCCGCGGCGTAGTGGTCGCCGTGGTGGGTGGTGTAGGACTGCCCGGCATGCACCAGATGGTCCAACCACGGATAGCGCAACCGGTAGCGCTCCAACAAACCCGGCTTCCGGTCCGCCTGCGGTAGACCTGTAACCCCCATGCCTTCCCACGGTAGTCGGGAGAGAACGGATTCAGCGCGTCGAGGGCAGAAAACCCACCAGGCCGTCTGGTGGCTAGTGTCAGCCGCAGTCGCTGCCCGGCGTCGGGTCGAGGAAATCCCGCGCCGCCCAACGGCCCGGCCCGAGCTGCCGGAAACCGTTGCTGATCGCCCGGTCGGCCGAGACCACCGCGCCCTTGCCGTAGATCTGCACCACGGAGGCGCCATCGTCGGGGAGGGAGCGCACGTTGAGCGAGTCCGCAGTGACCGTCACCGTGCAAGGCCCCAAGCTGCCAGTCCCCCTGATGCCACCACCGGTCTGCCGGTCCTGCTCAGAGACCAATAAGAGCACCCCCACCACCACGGCCCCCCCGATGATCCAATGCTTCCGCGTTATCGTAGCCACCTGCTCACTCTCCGCCGTCTACGCTGTGTTGAGGTCATCCTTCTCACAGCTCATGGCGTACCGCAACCCCCGGTCGAGTTCGTCAAGGAAGGCCTCGGTGGTCAGGAACGGAGCGCCGGAGCCGATCAGCAACGCCAAGTCCTTGGTCATCGTGCCGCTCTCGACGGTATCGATACACACCCGCTCCACGGTCTGCGCGAATCGGGTGACCTCTGGGGTCGCGTCCAGCATGCCACGGTGGCGCAGGCCTCCGGTCCACGCGAAGATCGACGCGATCGGGTTAGTGGAGGTGGGCTTGCCCTGCTGGTGCTGACGAAAATGCCGGGTGACGGTGCCGTGCGCGGCCTCCGCCTCGACGGTCTGACCGTCCGGGGTCAGCAGCACGCTGGTCATCAGGCCCAGTGAGCCGAAGCCCTGCGCGATGGTGTCGGACTGTACATCGCCGTCGTAGTTCTTGCAGGCCCAGACGTAGCCGCCGGACCACTTCAGCGCGGCGGCCACCATGTCGTCGATCAACCGGTGCTCGTAGGTGAGACCGTGCTCCTCGAAGTCCGCTTTGAACTCCGACTCGTAGATTTCGGCGAACACGTCTTTGAACATGCCGTCGTAGGCCTTGAGGATGGTGTTCTTGGTCGACAGGTAGACCGGGTACTCACGGGCCAGGCCGTAGCGCAGCGATGCTCGGGCGAAATCCTCGATGGACCTGCGGTAGTTGAACATCCCGAGCGCGACACCGCCACCCTCACCGAAGCGCGCCACCTCCACCTCCCACGGCGCACGGCCGTCATCGGGAGTGTAGGTGATCGTCACGGTGCCCGGTCCGGGAACGGTGAAATCGCTGGCGCCGTACTGGTCGCCGTGGGCGTGCCGGCCGATGATGATCGGCTTGGTCCAGTGCGGCACCAGGCGGGGAACGTTGGCGCAGACAATCGGTTCGCGAAAGATCACGCCATCGAGAATGTTGCGGATCGTCCCATTGGGGGAGCGCCACATCTTCTTCAGGCCGAACTCCTCGACCCGCGCCTCATCGGGCGTGATCGTGGCACACTTGACACCCACCCCGTGCTTCGCAATCGCGTACGCGGCGTCGACGGTGACCTGGTCATCGGTAATGTCCCGATGCTGGATGCTGAGGTCGTAGTAGTCGAGAGTGATGTCGAGATAGGGCAGGATCAGCTTGTCCTTGATCAACCGCCAGATGATCCGGGTCATCTCGTCGCCGTCAAGCTCCGCAACGGTTCCCACTACTTTAATCTTGCCCACTGGCCAGTCACTCCTCTCTCTCCACTCACGTCCTAAACAGCGCCAGCCTATGCGCCCCAACCGCCCCCCTGGTCACATCACCGTTACGTCATCCCGCATTCAGCGGGCTGAGCGGGGTTTCGGAGGGTCGAATAACCCCGCTCAGCCCGCTGAATGCGGGCTTGGCCTCCCGGTCACAGGTGCTGCACGTCGGTTTGCTTGGACCGGACGGACTCGGCGGCTACGCGCAGTTGGGTGAGCTCGCTATCCGTCAGCTCGGTCTCTACTATTCGGCGTACGCCTTGGCGGCCCAGCTCGGCGGTGACACCCAGGTAGACACCGGAGATGCCGTACTCGCCGTCCACCCAGGCGCAGACCGGGAGCACAGCACCGGAGTCCTCGTGCACCGCGCGCACCATGCGCGCCGCCGCGGCGGACGGGGCGTAGTACGCCGACCCGGTCTTGAGCAGGCCGACGACCTCGGCGCCACCGTTGCGGGTCCGGGTGATCAGCTCGTCGATCTTGCCGGCGGGCAGCAGGTTGGTCAGCGGGGTGCGGTCCACTGTGCAAGCGCTGGGCACCGGGACCATGGTGTCCCCGTGCGAGCCCAGTGTCAGGGTGCGCACCGAGGACACCGGGACGGCGAGCTCCTCGGCGACGAAGTAGGTGAACCGCGCGGTGTCGAGCATCCCGGCCTGGCCCAGCACCCGGTGCCGGGGGAATCCGGTGGCGAGCTGGGTCAGCGCGGTCATCTCGTCCAGCGGGTTGGACACCACGATGACAACCGCGTCGGGGGCGTGCCGGGCGACGTTCTCCGCGACCTGCCGGACGATGCGGGCGTTGGTCTCGATCAGGTCCATCCGGCTCATCCCCGGCTTGCGAGGCAGCCCAGCGGTGATCACCACGATGTCGCTGCCGGCGATCGCCGCGTAACCCGAGCCGTCGCGACCGGTGGTCTGGCCCACGACCCGGGTCTCGAAACCCTCCACCGGCCGGGACTGGTTCATGTCCAGCGCCAGGCCCTCCGGGCGGCCCTCAATGATGTCGGTGAGCA
Organism: Pseudonocardiaceae bacterium; assembly: GCA_050699575.1. Lineage (GTDB taxonomy): Bacteria > Actinomycetota > Actinomycetes > Mycobacteriales > Pseudonocardiaceae. Next base: position 31,321 of record JBOHFG010000332.1, read on the forward strand.
CGACGGTGTCGAACAGATTGCACTCAGCGAGCCGCTGCGCGGTGGTCGAACCGTAGAAACCGGCCCCGATGACCGCGACCTGACCGAAACGTTCCATTTCGGAAGGCTATCAAGCTCAACCGGCGGCCAGCGGTCCCCCGATGATGGTCAGCGCCACGGCAAGCATCAGCAGCCCGAAGACGCTGTAGGTGAGCACGTCCACGGCCCGGCGGCGGATCCCGAGCAACCCCGTCCACTCGGGCGGCAGCACTGCCCGCAACCCAGCGGCCAGCAGCAACGCGCCGCCGATGATCACCGAGCCTTCCCGCCAGTGGTACTGCACGATGCGTCCCATGCCCAGCGCCACCACAACCAGAACCAGACCGAAGGCCAGCTGTGGCTGCAGGCTCGTCCGCCGGGTCATGACGGGCATCCTTGCACCGGTGGCCACCTCCCGGGGCGCCCGGCCCGATGCCCACCGGGCAGCGCGATCACGGCGACCGCCACGGTGGTTCTCCCTGGCGACTCACGCTCCGAGGTCCACCCGGAGCCCGTTCGCGGCGGCGAAGCGGATTGCGGTGTCCACGTCGATCCGGGCGCCGGACAACCGCGCCTGCACCAGGGCATCGGCGTCCAGCCGGGCCCCGCGCAGGTCGGCGCCCTCTAGCCGAGCCCCCAGCAGCCGGGCTCCGGACAGATCGGCGCCGGACAGATCGGCACCCCGCAGGTCGGCTTGCACCAGGTTCGCCTCGGTCAGCCGCAACCCGGTGAGCACCACCTCCCGGAGATCGGCGTGACCCAGCCCGGTGAGGCGCAGGTCGACCTCCCGCAGCGTCCACGGCCGCAGCCGGCAGTCGCTGATCGTGCTGCCCAGCAGGGAGCAGTGCTCGAGTACCGAGTCAGCCAGCATGGTGCGCAGGAAGGTGCAGGTGTGAAATGCCGTCGCGCGGTGCTCGGAGGCGCCGAGGTCGGCGCGGGTGAAGTCGCAGTGGGTGAACCGGCAGCTGTGGGTGCGCAACCCGCGCAGGTCGGCATCAATGAACCGGCAGTGCACGAAGCTGCGCCCCGCCCACTCCTGGTCGGCGAACACCGCGTCGGTGAAGTCCTCACCGGTGACGTCTTCTTCGACGGTTTCGGGCATCCCCGCACCCTGCCAGGCGGCCCGATCCGGGTTCGCTTGGGCTCGTCACCAGCGGCCGCGACGGTCAGGGGGTGACGGTGGTGAGGAAGGCCCGCCAGGCGTTGCTGGGGAAAGCCAGGGCGGGGCCCTCGGGGTCCTTGGAGTCGCGTACCGGCACCCGGCCCGGCGCGGGCGCGACCTGCACACAACCACCATTGCCGGCACTGCAGCGTCAGATACGAGCGCGCCGACATCCGCTGCAGGTGGCACAGTGCATGATTGTTCCCTCCCGACGGGAGATCATAGGACATATCGTCGCAAAATTCGAATGACACGGTCAGATTAACCGATGGTGAATTTTTGCATAGCCGGCGATTAACTGGTTATCTGATCACCGACGGGCAGCGGCTCCCCCGGAACTCCGATCCGAGGATCGCCACCCGCTGCGCCGAGTCGAGCGGTGTATCACCCATCCTGGCTACCCAGACGGGTGATATATCCTACAAGAACGGATCGCCTTGGCTCACTGCTCCAGCAGCCAAGGGTCGCTGGTACAGCAGCCGCACCAGGCGATCTCGACAGGTCATGGCGCTGCTGCCCGGCGACCTCTGCTCACCCAGCGATGTCGCGCGAACCGAGGTCGAGTTGTCCGATCAGTGATACCGCAAGCTACGCTGGCCCCTTCGTAACTGGTCAGGTCGGCGTGGCGGCTTGATCTTGCCGTCGGGGGTGTTGATGCTCTCGCGGTGCCTGAGACGCCGTCGCTGCGGGAGCCGTGTGAGCGGCTCCCGCAGCGGGATGAGCTGAGCAAGCCGTTGTCGGCAAAGCTGGGCGCGGAGGCGGATCGCCGAGCCAGCGGCCCAGCCGGGGGAGGTGTCGAGGACTTTCTCGACGCTGCCGAGCAGGTGGACGCACTTGGCCTCGACCAGCAAACCCAGCCTGATCTTCGTGCACAACCGGCGCGACACCAAGGAAATGAACACCACCGGGGTACTGCCCGAACTCACCGGGAACGCCGTGCACGACGCGTGGGTGCGCTATGACACCTGCGAACCATTTTTCAGGGGAGACCGGTGAATGAATTCAAGTGGCGAGTGCGTGGCAGTAATTGGTGGCGGTATTTCGGGGCTCACTACCGCCACCCTACTTCAACTGAGCGGGTACAAGACCAGAATCTACACCCAAGAACTGCCGACAACCAAGATTCTACAAAGCTGCCAATCTCCACAATTCGCATCACTGCATGCTGCGGCTTCCATCCTGCCACACTCGGTACAATCACCCAAAGCAAGCTACTGGACGGCGATCTCGCAAGAGTATTTTCGAATCCTAGCCTTCGTCGCACATTGCGGAGTTCGCGAACAGACACATTATGAAATTTTTGAGCAACCCGACGTGGAGACACCTTACTACTCACGCTCCCTTCGTAATTTCGAGCAGCTGACGAATGCGGAGCTTCGGCGCGACGGCGTACCGCGGCGACCGGCCGCTGATTCGACATCCGGATGGAGGTTCGACGTACTGTTCTGCGAAGCGCCAGAGTACATCGCGTACCTGTACGAATTGTACCGCGCCTTGGGCGGCCGAGTCTTACTGGTCGGATCTGAACCTTCGCAGCACTCGATCAGTGAATACCTTAAGCTCGACTATCAATACTACGTCAACTGCACCGGGCACAGCGCCTCCGAGTTCCTGAGCAGTAACGACGCGCTCGATGTTGACGATCGGCCGAACCTCCCCGAATACGAACCGTTGAACGACAAGCACGAGCCGCAATACTTGAGGGGTCATTATCTGAGAGTTGACATCAAACAACCATTCGCGGACGCTCGGGGGCGGTTCTTCTCCTACAACTATACACCAACGACCGAGGTCTACTCCACAGCAACCGGCGACCCGGCGGACGTCTACTGTTACCCGAGATCTGATTGCTGGATCCTGGGCGGAAGTCGACAGGTGCAGAACGGGCCACTCGATTCTTCCGGCGCCTGGACGGGAGAGGAGGCCGTCACTGAACAAGAGATTTTCACGGGCCGTGATGGAAAACGGGTCAAGCTTCCGGCAGTGATATTCTCACTCAATGATGAACTGCTTGAGCGCATGACACAAGGAAAACTGAGCCTTCGGCGACTGCGCTCGGATCGACCCGATGCGATACTGCCGGGCATAGGTTTCCGATTTCAACGCTCAGGAAATTCTGAGAGTGTTCGCGTAGCATGCTCACGCGTTCACCTCGGCACCGAGAAGTACGTTCTCCACAACTACGGACATGGCGGATCGGGCTTCGCACTGTCTTGGGGTTGCGCGTTTGACCTACTGAGACTCTTAGATCAGATGACGGATCGTCGACGCTCACCGGCACATTCACGGCGCGCAACCTTCCACACGGGACATGAGGCAACCCACGTACTCCTGGACGAGCTCACGCAACGACTCCTCAACAGTGATCCACCGAGCTCGCAAGTCTCGACTTTTTCATTCTGATCAGCCACGAATAGACCGGTATCGCCGGTCGATTTCACGCCAACGACAGCAGAACCCCGGTGTGCTGTCAACCTGCCGGAGCCCTCGCTTCCGATCCCCCTGCCGCGACCCGCCAGCAACTGGTTGGGCCGGCAGGGGCGGAGGTCATGCAGCCTGGAGCCTGGCGCACCTTTGCTGAGACACGCATACTGAAGCTAGCCGCAACAGTCTACAATGCGCCCTTGGTGATCACACCTAGATCGAAGACCAAACCGGAGGAGGTACGTGCCGTGAGTCCCAGCACCGTACTCCGAGTGGGTTGCCGTACCCTGCCCCCCGCGCGTGGCGGGCAGACCACAAAGACTGCATCTTGCACACAAGGGACAGTCCATGGCGCACGATAGGACCAGGAAACTACTCGTCATCACCACCGGCGGCACGATAGCCGGCGAGGTCGCAACTACGGCATCGCAGGCACACTTGGTGGAAAACCCCCCCAGCCTGCTCGAGAGCTTGGCACCAAGCATAGCGGACATCTCAAAGAACTCCAAGCAGTTCGATGACATAGCGGTTGACACAGATGACGTGGCAAGCTTGGACAGCTCCGACATCAAGCCGTCGGACTGGGTGAACATCATTGATAGCGTGGCGAAAAACTACAGCAAGTACGACGGCTTCATCGTCACGCACGGTACTAACACAATGGGTTATACGTCGGCCGCACTATCGTTTGCCCTGGAGAATCTGGGCAAACCAGTAGTGGTGACGGGCTCGCAAGTCCCGTTCGGCTGGCCCGGCTCCGACGCCGTCATGAACCTGGAGAACGCCATGCGCGTTGCCACCTGGGACGAGGAGCCAGGACCGGTCCGTGGAGTAATTTGCGTCTTCGGCAGTCACATCATCACCGGCACCAGGACAAAAAAGAGTACAGAGTTCGACTACGATGCATTTCAATCGTTTTCGACCGCGAGCCTCGGACGGATCGGTCGTGTCATCAGGTGGAATTCGTCAAATCTCGACCGGCACCACAAGTACTTGAGCAAGAGTTCACCAGAGGCACGCGACGGGCACCCGTTGCACGTGACAAGAATCTTCGATCCAAGAGTTCTCTCGTTCACCGAATTCCCAGGAATGGACCCAGAAACTTTTAAGCTTCTTTCTGGGCATCTGATCGACCAAGATCGCATGCGTGGTATCTTGTTTCGAGCGTTCGGCGCAGGAGATGTCAGCACCTATCTACATCCTGCGTTCCAGTACCTCAAGGACAGGAAGGTTCCAATCGTTGTTACGACGCAAGCCCCCAACGGAAATAGCAACTTCGCGGTAAATGAACCAGGATTGCTCCTCGCCAAGCACAAATTGGCGATCCCCGCGTACGACATGAGCATCGAGTCGATGACCACGAAGCTCATGTGGCTTCTCGGGCAAGGGCTTGGGTACGACGAGATAACCGACCGAATGCTGGACGATCTCCACGGGGAAGTCTCTCCGGAAGAGGACAGAAGGGGATAGTCCAGCGATCACGTCGGACAACGTCACGAACGCCTGAACCCACGGAAGGAAGTACGCGCGAGAATGCGTGAGATCTTTGTTAGTTATTCACACCTCGATAATCAACCCAACCCGCACATAACCCATGAGGTGACACGCGCGGTAGATCATTTTCTCGCAGTGTACAGCCATGTCTGCGACGTGCCGACAGACGGAACCGAGAACGATCTTTTCTTTATAGATCAAACTGCAATTGAGCCGGGTCAGCTTATTTCAGAGGCCGTTCGTACGGCAATCGAAGAATGCTCGGTAATGTTGGCATTTATCTCACCAAGGTACTTCTCGAGCTACTACTGTTTTCAGGAATGGAAAGAGTTCAGACGATCGCAGGCTGCGGAACCCAGCGGGCGAGCCTTGAAGTTAATTATTCCGGTTGAGGTGCGGCCTGTCGTGCCAGACAGAATTTCGCCAGTTGACGAGCTCACGCCACAATGGATTGCCGAGCTCGTAGGACCGGAGGGGCTCAAGCACAGCGTGACGAGCGAGGTTCTCTTAGACCGGAACACCACCAGGCTGGCCGAGCAGCTGCAAATTCTGGATAGCGTGATCCAAGGGCAGATCTTAAAGCGTCGCGGTAGTTCCGGTGGACGCCGCGCGGCATTCAACATTCTTACACTGCGAAACAAGATAGAACGCGATAGCCTGAAGACCCGCGCCTTGCAGGACGAGCTTCGCGAACGAGCCGACAAGCTGAAATACGACAAGTTGAACCCAGTCTGCGTCATCTATGCGGGCGGAACCGTCGGAATGGTTCATCAAAAGAATTCAGACGCGATTCACGCAGATTATGAGATGGCGTCCACGGCTGACGTGATCGTACAGTATATGCGCCCGAAGCTTTCAACATTACCATTCGATATTCACTTCTTCAGCCTGCAGAAGCCAATCGACTCATCTAATGTCACCGCAGAGGACTGGGTGAACCTCGCCAATCTCGTTCAAGAGCAGATGGCAGCATATCAAGGTTTTGTTATTCTACATGGAACGAATACTCTAGCGTACAGTGCGAGCGCGCTGTCCTTCCTCCTGAGTGACACCATCACGAAACCAGTAGTACTCACCGGCGCCGAGGTCCCGATGTCGGTGCAGAATACGGACGCCATCCATAATGTAGAGAACGCAATACGCGCCGCCGCCTGGCAATCTTACAATGGTCCCATGCGAGTGCCCGAGGTGTGCGTTTATTGGAACAACCACCTGTACCGGGGAAATCGCGCCACCAAGAAGTGCGCATCGGACCGAGCCGAAGGTTTCCATACGCCTAACATGCCCGTTCCACTGGCTACGTTGACGAACGAGAGACTGAACGTGAATCACGGCCACATCATGGTGCGACCCGAGGCAGACGTTATGTCATCAGCTTCTCCCCGACAAGTTGTCAATTTGGCCGATGCAAGAGTTGGCCTGATGTTCATTCATCCAGAAATGGAAATGTCCGACCTTGAAGCAAAATATCCAAACAGCTTGGACGGACTAGTTCTGCTCTCTTACGGGCCAGGCAATGTTCCAGAAGATCCTCGGTTCGTATCGATGATCGAAAGACTTGTTCGCAACGGCACCATTGTGGCAAATGTCACACAATGCCCCTTTGGTCGAGTGGAACTAAAACTGTTCGAGACTAGTGCAATCTTGTTTGACCTCGGGGTCATCGATGCTTACGACATGACACTGGAGGCCGCGTACACCAAACTTCTGTGGGCCATTGCGCGCCGAGATAACCGCAAACAGCCAGGAGTTCAGCGGAGCATTAAGCGCACATTTCAAAGAAATATTTCCGGCGAAATGAGCGCAAGCATAGACGAGGCCTCCTTCGGTGGTTCGGACACGTTTGACAAGTCAGCTTCAGGCGCGTTTCTTGTCTCCGATGTCCGCCGGCTCGAGAAATTTGTTGACCGCTATGATATTGCCGAGGTCTTCATCCGCCTGGAAGGTGTCCGCTTCGCCGGAGGTGCCGAGTCCGGTCGGATAAAAATTCTTTTTGGAAAACCGGCGGAGCTGCCCGATGGTCGGACGGAGGAAGTCAATTTGCTGGCAGATTTCTCGAAGAGACTCACAGTTTCAGAGGCAGCCTCGGGCTGCTTCGACAAGAACCTGGAGGTGACACACGCCTTCAGAAAATGGTTCAATAATGATGAATTTCAGCTGTCAATTGGCGTAGACGGCATGCCCAGCCTGACATTCTCATCACTCCGACTGGTCCTCTACACGAAAAACGGTAGGTTCGAGTAATGGCAACATTGAATTGCCCCCAAGAAGTCGCTCGCAATCTCGAGTTCTTTGATCGAGAACACCTATGGAGAATCGTATCACGAAATCCTCCCGTGCAGAGCTGCGCTGACGCAGCCCAGCGCCGAAATCGGCTTGGGCATGTCGGGATACCACTGTGCGATGAGCTGAAATCGAGCGTCGGAGTATACGATTCGGCAGGCCGCAGCAGCTTTGTGGTAGCTCATTGCCGGGGCCATCAGAACTTGGACACCAGCAAGCTTCACGGTATTCTTGGATCGACGTTCGAGCGGGTAGACGGAGACAAACTTGAGTCCGAGCTCGGCTTATCGTACGGGCTGGTCACCCCGTTTTACTTCGCAGCACACCCTCATGTTCGACAGATCGTGGACGAGACAGTACTGGAACCATACCTTCCGCCGCATACCATGATGACGAACCTGGGCCACCTCGAGTATGCTGTCGAGTTTCGACCATCGGATATTTTCGGCGCACTGCCGAATGTCGAGGTTGCGAACATCGTGGAGGGTCGGGACCGTCGCGCCACTCCGGGCGAGACCATCGGAATTCTCACCGGCAACTCTCCGGAGTCGGGGATGATGCTATGGCAAGGCATCAACAATTACATAAGGACTAGCTCCGTTATTAACTTTCGTGGAGATATCAGTTTTCCACGTGTGATCGTTGAGTCGGTACCCGAGATGGGCCTCTCGATGGAACTGGCGCAGCGCGAGACCCAGGTTAAGCCGGTGGTACTGGATGCCGTCCGAAAACTCTGCGATAGCGGGGCCAACGTCGTCGCGATCGCCTGCAACACGACTCAGTACTACTCAAGCGAGGTGGAGACCATCTGCAGAGGCTACGGAGCCCGTTTCGTCTCGATCGTCGATGAGACCGCTCGGTACCTCAAGAACGCTGATATACGAACGTTCGACTTTCTGGCAATCGGTGCGGTCTCTGATTTTGCGACGTGGAGCGATTTTCGACGGATCGTGACGCAGTTCGATGTTTACGTGCCGAGCGAGAGGAACATCACCGCGATAACCAACTTGGCATTCTCAGTCAAAAAAGAAGTCGTGTCAAGTACGACAATAAACCAGCTTCGAGATCTTGTGAACAATGCCACGAAGACTGATACGGTCGTGTTCGCCCTGACCGAGCTATCGATTCTGTTTGCTTCCCAGCGGAGCAAACAGAAATCGCAAAAGAGGTTCATTGACACCCTTGACATCCTGGCGCAAGCAATTGCAAAGATCTATCTTGACGGTCGCGCCGCAGTCGGAGCAAGCTAGGCCACACTCACGCCCCGACATCTCCAGGCCCCGACATGCAGCCTTATCGGGGCTATGGGCCCCGAATAACCCAGATAAGGCTCCATGTGGGGACGGGGAGCTCACCGGAAGTCGCGGGAGTCCGAGCGCACCCGCATATCGAGTGCCGCGGCGTGCTCGGCCAGGACGTTGATCACTCGCTCGGCGATCTGCAGCCGGCCGCGCAGCAGCAGCGCCGGGCAGAATTGCACGACGGTGCGATACCGGACCCAGAAACCCGGTGAGCAAATCACGTTCACCATGCCGGTCTCGTCCTCCAGGTTCAGGAAGGTGACCCCGCCTGCGGTGGCCGGGCGCTGCCGGTGGGTTACCGCACCCGCGACCAGTACCCGCTCGCCATCGCTGCGGTCCCACAGGCCAGCCGCAGGCACCGCGCCTAGCCTAGCCAGCTCGGCACGGAGGAACTGGATAGGGAAGCTGCCCGGCGAGACCCCGGTGGCCCAGACGTCGGCTGCGGCAAGCTCCAGCGCACTCATCCCGGGCAGCGCAGGCGCGGTAATCCCCACCGCGGTGCCGGGCAGCCGGTCCGGCCGCTCGGCAGCCACCGCCCCGGCAGACCACAGCGCCTGCCGGCGTTGCGGGGCAAACTGGTCGAACACCCCACCGGTGGCCAGCGCCTCGGCCTGGGCGGTGGTCAGCCCCACCCGATGCGCGACGTCAGCGATGCTGCGGTAGCGGCCGTGCGCTTGCCGCTCCTCGACCAAACGGGTGGCCAGCGGCTGGCCCACCGTGCGCACCATGGCCAGTCCCAGCCGCACCGCTTGTTCTGGCGCGCCCTCCGCGGACGGTTCCAGCCCAGCGTGCACCCCACTGACGTTGACGTCCGGGCCGCGGATCGTGACGCCGTGACGCCGGGCGTCGGCAATCAGTGACTGCGGGGAGTAGAAACCCATCGGCTGGGCTCGCAGCAGGGCGGCGCAGAACGCCGCCGGGTAGTAATGCTTGAACCAGGCGCTGTAGTACACCAGTGCGGCGAAGCTGATCGAGTGGCTTTCCGGGAAGCCGAAGTTGGCGAAGGCCAGCAGCGTGGCGTAGATCTTCTCGGCGAGCTCACCGGTGATGCCATGATGGGCCATCCCGTTGAGCAGCCGCCCGCGGAGGCGCTCCATCCGCTCGGTGGACCGTTTGGCGCCCATCGCGCGGCGCAGCTCGTCGGCCTCGGCGGCGGAGAAGTCGGCGACGTCGATGGCCATCTGCATCAGCTGCTCCTGGAACAGCGGCACGCCCAGCGTCTTGCGCAGCGCGTTCGCCAGCCGCGGGTGGTCGTAGTCCCAGGCTTCCTGGCCATTGCGGCGCCGAAGGTAAGGGTGTACCGAGCCACCCTGGATCGGGCCGGGGCGGATCAGCGCTACCTCGACTACCAGGTCGTAGAAGCAGCGCGGCCTGAGCCGCGGCAGGGTGGCCATCTGCGCGCGGGACTCCACCTGGAACACCCCGACCGAATCAGCTCGGGCAAGCATGTCGTACACCGCCGGATCGGTGGGCTGCAGGTCCGAAAGCTGCACCCGGTGCCGGTAGTGGTGGGCCACCAGATCGACCACGTAATGCAGCGCGGAGAGCATCCCGAGCCCCAGCAGGTCGAACTTGACCAGACCGGCCGCCGCGCAGTCATCCTTGTCCCACTGCACCACCGAGCGGTGCTCCCGGCGCGCCCACTCCACCGGGCAGACCTCAGCCACCGGACGGGAGCAGATCACCATGCCACCGGAGTGAATGCCCAGGTGCCTCGGGAACCCTTCCAGCTCGGCGGCCAGTGCTAGCACCGGCTCGGGGATAGCGGTGGTACCGGGCGGGTAGCCCAGTGCCTTGGCCACGTCCCGCACCGCCGAGCGGGCCCGGTAGGTGATCACATTGGCGACCTGGGCCGCGCAGTCGCGGCCATACTTGTCGTAGACGTACTGGATGACCTCCTCGCGACGGTCGGACTCGATATCCAGGTCGATGTCGGGATAGCCGTCCCGATCGGGGGCGAGGAACCGTTCGAACAGCAGGTCCATCGCCACCGCGTCGACGCTCGTGATGCCCAGCGCGTAGCAGACCGCGGAGTTGGCCGCCGAACCGCGACCTTGGCAGAAGATGTCGGCCCGCCGGCAGAACACCACGATGTCGTGGACGATGAGGAAGTAGCCGGAGAAGTTCTTCCCCTCGATGACCACCAGCTCGTGCTCGAGCTGGTGGTGAGCGCCCGGACACTCGTCATAGCTGCCGTAACGGGCAGCCGCACCGAGCCAGGTGAGCTCGCGCAGCCAACCGGCCTGGGTGTGGCCGCCGGGGACGGCGAACGGTGGCAGGTCCGGCGCCACCAGGTGCAGGTCGAAGGAACACTCCCGACCCAGCGCGGCGGCCCGCTCGACCGCTCCGGGCCAGCGGGCGAACCGCTCAGCCAGCTCCGCGCCGGAGCGCAAGTGCGCCGTTGCCGCGGCCGGCAACCACCCGTCCATCTCGTCCAGGCTGCGCCGGGCCCGGACCGCGGCCAGTGCGGTGGCCAACTGGTGCCGGGACGGGGTGGCGTAGTGCGCAGCAGTGGTGGCGACGGTGTCTAGCCCGTGCGCTGCGGCCAGCGTGGCAAGTGCATCGTTGCGCTCGGTGTCGTCCGCCAAGCCGTTGGCGGTGAGCTCGACGATGACGTGGTCGGAGCCGAATAGCTCCGTCAGCCGGCGGAGCTGTATCGCCGCGGCGGCCGGCCCCTCGCGCTCCAGCGCCCGGCGCACTGCCGCCTTGCGGCATCCGGTGAGCACCACCCAATGCCCGCCCGCAGCGGCGGCTACCGCGCCGAGGTCATAGACCGGCCGGCCTTTCGCCTTCCCGGCGAGCTGAGCGTCGCTGATCACCCGGGACAGCCTGCGGTAACCCTCAGGATCACGAGCCAGCACGAGCAGGTGCTCACCCTCTGGGTCAGCTACTCCGTTCTGTGGAGCGGTGAGGCCCAGGCTGAGCTCGGCCCCAAAGACGGTCTTGACGCCCAGCTCGCGGGCCGCCTCAGCAAAGCGCACCACCCCGTACATCCCGTCGTGGTCAGTGATCGCGATCGCGTCCAGACCTAACCGGGCCGCCTCCTCGACCAGCTCCTCGGGGTGACTGGCCCCATCCAGAAAACTAAAGTTGGAGTGACAGTGCAGCTCCGCATAGGGAACACGTGGCTGGGTCTCCGCGGCCTGCGACTGCGCGAACGACGGTGGCTCGTACCGGTCCCGGTGACGCACCCGCTCCAGGTCTGCCCACCCCACCGGCGGGTTGTTCCAGCCCATGATGTGGACCTAGAAGGGGGGCGGGTCGTCGCCGGGTGGTGGATGGAAGTCGGGTCGGTAATTGTGGGGGTTGCTGGTGTAGGTGTGTCCGGTAGGGGTGGTCCAGGTGATAGTGCTGTCGGGGTGTTGGTCGACGTGCCAACCAGGAGCATAGGTTTTGAGCCGGTGGTGATGGCGGCAGCTGGCATGCAGGTTGTGTTCGCTGGTGGTGCCGTCGGGGTGGTAGGGAACGGTGTGGTCGAGGTCGGCCCGGGCAGCAGGTTGGCCGCAGATCGGGTTGCGGCAGTGCAGATCGCGAGCACGGACGAAGTCGGCCAGCCCGGCCGGTGGGGTGTAAGTGGTGCGACCGTAGTCGAGCAGGACGCCCGAGACCGGGTCGGTCAGCAACCGCCGCCAAGTGCCCTGGGCGGCGATCTCGCGCGCCAAGCCGGCGGGGATGGGTCCGTGGCCGACCAGCTCCCCGGGCTGGTCATCGAGTCCGAGCAGCATGGTGATCGGCACTATCACCGACACCAGCGGCTTACCCGGCCCAGTGGCGTGGGTGGGGGTACCGCCATAGCTACCCGGGTTGGGGGGATCGGTGGAGGTGGTCTGGTCTGCAGGGTCGGAGTCGGAGACGGGTGTGGTGCCGGTGGGCGCAGTGCCGGTGGCATCGTCGGAACAGTCACAGTCGTCGGGACACTGCCGATCCGTACAGGAGCCGATGGCTGCGCAGCGGCGCCCGGTGAGCAGCTCGACTAGCAGGTCGGCACGCCGAGCGTCCATCCCGCGAGGGTCCTTGCTGCCTAACCCGCGGGCGAGATCACAAAGCCGCTGGTAGGAGGCGGTGGCATCCGGAGCCGACAACAACGCCCACAGGGATGCCATACCCTCCTCATCGGGGGAGACCACCACTCGCCGGTCCTGGCGGCGTCGCTGGTGGCGCTCAGCTGCCCCCTTGGGGTCCAGCGCTAACACCGCCCGGGTCAGCGCGGCCCGTAACTGGGCGATCGTCTGGGTACCGGCGCGGTGCAGCACCCGCGCCTCCAACGCACCCCGTAGTTCTCGGGGGAGCAAGTAGGCGGTCTCGGTGATCGCCCTCGCCTTCAGTGAATCGATCACCCCAGCCTCCCACGCGGCCAGGGTGCCAGGCAGATCCCGAACCAGGGTCTGGGCCATCACCAGCCGCCCGGTTGCGGTCATCCGCGACAACCGCAACGCCAAGGCCACCTCATCCGGAGCGAACTCACTGCACCGCGACGGGGAATCGGAATTGGCCGCCAGCGGATGATCCCCTGGGCGCCGGCGGGCGAACTCGGCCAGCAACACCGTTTGGCGTGCCGCGGCCCACGACGTCACCCGATCAAACCCGATCACCGCATCAATCAACTCTGTATCCGACAACACGACCGGATCAACACAGCCCTGCTCCAACTCCAACGCCAACCACCCCGACGGGGCGCACGCCGACACCGGCGGCTGGGCTGCCTCCGGTGGCCCAGCCGCATCCAACCAAGCAGCCTCATCCAGCCAGGCCGGATCAAAACAGTCCTCGTCGGCCGGGACGCTCCCAGCGGGAGCCCCCTTAACCAGACTAGTATCGAACATATGTTCGATACTAGCACATCCGACGGAAGTACTCTGGGGTCGCAGCAATCCGGTTGTGCCTAGCCTATGTCGGCCGTGAAGCTAGAGACTGTCCCAGGACGCCTACAAGCTCTACCGCAACAACGTCGAGACGGTGGCTTAGGCCTGCAACCCGAGGCCAGCCAGCGGGACCGTTACGCATAGATTCCTTCAACTCGCCACCGGCCCCCGGCGCAGGCCAGCAGCACCGCGAGCGGCTCACCGGCAGGTTCGGCGACGAGCACCGCCTGCAGCCGCGCGCAGCGCCGCCCCCCACCGGGCTCCCACCAGCGCTCCTCGAGCGGCCACGGGCCGGCCCAGGTCAGCACCCGGCGCGGCGGGTCCCCGTCCACCGCGATCCGGTGTGGGACACCGGTGAGCTGCCCTCGCCCGCTCACCCCGACGGCGCGCCCGGCATCGTCCAACACCTCGGCGGGCAACGGGCGGGTAGGCACCCGGGACGGGGACGGCGCGGGCAGC
>JBOHFG010000333.1:0-1478 GCA_050699575.1 Pseudonocardiaceae bacterium
CGTCAACTTGCTGAAGTTGTCTGGCGGTACGGGCATGGCTGGATCGGGCGGGTCGGTCTGCGGGGCCCGTGTCAGGCCGCCGTGGCCGTGCCGGTGACCTCGTTCCAGGTGGTGAATCGGTCGGTCATTTCGCGTCGGTATTCCTCGGCGCCAAGTCGGTGACGGCCAGGTCGGAAGTGCGGTGATATCCCGCTGAAAGCGGACAAGAACCGCTGGGCGTGCCCGGGTGAGGTGAACCGTTTCATGGCTCGTTCACGTTGCCGGGTCGGCTGATGAGAGTTCTCCGCGCGGTTGTTCAGATATTTCGACCGGCGATGCTCCACCCCGGGCATCAGCCGTCGGTGTGCCACGCCGTAGCTGGCCAGCTTGTCGGTCACCAGGACCCGGGGCACGTGCTCCAATCCTGTGAGCAACTTCCGAAAGAACCTGGTCGCGGCCTTGGCGTCGCGGCGGGAGGTGACCAGGATGTCCAGCACAGTCCCGTGCTGGTCCACCGCGCGCCACAGGTAGTGGGTCTTGCCGTTGATCTTGATGAACACCTCGTCGAGGTGCCACGTGTCCCCGGGACGTGCCCGGCGGCGCCGTAGCGCGTTGGCGTAGGTCTGGCCGAATTTCGCGCACCACTGCCGGACGGTCTCGTGGGAGACCACGATCCCGCGCTGCAACATCATCTCTTCGACTTCGCGGAAGCTGAGCGGAAAACGGTGGTACAGCCAGACGCAGTGGTTGATGATCTCTGCCGGAAACCGGAACCCCTTGTACGACGGCGCACCAGTGCCCACCAGCCCAGCCCCTTCGACCCTCCACACAGACGATCCGCCGATCATCCCAGTCGCCAGGCCGCCACCCAAGTTGACGATGCCGTCCAGCTGATTCTGCCCCGCCGATCGGTTGTCACCGGTGCTTCAGTGGTCAAGCATCGGGGTGTGAGCTCATCCTGGTGGGAGATTCCGGGCCCGCCGCCGACGCCGCCGAAGGGCAACCTGGCCGATATCGTGGCCGTGGGCGGGCTGCACACGTTTCAGCTGGACCTGCACGAACGGTACGGCCCGATCGCGTGTTTCGACCTGTGGGACACTCGGGTGGTGTCCGTCGCGGACCCGGAGCTGCTCGCGGTCACCTCGCGGATCAACCGGCGCCCCGACGAGCTGTTCGAGTTCCTCTCCCCGCTGTTCGAGGCGGGAAACCTCCAGACGATCCCGGAGCGGGAACACCTGCCGTGGCGACGGCTGCTGCTGTCCGTGCTGGGTAACCACCGCTGCCACGAGGCGCATGTCGACGCGTTCACGCGGATCACTCTGGAGGTGGCCGATCGCTGGGCGGCCGCCGCCGGGGAGGTAGCGCTCCAAGGGGACCTCAGCGAGTTGTCGCTGCGGCTGATCTGCGAGTTCGCGTTGGGCAGTGAACTGGGATCGAGTGCCGCGGCACGCCGGACCAGCACGGCGTTTCGAGACCTGCTCGCCGAGTACCTCGGGCGG
>JBOHFG010000334.1:0-32676 GCA_050699575.1 Pseudonocardiaceae bacterium
CACCGCGCGGCGCGCTGACCGCCGCGAGCAGCGCCGCGTCCCCCCGCTCGCCGCCGCCAGGGCGGCCGAGCACCTCGTCGGTGAAATCGACCACCTGGCGCCCGCGTGTGTGGAACTGGCGGCGCCAACGCATGTTCTCCGGCGTCGCGGCGGTGGCGACGTAGAACGCACGCGACGCCGGCGCCCGCCAATCCAGCAACACCGGTTCGTAGTCGTTCTCCTCGTCGAAAAGGCCGATCCGGCCTATGTAAGAATGCTCGCCCGAAAGGGTTTCCAGCCGGCCGAAACACAGCCCGTTGTCCGCGACGTCCAGCCGCTTCACCTCTTTGGCCGACGCGCGCACCTCGACGTCCCGTTCCACGGGTGTCCCGCCGTTTCCCCGCAACGCCGCGCTGTACTCACCCTTCAACCGCGCGCGCTCGGCGTCGAGCCGCGCGTAGAGCCCGACCACGTAGCTCCGCTCAGACCGCAATTCCTCTTCATACCCCTGAGTTGACACATGCCCCTCACAGCGTTTAAACCGAAGTTAGGTTCGGCGGCACTTTCCCTGGCTCGACGATCCCGCGTGGTTCACGCGGACACTGGCGGCCTTTCTCGGCGACCGCGTCGAGCAGCAGCGTCGCGGCCACCGTTGCTCCGTCGGTGCGGATCGTGCCGGCCACGGCAGTTGCTCGTGCGCGGGTCTCGGCGGTCAGGGCCGTCCTGAGTGCGGCGAACAGGGACTCGGTGGTCGGAGTCGGACCGTCGTGTGCCGTGCCGATGCCCAGGCCGGCCACCCGGGCGGCCCAGTACGGCTGGTCCACCGCCTGGGGTACCACTACCTGAGGCGCGGCGGCCCTGCGCGCGGATCGCCTCAATAGCCACCCGGGCGACGTCCGTCGAGGCGCGCATGGGCATGCTGCCGAAGCCCACGTACACCGGTGGTGTGCCGGCGTCCAAGAACGCTTCTAGGTCGGCCGGGAGTGGGCGAACGTCGGGCAGGATCCACGCGCCGGTCTGCACAACGTCGAGGTCCGGCGTCTGCTGCCACGGGTCCAGGATCGGGTCCGTCGCCAGCCACGGCTGGTCGCCGATGACATAGTCGCGGACGTTGTCCACCGGCGGCAGGCCAATCGACACCCGGTTCGTGTTGAGCGCCGCACCGAACAGCGCGTTGATGCTCTGGGCGTCCAGGTCCCACAGCATCCGGTTGTCGGTCACCTCCGGCGGGAACGGCCGGCCCGGATACGCCAACGGCGGGTGGTGCGGCGACGGCAGGGTGAGCTGCTGGAAGGTCACGGACACGGAGCGGATACCCAGTTTCTCGGCCACCGACCGCGCGCCAGCCGCGGCCGGCATCATGCCGGTCGCCACCAACGCATCACATCCCTCGGCCGCCGCGGTGACCGCGTCGAACTGGCTGGCGATCAACTCGGCCGCGCGCCGGGGCAACGCCGCCGCCGCCGACGGCCCGGTCGTCAGCGCGCGCGCCGACTGGCCGACCGGCACCAGCGGCACGCCGACACCGGCCAACCGCTCAGCGAAGTCCGGCGGCGCGCACACCCGCACCTCCGCGCCGAGTGCCCGCAACCACACCGCGAGTCCCACTATCGGTTCGACGTCCCCGCGCGACCCATACGCCGACAACAACACACGCACTTCGCGACTCCCATTTCCGCAGGTTCTGGCCTCGGCCGATGATTCTGCGGCACGACCCGGGTCTTGCCGCAAGCCCCCCGGTGCGCTATATGTTGAGAGTGGAAAGGAGTGGGTACTCTCCTTTCCGGCGTCGCTGTGCTCGCGACCACGCCGCCCGGTAACCTCCGCGCCCGCCGTTATTTCTGACCTTGCGGCTGACCGTCGAGGGTGAGCGGCCCAACCCGGTCGCGACCGCCCGGAACGACAGATCCGCGGCCAAGCCACGCGAGATCTCCTCCCGCTCCACCAACGACAACCGCAACTCCCACCGCCGCCGCATTCAGCGGGCTCAGCGGGGTGACTACACCCTGATTACCCCGCTGAGCCCGCTGAATGCGGTGGCCCGGCTACCAGGCGGGCGGCGTCGGGGCCCTCGGTTAGGAGGACTCGGAAGCCGGCCTCGTCTAGCACCGGCACCTTGAGTGCCAGGGCCTTGTCGTACTTTGAGCCGGGCGCCTCGCCCACCACCACGAACGCGGTTTTCTTCGACACCGACCCGGCCGCCCGGCCGCCCCGCACGGCGATCGCTTCGGCGGCCTCGTCCCGGGAGAAGCCCTCCAGCGCGCCGGTGACCACAATGGACAGCCCGTCCAGATGGCGCGGCACCGAGTTGTCGACATGCTCCGCCATCCGCACCCCAGCGGCGCGCCACTTGGCCACCACCGCCCGGTGCCAGCCCACCGCGAACCACTCGACCACCGCCGCGGCGATGGTCGGGCCGACACCGTCGACTGCGGCCAGCGCCGGCTCGTCGGCATTTTCAATGGCCAGCAAATCCCGGAACTCACGAGCCAGCGCCTGCGCCGCGGTCGGCCCGACGTGCCGGATTGACAGCGCCACCAGCACCCGCCACAGTGGACGATCCTTCACCGAGTCCAGGTTGGCCAGGAGCTTGCGCCCGTTGGCGGAGAGCTCGCCAGCCTTGGTGCGGAACAAGTCCACCGTCAGCAGCTTGTCCTCGTCGAGGGTGAACAAGTCCCCCTCGTCGCGCACCACACCGGCAGCCAGCAGCGCCACCGCGGCCTCGTAACCGAGCACCTCGATATCGAAGGCGCCACGCCCGGCCACGTGGAAGATCCGCTCCCGGAGCTGGGCCGGGCAGGAACGGGCGTTGGGGCACCGGATGTCGACGTCGTTCTCCCGCTCACGACGCAGCGGCGTGCCGCACTCCGGGCACCGCGTGGGCATGACGAACTCACGCTCGTCGCCGCGGCGCAAGTCCACGACCGGGCCGAGCACTTCGGGGATGACGTCGCCGGCCTTGCGGATCGTCACGGTGTCGCCGATCAGCACCCCTTTGCGGTGGACCTCATCGGCGTTGTGCAGTGTCGCCAACGAGACCGTGGACCCCGCGACGGTCACCGGCTCCATGAACGCAAAGGGGGTGACCCGTCCAGTGCGCCCGACATTGACCCGAATGTCCAGCAGCCTGGTGGTGGCCTCCTCGGGCGGGTACTTGAACGCGATCGCCCAGCGCGGCGTCCGGGAGGTCGAGCCCAACCTGCGCTGCGCCAGCACCTCATCGATCTTCACTACCACACCGTCGATCTCGTGCGCCACGTCGTGGCGGTGCGCACCCCAGTGGGTGATGTGCTCGATCAGCTCATCGATCGTAGACAGCAGCCGGGTGTGCTCGGAGACCGGCAGTCCCCAGACCGTCAGCGCCTGGTAAGACTGCGACTGAAGGGTCGGCTCGAACCCGCGCCGGCGCCCCAGGCCGTGGCAAAGCATCCGCAGCGGGCGGGTCGCGGTCACCCGTGGGTCCTTCTGCCGCAGTGAGCCCGCCGCGGAGTTGCGGGGGTTGGCGAACGGTGGCTTGCCCGCCTCGACGAGCGCGGCGTTGAGCTCGGCAAAGTCCGTGAGCCGGAAGAACACCTCGCCACGCACCTCGAGCAGCTCGGGCACCGGGTACTCGGGTGCGACCCGGAGCCGATCGGGGATGTCCAGCAGGGTGCGCAGATTGAGCGTGACATCCTCGCCGGTGCGCCCATCGCCGCGGGTCAGGCCGCGGACCAGGCGCCCGTTCTCATACAGCAGGTTCACCGCCAGCCCGTCGATCTTCAGCTCGGCCAGGTAGTGCACCTCAGTGCCGACCTCGCGGGCCACCCGATCCGCCCAGGCGCGCAGCGCATCGATGTCGAAGGCGTTGTCCAGGCTGAGCATCCGCTCCAGGTGATCGTGCGCGACGAACTCAGTACTGAAGCCACCGCCGACCAGCTGTGTTGGCGAGTCCGGGGTCACCAGCGCCGGCCAGCGTTGTTCCAGTTCCTGCAACCGGCGCAGCTGCGTGTCGAACTCGGCGTCGGAGACGGTGGGTGCGTCGAGCACGTAATAGCGGAACTGGTGCCCGCGCACGGTCTCGACGAGCTCGCTGTGCTCGGCAAGGACCTCGGCAGGCGGTCCGGTGGTCTCAGTACTCACGCCGGGAGACTAGCTCCGGACCCCGACAGTGTGCGGCCCCCGCACCGAAGCCGGTGCGGGGGCCGTGTGGAAATACTCAGCGAAGGGGGATGACCTTGTCGGCCTGGGGGCCCTTGGGACCCTGGCTCGACTCGAACTCAACCTTCTGGTTCTCTTCCAGGCTGCGGTAACCATCACCCTGGATGGCGGAGAAGTGGACGAACACGTCGGGGCCACCCCCGTCGACGGAGATGAAGCCGAAACCCTTCTCCGCGTTGAACCACTTCACTACGCCCTGTGCCATGTGCTCTCCCTGTGGAATCTGAAGCCTGGGCCGGCACCGTGCCGACCCGCGGTTGCGCGGACCACGCACCCGACGGGAGGTATCCCCGACGAGGGAACGCGAAGCCCGTAGTCAGACATTCCACGGACGCTTCACAACGATCGGGGAACTACACGACCACAACCTGACACTACGCTATCACCTTCGGGTGTCACCACCAGCACGCGACACTCGTCAGATCGGTGATAACCCTCAACGCGACCAGGAATCCGGAGGGTCGACGAACGCCTGCCCCAACTCCCGGGCCAGGGTCAGCGCGCGCCGGGCCCAGTCCGGGGTGGCGCCGGCCAGGCCGCAGGACGGGGTGGGCACGCAGCACTCGGCAAGGACGGTGCGGTCAAAACCGAGCCGGTCCACCAGATCCAGCGCGGGTCGGGCCAGGCCAGCGAGCGTAGGCGGCCCCCCGGCCAGCCCGGCGGGCTCGATCGCCGGCACCAGCCCGAGCAGCACCGACACCCCGGAGTCCCACGCCTCACCGAGGGCATCGACGGTGGTCCGGGGCGCGCCGGCAAGCAGTTCGGCATCGACGGCCAGCGCGTCCGCCCCAGCGTGGCGCAGCAGTGCCAACGGGGGCCGCGGCGCGCAGCAGTGCACGATCCGCGGCGCCGGCAGTGCCTCGAACACGCTGCGGAGCAGCTCAGCCGCGCGGTCCTCAGGCACCGCGGGCACAGTACCGTACCCGGACGGGGTCGGCACACTGCCGGCGAGCACCGCAGGCAGGCCCGGTTCGTCGAGCTGCACGACAGTGGTCACCCCGAGCCGGCGGGACACCTCCCTCGCGTGCCCGCGCAGGCCCTCGGCCAGTGATGCCGCGAACTCGCGCACCGCGCCGGGGTCGTTGAGCACCTTGTGCCCGCTGTACAGCTCCACCTCCGCGGCTAGGGTCCACGGCCCGGCAGCCTGTAACTTGATCACCTCTGGTCGAGCCCCCGCGGAGTCCGCGGCCTGTTCCAGCGCGTCCAGGTCGCCCCGCAGCAAGTCGACGCCGTGCCGGTGGTCACGACCCGCCCGGGCGGTGACCCGGTACCCGGAGGTCACCAGCTCGATGGCGAGGTCGACGAGCAGTGCCGCGGTGCGACCGATCAGGTCGGCGCCGGCGCCCCGGCCGGGCAGCTCGGGCAGATGAGGCAGGTGGGGGAGCTCGCCGATCACGGTGCGGGCAGCTTCGAGCGCGTCGGTGCCGGGCATCGAACCGATACCGGTGGCGGTACCAGGGGCCCAAGGTCGGAGGTCGGTCACCGGAGATGTCTACCAAGAAGTCACCGGGGCGCAGCGCGTGCCCCGGACGTGCCGGATTCGGAGATCTGCGTGGCAGGCAGGTAACGTCTACGTATTCGAAAAACAGGTCGCCAGGTAGGTAGCAGCCCAGAGGCAATTACGTGCGACTACTCATTGCCGCCGGACAGCAAAGTTGACACGGTGTGTGATAGCACATTGGCGGTGTCGCCGATGAAGTGTTTTCCGTGCCCAGGACCACCTGGGTTAGGAGTTCCTAGGAGGATTTGATGTCTGACACAGTGAACGTTGCCGAGCTCGACGGGCAGCACGTCGAGCTGCTGCCGGCCCGTACCGTTCTGTCCCTTTTCAGCACCGCCGACGGCGGCGGCGCCAGCAACGGCCTCCCCGGCATCGGGACGCTCGGCATCAAGGTGCTCGACATCCCACTGGGCGGCAACAGTAACGGCTACGGCGGCGCCGGTGCCAGCGCAAATGGCTGAGATATTTTTCCCTATTACATAACCACATCGACAAGTTACCAGGAGGATTTGATGTCTGAAGCAGTGAGTGTCACCGAGCTCGACGGCCAGCATATGGAGCTGCTGGCGGCCCGTACCGTCCTGTCGATGTTCTTCTCCGGAGGCGGCAAGGGCGGCAGCGCACACGACGGCGGAAGCGGCGGCGGCGTCTCCGATCTCGCCGCCTCCGTGACCGGCCTCGTTAACACGAGCAGTATCAACGTCCCTCCCAACGCGCCTGGCGACACTGCCAGCTAACGGGTGGCGGTGATGGTGGCACTGCCGAGCACGACGTCGCCAGCGGGGTCGGGACGGTACAGGGCGACTGCCTGGCCGGGTGCCACGCCGCGCAGCGGCGCGCACAGCTGCACCAGCACGCCGTCATCGACGACCTCAGCCACCGCGCTGGCGCACCCACCGTGCGCTCGGACCTGCGCAACACACTCCACGGGGCCTGCTGGCGCACCCGCTGTCCACACCGGACGGTCTGCCTCGATCACGTCGACGTCCAGGTGCGGCGCGGATCCCACCCGCACAGTCCCGGTCGCCGGCTCCAGCCCTAGGACGAACCGTGGGCGGCCATCGGGCGCTGGGCGCACCAGTCCCAGCCCGCGGCGCTGGCCGACGGTGAAGCCGTGCACCCCGTCATGGCGCCCGAGGACCGCACCGGTGTCCCCGTCGACCAGCGCCCCGGGCCGGGACCCCAGCCGGTCAGCCAGGAACGCCCGGGTGTCGCCGGAGGGAATGAAGCAGATGTCGTGGCTGTCCGGCTTGCCGGCGACGGCCAGGCCACGCCGAGTCGCCTCGGCCCGGATGCCGGCCTTGGCGGTGTCGCCGACCGGGAACAGCGCATGCGCCAGCTGGTCAGCAGTGAGCCCGGCGAGCACGTAGGACTGGTCCTTGCCGGCGTCCACAGCCCGGCGTAACACGCCGGCAGCCAACCGCGCGTAGTGACCGGTGCAGACCGCGTCGAAGCCGAGGTCACGCGCCCGGTCCAGCAGCGCGGTGAACTTGATCCGCTCGTTGCACCGCAGGCACGGGTTGGGGGTGCGCCCGGCGGCATACTCCGCGACGAAGTCGTCCACCACCTCGGCAGTGAACTGTTGGGCGAAGTCCCAGACGTAGAACGGGATGTCAATGACGTCGGCGGCCCGCCGCGCGTCGGCGGCGTCTTCCTTCGTACAGCATCCGCGGGCGCCAGTGCGCAGTGTGCCGGGGCGCGCCGACAGCGCCAGGTGCACGCCGACGACCTCATGCCCGGCGTCCACCACCCGGGCGGCCGCCACCGCGGAGTCCACCCCGCCACTCATCGCCGCCAGCACCTTCACAAGGCCACCTTCATGAGGCTGCCGCCCGCCGGATTCCCGCCCCGCGGGCCCGGGTGACCACCGGCTCGATGGCGTCGAGCACCTCGGTCACGTCGGCGGAGGTGGAGGTGTGCCCGAGGGAGAACCGCAGCGAGCCACGAGCCGCGGCCGGTGTGACGCCCATCGCCAGCAGCACATGGGAAGGCTGTGCCACGCCAGCGGTGCACGCCGCGCCCGTCGAGCACTCGATGCCCCGGGCGTCGAGCAACATCAGCAGTGAGTCACCCTCGCAGCCGGGGAAGGTGACATGAGCGTTGCCCGGCAACCGCGAGGGGCCACCGTCGATCACCCGGTCTCCCGGGTCCCCGTTGAGCACCGCATCCGGCACCCGGGCCAGGATCCCGTCCACCAGCTCGGCACACAGCCGCGCGAGCCCGATCGCGCTCTGCGGTTGCGTCGCCACCGCATGCTCGATCGCGGTGGCCAGCCCGACGATCGCCGGGACGTCCAGCGTGCCGGAACGCACCTCCCGCTCCTGCCCGCCGCCATGCAGTAACGGAGTGGCCACGACCTCCCGCCCCAGCAGCAGCACCCCAGCTCCGTAGGGTCCGCCCAGCTTGTGCCCGGTCAGAGTGAGCGCCGCGGCACCGGACCGGCCGAAGTGCACCGGCAGCTGGCCCACCGCCTGGACCGCGTCGGTGTGCAGCGGCACCCCGTACCCGGCGGCAACCTCGGCCAGCTCACGCACCGGCGACACGGTGCCCACCTCGTTGTTCGCCCACATCACGCTCACCAGCGCCACCGAGCCCGGGTCGCGGGCCAGCGCGGCGCGCAACGTCTCGGGGTGCACCCGGCCGTGGTGATCCACCTCGAGCCAGACCACCTCGGCGCCCTCATGATCAGCCAGCCAGGACACCGCGTCAAGAACCGCGTGATGCTCAATGGCGGAGGCGAGGATCCGCGTGCAGCGCGGGTCCACGGCGCGCCGTTGCCAGAACAGCCCCTTGACGGCGAGGTTGTCGCCCTCCGTGCCGCCCCCAGTGAACACCACCTCCGACGGGCGGGCACCCAGCGCCTGCGCGATGCTCTCCCGGCATTCCTCCACGGTGCGCCGAGCCCGCCGGCCCGAGCCGTGCAACGAAGAGGCATTGCCCAACGTGGACAGCGCCTGGCTCATCGCTGCCACCGCCTCAGCCAGCATCGGCGTCGTCGCAGCATGGTCAAGGTAGGTCATCGAGACACCAGCCTAACGGCGTGCTCACCTGCGCAACGGCCCGGCTGTCATTACCACGCCGCCGGCACTCGGGAGTTCGGCAGGTCACGTCCCGTTGACTACCAGAGGGTTACGGGTACGCAGCGCGGGGAACCGAGAGTAGTCCCGATCGGCGGTCCACAGCTCACGGACACCGTAGTCCAGGCAGATCGCCGCGATGCGTGCGTCGTGCACACCAGCTCTGTGTACCGAGGAACCCAGCAGCAGCCCACGCAGCATGCCCCAGGTACCAGAGCGCTCACCGAGCAGCCGCACCGTCGGGGCTTCCTGCCACGCATCGATCTGGTCAACCGCTTGAGCCGTCGTGGACGGATTTCCGAAGGGCTTCGGGCTCGTCACCAGCGACACGAACTCCCCGATGCAGGGCCAAGGAATCCCCCACGGCGCACTCCCCGCTGCCAGTTGCGCGATCACGACCCGAGCCGCGTCATGCTGCGGCATGTCCTTGCGATGCGCGTAGACGAGCAGAGTCGTGTCAAGCCCGATCACCTGTCCCGGTCCCCGTACGCCAGGTCGGCCACCTTGTCCCAATGCCACGGCGTGAACTCCGGCCGTGGCCCCGAGCCGCCGACCCCAGCATCGCGCAACACAAAGCCGGTCTGGTACTCGTCCAGAACCCTTCGCAGGGCGTCCTCGAAGACACTGCGCAGCGAGGAACCCTGTTCCGCGGCCCGGACCTTCACCCGGCGGAAAAGCTCATCGTCGATCTCGATTGTGGTCTTCACGCTAGCATCATACCCATATTTACGGGTCTCACGGTAGTGGTGATGGCGGCCTCGGCGCGGGCCGCCAGTGCACGGCGATCGACCCTGGTAGCGGGCAACAGCGGCAGGATGTGCACCTCCACCACCAAACCCCGCACTCCGGCGCTGCGTACCAGGGCCGCCCACAGCGTCGTGGCGCCGACGAACGCGGCCACCGTGGTGGTGCCGGCACCGGCCAGGCGGTAGCGCAACGCCACCGGCCGCACTGCTGTTGCGGTGTCGACAGCGGCCTGGAACACCGCTGGCCGGAACCGTCCGCTGGCCAGACCGCACCAGGTCGTGCCCTCCGGAAACGCTCCGATGGCCACGCCGGCGGCTAACGCACCGGATACCGTCGTGATCGTTCGGGGCAGCGTCGAGAGCCGCTCGCGATCCACGAACACCGTTCCCACCCGGCGAGCCAGCAGGCCGACCACCGGCCACCCGCGAACCTCATTCTTGGCCACCATGCGCAGCGGCTGCACCGCGCCCAGCGCGACCAGGTCCAGCCAGGACGTGTGGTTACTGACCACCAGGACTCCCACACCCGCGGCACCGAACCGGTCGCCGCCGGTGACCTCCAGCTGAATCTGCAACGCCCGCAGCAGCGCCCCATGCCAAGCCCGTAGAGCCCGCTCCTGCCCTGCTGGGCCCACCAGCGGGAGCACGACCGCCCCGGCCAGCAGCGTCGCCCCCACCGCCAGCAGCCGCAGCAACCGGTGAGTCCGCGTCACGGTGGGCACCGCATCAGCCGGCGGGAGGCAACCCGCACCGCAGGGCGACACCGGCAGCTACGGACTCATGTGCACTGCTCCAGGAAATGGTGCAGATAACGCGGATCCACCCGATCCAGGCCTAACAGCACAAGGAAATCCGCCACCCCGAAGTCCGGGTCGTGCGCTGGCGACCCACACACCCAGGCCCCCAACCGCAGGTAGCCGCGCAGCAGCGGAGGCAGGTCGGGCTGGCGGGTTCCCGACGCCGCTGTGCTTGAGAACAACCGCGCCGTCTCGACATCCCACGGCCGGCGCGGCGCCACCCGGTACTGCTCGGGCGCAAGGTGTCGAGCCCGCACGGTGTCCCAGACACCCACCGCGAGCGCGCCGTCCGGGACACCGGGGGTGCGCAGCGGCACCGACGCGCACCCCACCAACCACCGGTACCCGGTGAGCATCAGGTATCGCGCGATACCCGCCCAGACCAGGTTCACCACCGCCCCGGTGCGGTGGTCCGGGTGCACGCAGGAGCGGCCGGTCTCCACCAATGCCTCGCGCAGGCCCGCCAGTGTGGGGATCAGGAACTCGGTCTCACAGTACAAACCGCCGGCGCGCCGCGCGCCGTCCGGCGAGAGCATCCGGTAGGTGCCGACGATCTCGCCGGTCGAGTCCTCGCGCACCACGAGGTGGTCGCAGTACGCGTCGTAGTGGTCGATGTCCAGGCCGGGCTCGGGCGTGTGCAGGACAGCGCCCAGCTCGCCGGCGAACACGCGATGCCGGAGTCGTTGCGCGGCCCGAACATCAGCCTGCTGCTGGGCCACCAGCAGCGTGTAGCGAGGGGTGGTTGCGGACGCAGAAGTGGTCACCAACAGCTGCGAGGTACCCATAACGCTGGGTGTACCGGGCCTGCACGTTGCGGAAGGAACACCGGCGTGACGGATCGATGGAATGTCCGTGAACCCCCGGATAACTACCCTACCCGAATCGTGCCCACCTTTTCGTGTTCTGGATGCAGACTGTTGTTTTTCGACCCACGATAGCGACAGCCTGCATCCAGAACGCGATACCAGACCCGCGTGGAGGTGGGCAGCGCGCCGGTCGGACGGAAGTAGCCGGCCGATCCGTCCGGGTGCGGACCCCGCAACCGCCGCGGTCCAGGTCGTCGTCTCCGGCACCAGCAGCTCGGGGGACCACCCACCGAAGAACACCGAGCGTGTACGCTAAGCCACGAAAAGCGACCGCGGAACACCACGGCAAGCCCCACACTTCAGCGCGGGGACCAGGATCTCCGGTGGCCGCACCAGGCACACCCAGGCCGATCATCGGCAAGTTCTGCTTAAGGCCGGGCGTCGGGCCAGCTGCCAGCCGGGTCGGCACCGTGCAGCGCTTCATCCGGCCCGTTGCAGACGTAACACATCCTTGGCGAAATCCCTCAACTGTGCCTGGCTGGCTGTCACCGCTAATCCACTCTTCTCGGAGAACCACGACAAGACAGACCCGATCGAATACAGAAAGTTACGCCGATCGCGTCATATTCACTCTTCAGTGTAAGATATCGCACATCGGGTGGTCGGTCACCAGCTGGGACAGCGCGCGAGATCGACCAGGGGGGGAGGTGGGACGGATGTTGTCGTGGTTAACCATTGCTTATGGGGCGTCCCTGTCGGCGCTCGTGGCTGCCGTGGTGGTGACGCTGGTCGTGCGCCCGCCGCGGCCGGTGGTGATCGCTACGGCCGCCGTAGCCGCGGCGGGAGGTCCGGCCGCCTGGAACTCCATCCTCAACGCCGTGCACGCGCCAGAGTTCTTTACCGACGCGCCGATCCTGGTATTCCCGATCAGCTGGCAGGACGCTGGCAGTGGGGTGTTCACCCTGGCCGCGGCCGCGCTGCTGCTGGGTCTGGGACCGCTGGCGGTCGCACCCGGTCGACACCTCATCATGGTCGCGGTGCTGACCGCCCTGGGCGCCCTACTGGTGGACGTCTATCTGTATTGATCAGCTCCTGCGCTTCGCCACCGCCTCGGCCAGCGCTGGGGCGATGGTGAACAGGTCACCCACCACGCCGAAGTCGGCGATCTCGAAGATCGGCGCCTCTGGGTCCTTGTTGACCGCGATGATGGTCTTGGACGTCTGCATCCCGGCCCGATGCTGGATGGCGCCGGAGATGCCGAGTGCGACGTAGAGCTGCGGAGCGACGGTCTTGCCGGTTTGCCCGACCTGGAACTGATGCGGGTAGTAGCCGGAGTCGACGGCCGCCCGGGAGGCCCCAACCGCGGCACCGAGTGCGTCGGCGAGCTGCTCCACCACGGCGAAGTTGTCAGCCGAGCCGACCCCACGGCCACCGGAGACCACCACACCGGCCTCGGTGAGCTCCGGGCGGTCGCCGCCCTGGAGTGACCGGCGCTCGATGATCCTTGCCGCGTGCACCGCGGGGACCTCGACAGCCTGCTCGGTGGCCGCACCGGGCGACTCGACCGGCTCGATCGCGCCGGCCCGAACCGTGATCACCGCGACCGGCGTGGTGGCCCGGGACGTGGCGAGGTAGGAGCCACCGAACACCGAGTGCGTGGCGGTCCCATCGGCGGCCAGCTCGACGGCATCGCAGAGCAGGCCCGATCCGGTGCGCACGGCGAGCTTGCCGGCGATCTCCTTGCCATCCGGCGAGCAGGTGATGAGTACCGCGGCCGGCTGCACCGACGTCACCAGCGCCGCCAGCACACCGACGGCGGGAGCGGTCAGGTACTGATCCACCTCGCCGGACTCGGCGACGTAGACCTTGGCTGCGCCGTAGACCGCGAGCCGATCCCTGAGCTTGCTGGCCGTGCCGGATCTGCCCACCACCACCGCGGACGGCTCGCCCAGCTTTGCCGCCGCCGTGAGCAGTTCAGTGGTGACTTTTTTGACCTCGCCGGCGGAGTGCTCGACCAGGACCAGGACCTCTGCCATGAGTGGATTCCCCTTCGAAGATCAGATCAGCTTCTGGCCGATGAGGTACTCGGCGAGCTTGGCCGCGCCGTCGCCCTCGTCGGTGACGATCTGCCCGGACACCCGCGGTGGACGGGGCGTGGACTCGGTCACCATCGAGGTGGCATGGGCCAGCCCGACCTCGCCACGCGCAATGCCCACCTCGGCCAGTGACACCGTGTGGACCGGCTTCTTCTTCGCGGCCATGATGCCCTTGAACGACGGGTAGCGCGGCTCGTTGATCTTCTCGTTCACGCTGACCACGGCAGGTAAATCGGCCTGCAGGACCGTGATCCCGTCGTCGGTCTCCCGCTCAACGGTCACGGTGCGTCCCTCGACAGTGACCTTGCGGGCATGGGTCAGATCCGGCAGGCCGAGCACGTCGGCGACCATCGCCGGGATGGCACCCACGGTGCCGTCGGTGGCCTCGTTGCCAGCAATGATGAGGTCGACGTCGCCGAGCGTGCCGATGACCTTGGCTAGCGCCTTGGCGGTCGCCACCGCGCAGGATCCGTGCAGCGCCTCGTCGGAAAGGTGCACCGCCTTGTCCGCACCCATCGACAACGCCTTGCGGATGGCATCGGCGGCCCGCTGCGGCCCCATGGTGACGACGGTGACCTCACCGCCGGCCACCTCCTTGATCGTGAGCGCCTCCTCGACCGCGCGTTCGTTGATCTCGTCCAGCACCACGTCCGCCGAGGCGCGGTCCAGGGTGTGGTCGGCATCGGTCAGCGTGCGCACGGACCAGGTGTCCGGCACCTGCTTGATCAAAACCACAATGTCCATGGTCGCGATGTTACCGATGAGTAGCCCCCCAGCCCACCCCAAGTGACCGGGTTCATTGATGACCCCCCGTGGGCGCCGGCTTGGTCGTGGCCAGAGCAGAGTTTGACGTGACCGGAGCAGACTTCGCACTGCCCCGCTTCCTCGTGCTGGTCATCGTGCCCGACCGCTGGACCGACTACGCGACCAGCTTTCGACAGTGGCACGCAAGCACCACGAAGTCGAGCAGGTGCGCCGGTGGGTGCATCGCATGCTCGCCTGAGGCTAGGGGCGCGGAGCGACCAATGCGGGAATGTCGATGCACAGGTCGAAGGGCACCGTGGTGACGAGCTGGCCGGCGGTTGCGGGACCCTCGACGTACCCGTCATCCGGTGCGCCCTGGTGGAACACCGTGATCGAGGGGGCCGGTGGGTCGAGATCGACCAGCCAGTAATGCGGGATTCCCGCCTCCACGTACTCGAACGGTTTGAGGTGAAGGTCGATGTTCCACGATCCGGGCGAGATGACCTCTACGGCAAGCACCACATCGGACACCGCCAATCGGTCCTCGGATCCGCCGACTCGGGTGAACCGGGCCAGCTCAGGTGAGCCAGCGGATGTCGTCGGGACCGGACAAGCGGCCTTCGGAGACGATGTTGTGGAGGGCATCCGCGAGCGTATGCAGACCCGCTCTGTCCGTGGCCATCGCCTGGTGTGAACGAACAGAACGCCGACGCGGCCACGTCGTGCCCCTTGTCGCGCAGGGCGTCGGCGAACGTGGGCGGGTACATCTCATCCAGCAGGAGTCGCACAGTCACGAGGCGCGATCATTTCCGCGTAGCATGTTCTGCTCGGCATGCCACGCGGCCTCGGCCTCCTGCGCGGCTTCCCGGTTCGCCGTGATCCGATCATTAATGTCCTGCCGGTACGCGGCGTAGTACCGCACCGCGGTCCTGACCTTGCGCGCTGGCAATCCCATTGCTTCAGCCGTCGCGGCCACGAGCGCCTCGTCCGCCAAACCCGGTTCAGCCTCCTGCACGATAAACGACCTCCCACACGTCCGGACCACCGACCAGCCCAGCGCGCCGACCGGTCGGTCCTGGCCGGAAGGTGAGGCCAGGGTGCGCCTCGGCGCCCAGCGCCTCATCTACGAATGAGGTTGGTCACCGCAGAAACTGAGGTGCCGGGATGGCTGCGAACGTAGCCGTCGAGACGCCGAAGCACCTCACCGTCGAATCGCACAGATCTTGGCGACGTCATAACTACAGTGTAGTCATGTTCCTTCGGCAACTACTAGGCGCGGACCGACCTGGCAATTTTCAAGATTGACCGGCTCGGCCAGGCGCTTATGTCCGCGACTCCGAGCGAGATCCGGTCGCTTCGGCACCGCATGGGCGTGCCGAGCGATGGTAATAAAGCGGATCAACACCAGGCTGTTCATAGTGATCACCACGCAGTGACCAGCGTTCAGACGGGCCAGCTATATGCCTTTGATACATATTTTTACGCATACTTGTGGCATATTCACCACCATGGCTACCACGACGGTTCGTCTGGACAGCCGCACCCGGGACCGGATCGCGAGCATTTCGGCAGTGTCAGCCAAGAAACCGCCCTCAACCGGCTGATCGATGAGCACGAGATGCGGCAGGTGCACACAGCGTATGCGCGGCTCCGCGACAACCCGAACAGTGGGCCGACTCCCAGCAAGAACTCCGGCTCACGGAGGGCATGACTGCGGATGGACTCGGCAACGCCCACGACGAGTACCCCGAATACAACCAGTGACCCAGGCCACCACGATCGAGCCATGGCAGGTGTGGCTGGCCGACTTCGGCTCGCCGGCCGGAAACGAGCAGAGCGGGACCCGGCCCGCGGTCATCGTGGATTCCGCGGACCACTGCCGGTTCCCAATCCGGATGGCACTGGTAGTACCGCTCACCACGCGTGATCGAGTCTTACCTCACCACATCGCGATCAGCTCGGCCGAGTCGGGACTCCAGCGGCCGAGCTGGGCCCGCACCGATGGCATACACGCGATCTCAACCACCCGCTTCACCCGAACTACACCCCTCGGAAATCTGTCCGACCACGAAATCGAGCAGGTGCACCGATGGTGCGCATCGCAACTTCGAAGACGAGCGTGTGCTCTACGGCTACGGCCCCGAGCGACTGCTGATCGGCAAGTTCTGCGCGATCGCGGCCGGGGCGCACTTCATCATGGCCGCCGCCAACCACCTGAATTGTGGGCCAACCACGTATCCGTTCACCATCTTCCCCGGTCGCTGGCAGGACGAGACGTTGGAGACCTTCCAGACGCGGTATGTCAGCAAGGGCGACACGGTCGTGGGCAACGACGTCTGGTTGGGTCGCGACGTGACGGTGATGCCCGGCGTCACGATCGGCAACGGGGCGATCATCGCCACCACCGCCGTCGTCACCCGCGACGTGGCGCCTTACACCATCGTCGGCGGCAATCCGGCCCAGCTGATCAAGCAGCGGTACCCGGACGCCGAGATCGCCGACCAGTAGACCGGGCCACGTGGTGGGATAGGGCACGTGGGTGTGACGGTGGTGGGTAGTGTGAATCTTGATCTAGTGGCCGCGCTACCGCGGCTGCCTGGGCCGGGCGAGACGCTGACCGCCACCGGGTTCAGCCGCATTCCTGGCGGTAAGGGAGCCAACCAGGCGCTGGCCGTCCACCGGCTGGGGCTCCCGGTGCGGCTGGTCGCCGCGGTGGGCACCGACCCCGAGGCCGACACCGCGCTGGAGCTGCTAAGCCGCGAGGGAGTCAGGCTGGACCGGCTGCAACGGGTCACCGAGCCGACCGGGCTGGCATTGATCGCTGTCGAGGCCACCGGCGAGACCACCATCGTCGTGGTACCCGGCGCGAACGCCGCACTGCGGGTGGATGCCGAGGACGTGGCCGGCGCTGATGCGGTACTCACCGTGCTGGAAGTCCCCGACCACGCCGTCACCGCCGCCGCCCGACACGCCACCGGGCTGTTCGTGCTCAACGCCGCCCCTGCCCGTCCGGTGCCACCCGACGTGCTGCGGCGCGCCGATCTGGTGGTGGTCAACCGGGCCGAGTACGCCGCGCTGCCCGGTCTGACCACCGCCCGAGCCGTCGCGGTCACCGATGGCTCGCGGGGCGCGGTGCTGCTCCGCAACGGCACACAGGTCGCAGCCGCAACTCCCCCACTGGTCCGCGCGGTGGACGGCACGGCTGCGGGGGACGCGTTCCTCGGCGCCGCGGTAGCCGGCCTGCTGCGCGAGCTGCCGGACAGTGAGCTGCTCGTCCGGGCCTGCGCCGCCGGCGCGCTGGCGGCCACCCGGCGCGGCGCTCAACCGTCCCTGCCGACCGCCGCCGAGATCGACGAGGTGCTGGCGGCAACCTGACGCCGCGCCCGCAGCACCACCACGGCCAGCAACACCCCGAGCACCCCGCCCACGGTGTTGTGCACCAGGTCCCGGACCTGACATTGGCCGCCGCCCGTAGCGGCCTGAACGAACTCGGCGAACCCGCTGACGAGCACGCACGATGCCGCGATGAGTACCGGGCGGCGGGTCGCCAGCGTCCCACACACCGCAAACGGCATCAGCATTACCACGTTGAGCTGCTCGTAGAGGTGGGTCAACAACAGGCTGCCGACCGTGCACAACCGCAGCGTCGCCAGGGGGTTGAGGCCGCCGGCGGCGAAGTGCCCGATCGGTCGAACCACGGTGACGGCCAAGGCCAGCGCCAGAGCGCACCCGGCCAGCACCGCCGGCGCCCTGGCCCAACCCCGGCGCGGCGCCAGCCACCAGGCCGCACCACCGAGGAGCAGGGCTCCCGGAATGAAGGCGGCGGGCACCTCGAGGTGGTGCAGGAGGATGTTGAGCAGGTTGTGCGGGTTGAGGTCCGGTCCGTCCGACACGCGTGGCACGCTACCGGCCGCTCAGCGGCGGTGGGCGAAGAAACGCTCGCCGAAACGCTGCAGCACGAGATCGACACCGAAGGTCTTCGACAGGTTCTCGGCGGTCAGCACCGCCGCAAGCAGTCCCTGGGCGACCACCGCCCCGTCCCGCATCAGCATGGCGTGCGTGAAGCCCGGTGGGATCTCCTCGACATGGTGGGTCACCAGCACCGTCGCCGGAGCGTCCGGATCGAGGGCCAGGGCGGTCAACCAGGTGAGCAGATCTTCCCGGCCGCCTAGGTCCAACCCAGCCGCCGGCTCGTCCAGCAACAGCAGCTCCGGGTCGGTCATCAGCGCCCTGGCGATCAGCACCCGTTTGCGCTCCCCTTCGGACAGGGTGCCGAAGCGCCGCTCAGCCATCCCCCCCACGCCCAGCACCGTCAGCAGCCCCACGGCTCGGGCCTGGTCGAGATACTCGTAGTGTTCCCGCCACCGGCCGAGCACCGCGTATCCGGCGCTGATCACCAGGTCAGACACCAGCTCGTCACCGGGGATCCGGCTGGCCAGCGACGCCGAGGAGAACCCGATCCGCGGGCGCAGCTCGAACACGTCGGTACGGCCCAGCCGTTCCCCGAGCACGTGCACTGTCCCGCAACTCGGGTGCAATTCGGTGGCAGCCAGCCGCAGCAGGGTGGTCTTACCGGCGCCATTGGGCCCCAACACGACCCATTTCTCGTCCAGCTCCACCCGCCAGTCCACCGCCGCGAGCAACGTGCTGGCGCCTCGCCGGACGCCCACGCCGTCCATCCGCACCACGAGATCGGTCAGGTCGACTCCGGTATGTTCTGGGACGTTGCCGGTCAACCACCTCACTGGGCCATTGTGCTGAACGGCACTGCTGGGTTGGCTACCGGCCCAGGAAAGATAGCATTTTATGACCCGCCCACAAGTCGGCCGACCATTCCCGCTCGGCGCGCACGCCGAGGGCGGCGGGGTGCGCTTCGCGGTGGCCTCCTCGATTGCCGAAGCTGTCGAGGTGTGCCTGTTGTCCTCCGACGGTGAAGAACTCAGGGTGCCGCTGACCGAGCGTACCTTCGGGGCCTGGCACGGGCTGCTGACCGGGGTGAGTCCCGGGCAACGCTACGGCTACCGGGTGTACGGGCCGTGGGATCCCGCGCGCCGCCTGCACTGCAACCCGGCCAAGTTACTGCTCGACCCTTACGCGCGCCGGATCGAAGGCACCGTGACCAACCTGCGGGCCGCGCTGGGCTACCGGGGTGATCCCACCGGGCTGCCCTGTGAGATCGACTCGCGAGGCAGCGTCCCGGTTTCGGTGGTGACCGCACCCGGTGGCCCGGACACCGGCACCCGGCCCGATGTGCCATGGGAACAGACCGTGCTCTACGAGCTGCACGTGCGCGGCTTCACCCGCACCCATCCCGAGGTGCCGCCCGAGCACCGCGGCACCTACCTGGGGCTCGCGCACCCCGCGGTAACTTCCTACCTCACCAGTCTGGGCGTCACCACCGTGGAGCTGCTGCCGGTGTGCGCGTTCTGCCCCGAGCCGGCCCTGCTGCGCGCCGGGTTGCCCAACTATTGGGGCTACGCGCCACTGGCCCTGCTCGCGGTGCATCCCGGATACGCCGCGGTGCCCGGCGCGGAGGTGGCGGAGTTCCGCACGATGGTGGCCGCGCTGCACGCCGCGGGCATTGAGGTCATCGTCGACGTGGTGGCCAACCACACCTGCGAGGGTGACGTGGGCGGCCCGACCCTGGCCTACCGGGGGTTGGATGCGCCCGCCTACTACCTCGAGCACGACCTCACCGGTTGCGGCAACACCCTGGACGCCGGCTCACTCACGGTGGTCCGGCTGGTCACCGACGCGCTGCGGTACTGGGCGGGCGAGCTGGGCGTCGACGGGTTCCGCCTGGACTTGGCCAGCGTGCTCGGCCGGCCCCAGGGCGGGCCGTTCAACCCGGACGCGCCGCTGCTCACCGCGATTGCCGCCGATCCACTTCTGTGCACCCGCAAGCTCATCGCCGAGCCCTGGGACGCCACCGCCGACGGGTACCGGGTCGGCGGGTTTTCCGCCGACTTCAGCGAGTGGAACGGGCGCTACCGCGACGTCGTGCGGGATTTCTGGCGCGGTGTGCCCGGCGTCAGCGAGCTCGCCTCCCGGCTGGCGGGCAGCTCGGACCTCTACGCGGCCAGCGGGCGCCGGCCCTGGGCATCGATCAACTTTGTCACCGCGCACGACGGTTTCACGTTGCGGGACGTGGTCTCTTACAACCGCAAGCACAACGACGACAACGGTGAAGGCGGCACCGACGACAACCGGTCCTGGAACTGCGGCATCGAAGGGGAGACCCGGGACCCGGCGGTGCGCGCCCTGCGCAGCCGCCAGGCGCGCAACATGCTGGCCACCCTGGTGCTCTCCACCGGCACCCCGATGCTGCTGGCCGGCGACGAGCGCTGGAACACCCAGGGCGGCAACAACAATCCCTACCGGCTCGACGACGAGACCTCCTGGCTGAACTGGTCTGCGCATCCCGACGCAGACACGCTGACCGCCTTCACCCACCGCCTGCTGGCGCTGCGCAACACCACCCCCGCACTGCGCCAACCCGAGTTCTTCGAGGGTCGCATCACCCCCACCGACACCCCTGACCTGGTCTGGTTACGTCCCGATGGCAGGCCCATGGAACTGCCCGACTGGCACGACGGTGATCTGCAGACCCTGGGCATGTGGATCGACGGCACCGACGTGCGGTCCCACCCATCCCCACCGGTCACCGACTCATGGCTGCTGGTGCTGCACGCCGGCGCAGGGTCAATCGTGGTCACGCTGCCGGGCCGGGAATACGGCGAGCGCTACGAACCCGTGCTGGACACCGGATCCCCCGACGGCGGGCCCGCCCACCCACGAAGCCGGCGCCCAGCCACCCGGATGACCATCCCCGCCCGCACTCTCCTCCTCTTCCGCGCAATCCACCGCTAACCCGGGTTAGGTGGCGAGGTGGAGGAGGCCGAACTCGGCGGGGGTGGCTATTAACGGGTGTTTCGGTAAAATGCGGACGGTGTAGCCCAGGAGACCGGCGTGGGGGAGGCGCAGGGTTGCCTCGAACCGGGTGTCCTCAGCGGCGGCTGGATGCATGGTAACCACTAGGGGGTCCTGCAGCTCGTCACCGTCATCAACTCGACCGACGACGGCTTGGACGTCCACGTCGCCGGGCCGCAGGCCAGCCAGCGTGACCACCGCGCGCACGGTCATCTCTGAGCCCAGCTCAGGTATGTCAGGCAGGCCGGAGATGTCCACCTGCGCCACCCGAACCTGGGGCCAGGCGGCGCAGACCCGCGATCGGTACTGGGCCAGCGCGCGGGCCCCGGCGAAGGAGTCGGCGCGCACCGCGGCGGCGGAGGCGGCGGCCGGCGCGTAGAGGCGCCCGACGTACTCCTGCACCATGCGCGACGCCTGGACCTGAGGGCGCAGCGTGGTCAGGGTGTGGCGCACCAGGGACACCCAGCTGGCCGGCACACCGTCGGATCCACGGTCATAAAACTGGGGAGCGATCTGCGTGGCGATCAGGTCGTAGAGCGCGTTCGCCTCCAGGGTGTCGCGCCGCTCCGGGTCCTCGATGCCATCGGCGGTGGGGATCGCCCAGCCGTTCTTGCCGTCGTAGAGCTCATCCCACCAGCCGTCCCGGATGGACAGGTTCAGCCCACCGTTAAGCGCGGATTTCATCCCCGAGGTGCCGCACGCCTCCAACGGCCGCAGTGGGTTGTTCAGCCACACGTCGCAGCCCCAGTACAGGGCGCGGGCCATCGACATGTCGTAGTCGGGCAGGAACACCATCCGGTGCCGCACGTCCGGGGCGTCGGCAAACTGCACGACCTGCTGGATCAGCGCCTTTCCCCCGTCGTCGGCGGGGTGAGACTTGCCGGCAATGATCAACTGTATCGGATGCTCGGGGTCCAGCAGCAGCGCCCGGAGTCGTTCGGGGTCACGTAGCATCAGGGTGAGCCGCTTGTAGGTGGGCACCCGGCGGGCGAAACCCATCGTGAGCACGTGGGGGTCGAAGACCTGCGACGTCCAGCCCAGCTCCGGCAGAGACGCACCACGCTCCAGCCAAGCAGCCCGGACCCGCCGGCGCACCTCCCCCACCAGCTTCGCGCGCAGCACGCTGCGCAGCTCCCACAGCAGGATGTCGGGTGCCGACAGCACCTCGGAGTCACCGAGCAGGCCGGCGACTTCCCGCGCCGCCCAGGTCGGACCGTGCACCCCGTTGGTGACCGAGCCGATCGGCACCTCTTCGACGTCAAACCGCGGCCACAGCCCGCGGAACATGTCCCGGGACACCGCACCGTGCAGCTGCGAGACGCCGTTGGCGCGCTGCGCCAGCCGCAATCCCATGTGCGCCATGTTGAACATGCCGGGGCTGTCCTCGGCGCCCAGCGACAGCATCCGGCCGACGTCGACGCCGGGCAACAGCGCGGTCTGCTCCGCTGACCCGACGAAGTGGTGGCGCACCAGCTCCACCGGGAACCGATCGATCCCGGCGGGCACCGGGGTGTGCGTGGTGAACACGGTGCCGGCCCGCACCGCCGCCAATGCCTCGTCGAAGCTCAGCCCTTCGCGGCTGACCAGTTCACGGATCCGTTCCAGACCCAGGAACCCGGCATGGCCCTCGTTGGTGTGGAACAAATCAGGCTCGGGATGACCGGTGAGCTGGCAGAACACCCGCACCGCACGAACCCCGCCGATCCCGGCGAGGATCTCTTGGGTGATCCGATGCTCCTGATCACCACCGTAGAGCCGGTCGGTGACCCCACGGAGATCATCCGGATTGTCCTCGATGTCACTGTCCAGCAGCAGCAGCGGCACCCGCCCGATGTCCGCCCGCCAGATCCGCGCCCGCAGCACCCGCCCTCCAGGCATGCCGACGTGCACCAGCAGCGGCGCGCCGGCAGCGTCGGCCACCAGGTGCAGTGGCAGGCCCTGCGGGTCCAGCGCCGGGTAGTGCTCCAGCTGCCAGCCATCCAACGACAACGACTGGCGGAAGTAGCCCGAGCCATAGAGCAAGCCGACCCCGATCAGCGGCACCCCCAGGTCGGAGGCGGCTTTGAGGTGGTCGCCCGCCAGCACACCCAGGCCGCCGGAGTAGAACGGCAGCACCTCAGAAACACCGAACTCCATGGAGAAATACGCGATCGACGCCGGCAGCGCCTCGGCGTGCTGCTGGTACCACCGGGGCTCGTCGAGGTAGTGACGCAGGTCGTCGGCAAGCCCTCTGGTGCGGGCCACCACGGTCTGGTCAGCGGCCAGCGCGGTGAGCCGTTCAGTGGGAATCTCCCCGAGCAGCCGCACCGGATCCCCGTTGACCGCGGCCCAGGTGCGCTCGTCCAGCGAGGCGAACAGGTCCTGGGTCGGCGGGTGCCAGGTCCACCGCAGGTTGGTGGCAAGCATCTCCAGCGACGCGAGCGCCCCCGGCAACTGAGCCCGAACAGTAAACCGACGCAGTGCTCGCACACCCAGACTTTAGCGTGCTCGCACCTCCCCACAGTCTGGATGCAGAACGCGGTAAAGATCACCCGAATTGGTGCAGTCTGCATCCAGACTGCGGGCCCACGGCGGGCAAACTGTAGGGGGGAGAAAGGGCGGTAGCGGTGAGTGGTCGGATCGCTATTGATGCTGTGACGCCTGTGGTCGCGTGCGGGAGGTACCCCAGCAAGGCGGTGGTCAGGGAACACATTCCGGTGTGCGCCACGGTGTGGCGCGAGGGGCACGACGCGGTGGGCGCCACGGTGGTCTGGCGCGGTCCCGGCGACCGGCTGGGGTGTCAGACCCGGATGCAGCCCGGACCGCCGGGGCTCGACCAGTTCACCGCGACGGTAGTAGCTGACCGGGTGGGCTGGTGGAGCTTCCGGGTGGATGCCTGGGCCGACCCCTGGGAGACGTGGCGGCACGCGATCGAGGTGAAGATCGACGCTGGCGTGCCCGATCTGGACAACGACCTGATCGTCGGTGCCCGGCTGCTGGAGCGAGCTGCTCGCCGTCCCGGCCAGCAGCTCAACCGAGCGGCCCTGACCGCCGCAGCGGAGGCGTTACGGGACGCCGGGCGTGACCTCAATGAGCGGGTAGCACCAGCGCTCGCGGCGCCGGTGACCCAGATCCTGGCCGTCGACCCACTCCGCGATTTGCTCACCAAAGGCGCTGCGCACAAGGTGTGGGTAGATCGTCCTCGGGCGCTGTTCAGCTCCTGGTACGAGTTCTTCCCGCGATCCACCGGCGGCTGGGATGCGGACGGTAACCCGGTGCACGGCACCTTCGCGACTGCCACCCGCGAGCTGGACCGGATCGCCGGGATGGGCTTCGACGTGGTGTACCTACCGCCGATCCACCCAATCGGCGAGGTGCACCGCAAGGGCCCCAACAACACACCCGAAGCCGGACCCGATGACGTCGGTTCGCCGTGGGCGATCGGTTCGGTCGAGGGCGGCCACGATGCGGTGCACCCGCGGCTGGGCACCGTCGGGGACTTCACGGCTTTCCTCGCCAGGGCTGAGGAGCTCGGCATGGAGGTCGCGCTGGATTTCGCGCTGCAGTGCGCGCCCGATCACCCGTGGGCCAAGGAGCACCAGGAGTGGTTCACCACCCGCCCGGACGGGACGATCGCCTACGCGGAGAACCCACCCAAGCGCTACCAGGACATCTACCCACTCACCTTCGACGCCGACCCGCGTGGCAGCTACCTGGAGATGTTGCGAGTGCTGCTGTTCTGGGTGGAGCGCGGGGTGCGAATCTTCCGGGTGGACAACCCGCACACCAAGCCCCCGGACTTCTGGCAGTGGCTGATCTGGCAGGTCAAGGACCATCATCCGGACGTGCTGTTCCTGGCCGAAGCGTTCACCCGCCCGGCCCGGC
This sequence comes from Pseudonocardiaceae bacterium, assembly GCA_050699575.1. Lineage (GTDB taxonomy): Bacteria > Actinomycetota > Actinomycetes > Mycobacteriales > Pseudonocardiaceae. The sequence goes on from JBOHFG010000334.1 coordinate 24,738, forward strand.
TCTACGGGCTGGCCCGGCTAGGCTTCACTCAGTCCTACACCTACTTCACCTGGCGCACCAGCAAGCAGGAGCTCACCGAGTACGCCACGGAACTGGTGTCCCGAGTCGACGAGATGCGGCCGAACTTCTTCGTCAACACCCCGGACATCCTGCACGCGTCACTGCAGCAGGGCGGCCCTGGCATGTTCGCCATCCGGGCCGCGCTGGCCGCCACGCTGTCGCCCTCCTGGGGGGTCTACTCCGGCTTCGAGCTCTTCGAGAACACGCCGGTGGCGCCGGGCAGCGAGGAGTACCTGGACAGCGAGAAGTACCAGCTAAAACCCCGGGACTTCGCGACTGCGCTGGCCCAGGGCCGATCCCTGCAACCATGGCTCACCCGACTCAACGCAATCCGGCGGGCGCATCCCGCCCTGCAGCAACTGCGCACGCTGCGATTCCACCGCGTCGACAACGACTCGCTACTGGCGTACTCCAAAACCGACCCCGCCACCGGTGACACCGTCATCTGCGTGGTGACGCTGGACCCGCTCCGCACGGCAGCCGGGACGATCCGGCTGGATCTGCCGGCGCTGGACATAGACTCGGACCGCTTCCTGGTGCACGACGAGGTCAGCGGCGAGACCTATCGCTGGGGCCAGACCAACTACGTGCAACTCCAGCCCTGGCGGGCGGTGGCACACGTGCTCGTGCGTGCGTAACAGTGTTCCAGCACTCAATGCCACTCACGAGTAGCCGTAGGCTGCTGCTGTGAATTTAACGAGCGAGTTCGATGCGGCCGCGGCCAGTTACGACCGGCTGGTCGGGGCGAGCCCGGGCTACTACCGCAACCTGTCGCGCTCCGCCCACCGGATGCAGCTGCCCGGCAATGGCGCCGGGCTGCACCTGCTGGACTTGGGCTGCGGGACCGGGGCGTCGACGTTGGCGCTGCTGGCGGCCGCGCCCCAGGCCAAAATCACCGCGGTGGATGCCTCGGCCGGCATGCTCGCGGTGGCCCGCCAGGCCGATTGGCCAGCCCAGGTGTCGTTCGTGCACGCTCGGGCCGAGGAACTCGAGATGCATGGGCCGTTCGATGGGATCTTCGCCGCGTACCTGGTGCGCAATCTGCCCGATCCGGACCCGGTGCTGGCCGGATTGTGCGAGGCGCTGGCACCGGGGGCGCCACTGGCGATACACGACTACGCACTGGACGGTCGGGCGTGCAGCCGGGCGATCTGGACCGCGGTGTGCTGGAGCGTGATCATCCCAGCCGGAAAGGTGATTACCGGCCGGGCCGGGCTCTACCGTTACCTATGGCGCAGCGTGCTGTGCTTCGACACCGTCCACGCGCTGGCCACCCGGCTAAGCGGGCACGGCCTGGTCGACCCCCAGATCGCCACGATGCCCGGCTGGGAACGCGGCATTGTACACACCGTCGTGGCCAGGCGACCGGCGTGACACTGCGCAACGGCAACGGCCTGCGATTGCACGGCTGCAACGGCGGGGCACCGGGGGACGGCGACCGGAAACTGCCCGGCCGGGACCGGCGGGCAGTGCTGCACCAGCCACGGGGCGGCCTGGCGCGACCCGAGGGACCTCCTCCCCGGGTCGCCGTCGTCGGCGGGGGGATCGCCGGCATCGCGGCCGCGGTGGCACTGGCCGAGCGCGGCGTGCAAGTGCAGCTGCTGGAGCGGGAACCGCAGCTCGGCGGCCGGCTGCGCGGCTGGCCGACCACGCTGGCCGACGGGTCCGCGGTCACCATGAGCCGCGGGTTCCACGCCTTCTTCCGGCAGTACTACAATCTGCGGGCGCTGCTGCGCCGGGCTGATCCGCTGGGCCGCACGCTGGTGCCGATGACGGACTACCCGCTGATCGACGCAGACGGCCACCGGGACACCTTCCAGGGTCTGCCGCGCACGCCCCCGTGGAACGCGCTGGCCTTCGCGCTGCTCAGCCCCACGTTCCCGTGGCGGGACCTGGTCACCCGGATCGACCCGGTGGCCGCGCTGCCGCTGGTCGACGTGTCGGTGCCGGAGATCTACTGGCGGTTGGACGACCAGGACGCGATGACGTTCCTGGAACGGGTGCGCTTCCCGGACGCGGCCCGGCATTTGGCGTTCTCGGTATTCTCCCGCAGCTTCTTCGCCGATCCCCGGGAGCTGTCGGCGGCTGAGCTGGCCACCATGTTCCACATCTACTTCCTGGGCTCGGCCGAGGGCTTGGTGTTCGACGTGACCGCCGAGCCGTTCCCGCAGGCGCTGTGGAACCCGATGGGCGACTATCTGGCCGAGCTCGGCGTGGTAATGCACCCCGGCGTGACCGTCGAGCAGATCACACCGGGGCGCGAACGTCGCTTCGCGGTGCACGCTGGCGGGGACCGCGACGAGGTCGACGCCGTGGTGCTCGCCGCCGAGGTGACCGGGTTGCAGGCGGTGCTCGCCGCATCGCCTGAGCTCGGTGACGCGCCGTGGCGAGCGCGCATCGAACGGCTGCGCACCGCCCCGCCGTTCCTGGTGTCCCGGTTGTGGCTGGACCGACCGGTGCGCGCCGACCGGCCGGGGTTCCTGGGCACCAGCGGGTTCGGACCGCTGGACAACGTCAGCGTGCTGGAACGCTTCGAGGGCGAGGCGGCCCGCTGGGCCCGCCGCACCGGCGGCTCCGTGGTGGAACTGCACGCCTATGCGCTCACCGGAGACCCGTCGCAAGCCCGTCGCAAGCTGATCGAGGAGATGCGGCGGATCTACCCGGAGACTGCCGACGCCACGATCATCGATGAGCGCCACGAGCTGCAGGCCGACTGCCCGCTGTTCGCCCCGGGGACCTTCGGCGACCGGCCGACCGTCACCACTCCCGATCCGGCCGTGGTGCTCGCCGGCGACCTCACCCGCGTCGACCTGCCCGTTGCCCTGATGGAACGAGCCGCGACCAGCGGTTTCCTCGCTGCCAACGCCCTACTGGCCAACTGGGCCCTACGCGGCCACCCACTATGGACAGTTCCGGTCCGAGGCCGCCTAGCCCCCCTACGCGCCGTCGCAGCCCGCTTCGGCTGACCACTCACGTTCTGGAGACAGACTGCGGTAATCGAGCCCGGAATTACCGCAGTACGGCTCGCCGGTGCGGGACCGCCCGGAGCTGTCCTACACGGAACTGGAGTTCGAGGTGGCCGGCGAGGCCGGTCTCCCCCGGCTGGTGCTGCTGCTCGGCGACAACACGGAAGGCCCGAAAGGCCTCTTCGTCGATGTGCGCTACGCCGCCCGGCAGGAGGCGTTCCGGGCGCGGCTGACCGATAGCGGGATCACCACAGCCACCATCACCACGCCTGAGGGACCCACTCACCTTCGCCAGCCTGACCCGGGCGCTGCGCCAACGGGCGCTGGCCCGCGTCAGCACCGACGGCATGCAGCTACACCGTCTGTGGGGGTCACCGATCTTGAAGTTGTACCCCAGCGTGGTCACGCGCAGCGGGTGGTGTCCGTCGTTGGTCGCCGGGTCGCAGTCGATGACCTGGAACATCATCGTCGCGTGGAACCGGCCACAACCGGCGAGGGACATAGCTTCCTCGCCGTTGAGGATCCAGTCAGCCGCCGGGCTGGGGTCAGCCTGGCCAACGCCCGCTGGTGCGGAGTTCGTAGCGGCGTTGGGCGTAGGCTAGGTCGTCACGCCACAAGCGGGCGGCGGCCCAGCGCATCGCCGGGCGCATCAGTGGGGCGGCACGGCGGGCGACGGCGAAGCCCGGGCGAGGTGAGCTGGCGATGGTCGCCTCGATCACCGCGGTGCGCGGATGACCGGCATCGTCAAGGCCTAACGGCACGGCGTGCGTCTCGACGACGCTGCCGGCGCCCTCCCCCTCCAGGATGTCCATCACCACCGTGCGCGGTTCGGGGCAGCTGAACGCGGCCCGCACCGGCACCCCGATCCGCTTGGTGAGCCGAAAGGCCACCTCCACCACGAACCGGTCGACGTCGTCACGAGGTTCCTCCACGACGCGCAGCCCGACGAAAGAGTCCGGGTGAAACCAGCTGCCGTGCCACGGGTCGAGCCGGTTGGCGACCACGTCCTCCGGCTCGCAGCGCCCGATCCCGGTGAACACCGCGTCCATACTGATCTCCGGGTTTGGCCGACGCGGCAGCACGGGAGCGGGCAGGGGATCCTCCCCGCCGACAGAGTCCAGCCGCACCCAGGCCAGCACCCCGTCGTCGTGGACCGGCAACGGGTCCCACCCCGGCACCCCGCGGGCTCCGATCGCCAGGCCGTGCCAGCGGCATACCAGTTCCCCACCCGACACCGCCGCCCCGCACAGTGGTGCACCCAGGTGCGGGCACTCCCCCGGCCCGGCGTGCAGGGCGCCGTCGTGGGTGCGCCAGGCCACCAGCTCGACACCGGCGATGGTGCGCCCGAAAGGCCGATCGGCCCGAATCTCCCGGCTTGCGGCGAGCACGTACCAGTTGCCCGACGGCCGGGCCTGCGCCCGTTTGAGCGCCGCCTCGATCAGCCCGGGCCGGGCGTCACGCCAGGTGGGCTGCTGCCCAGCCCACGTCCACGCCGGCAACCGACGCAACGGCACCCGATCACTCACCATCGCCACACACCCCTTGTCGTCCCGTACACCGTTCGCACCCACACCGCCATTCGGTTCCACCCCAGCGTCTCAACCACCATTCGGTTCGCTTTGGCGGCCCCACCCGGCCTCCAGCCCACCAATAGGTTCCACTGGCGGCACACCCCCAATTGGCGGGTTTAAGCTCCTCACGTTTTGCGGTGACTGGGTTGGGGCGGTAGGACTGAGAGACCGCCCGCAGTCGAAGCCTGCCATGGAGTCACATGTCTGCCGAGCTACGCGCCGAGTCCAACCCCGGACGGGACGGAGTTTCGCACACCGGCGACGCGGTGCTGCTCGACGGTCATCTGGTGGAACCGCAGGCCGACGACTTCGAGCGCGCCACAGCCGCCCCAGCCGACCCATACTGGTACAAACGAGCCGTCTTTTACGAGGTGCTGGTTCGGGCGTTTCGCGACCACGACGGCAACGGCACCGGTGACCTGATCGGCCTGACCGAGAAGCTGGACTACCTGGAGTGGCTGGGCATCGACTGCCTGTGGCTGCCGCCGTTCTACGCCTCCCCCTTGCGCGACGGCGGGTACGACATCGCCGACTTTCGGGCGGTGCTGCCCGAGTTCGGCACGGTTGAGGATTTTGTGGTACTGCTCGACGAGGCACACAAGCGGGGCATCCGGGTGGTGACCGATCTGGTCATGAACCACACCTCCGACCAGCACCCCTGGTTCCAGGAGTCCCGCCGCGACCCGCAAGGACCCTACGGCAGCTTCTACGTCTGGCGCGACGACGACACCGCCTACTCCCAAGCGCGGGTCATCTTCGTCGACACCGAGACGTCGAACTGGACGTACGACCCGGTGCGCGGGCAGTTCTACTGGCACCGGTTCTTTGCCCACCAACCCGACCTCAACTACGACAACCTTGAGGTCGGCGAGGCGATGATCGACGTGCTGCGGTTCTGGCTGGACCTGGGCATCGACGGGTTCCGGCTGGACGCGGTGCCCTACCTGTTCGAGGAGGAGGGCACCAACTGCGAAAACCTGCCGCGCACCCATGAGTTCCTCAAGCGTTGCCGCAAGGTGGTCGACGACGAGTACCCCGGGCGGGTCCTGCTGGCCGAGGCCAACCAGTGGCCCACTGATGTCGTGGAGTACTTCGGCGACCCCGCAGTCGGCGGCGACGAGGCCCACATGGCGTTTCACTTCCCGCTGATGCCGCGCATCTTCATGGCGGTACGGCGGGAGTCCCGGTTCCCGATCTCGGAGATCCTCGCCCAGACGCCACCCATCCCAGCGAACGCGCAATGGGGGATCTTCCTGCGCAACCACGACGAGCTGACCCTGGAGATGGTCACCGACGAGGAGCGGGACTACATGTACGCCGAGTACGTCAAGGATCCTCGGATGCGGGCGAATATCGGGATTCGCCGGCGGCTGGCTCCGCTGCTGGACAACGACCGCAACCAGCTGGAGCTATTCACGGCACTGCTGCTGTCCCTACCCGGCTCCCCCGTGCTGTACTACGGCGACGAGATAGGGATGGGGGACAACATCTGGCTAGGTGACCGGGACTCGGTGCGCACGCCGATGCAGTGGACCCCGGACCGCAACGGGGGATTCTCCAGCTGCGACCCAGGCCGCATCTACCTCCCAGTGATCATGGACCCGGTGTACGGGTACCAGGCGGTCAACGTCGAGGCGCAGTCGGCGTCCGCGCAGTCGCTGCTGAACTGGACCCGACGGATGATCCAGGTCCGCCATGAGCACCCAGCCTTCGGGCTGGGCGAGTTCACCGAGCTCAGCTCGTCCAACCCCAGTGTGCTGGCCTACCGCCGCCACCACCGCGACGACGCGGTCATCTGTGTGAACAACCTGTCCCGCTTCCCGCAACCCGTAGAGCTCGACCTGTCCGAACATCAGGACGGCGTCCCGGTCGAGCTGACCGGCGGTGTGCGCTTTCCGCCGATCGGTCAGCTGCCCTACCTGCTCACGCTGCCCGGCCACGGCTTCTACTGGTTCCAGATCGTCCTCCCCGACCCCGAGCGTGACACATGATCGATGCGGCTGACCTGCTCGCGGACATCGCCGACGCACTGGCGACGGTGCTGCCTGAGCAGCGCTGGTTCGCCGGGAAGGGCCGCCCGGTGCGCGCGGTGATCCCGGTGCGCGCCACCGACCTCGGTGGAATGGATCCCCGGCTGGTGCACGCCGTCGTCGAGGTCGACCAGGGTGAGCAGCACCGGGACCGCTACCAGTTCCTGCTCGGGGTGCGCAGCGAGCTTCCCGATGCGCTCGGGCACGCCTGGCTGGCCACGTGCGGGAAGCAGGCGGTGTACCAAGCGGTGCACGACCCGGAGCTCACCGCCGTGCTGCTGGAGCTGATGGCGCAGAGCGCCGAAGTGGCGGGACTGCGCTTCGCCGCGGAGCCGGGCGTCACGCTGGACACCACGCTGCGCTCGCGGCCCGTCGGGGTGGAGCAGTCCAACACCTCGCTGGTGTACGGGCAGGCCTACATCCTCAAGCTGTTCCGCAGGCTGACCGCAGGCGCCAGCATCGACCTGCAGCTGCACCGCGCGCTGGCCGCCGTGGGCTGCCAGCACATCGCCACACCGCTGGGCAGCATCGACGACGGGAGTACCTACGGGATGCTCACCGAGTACCTGCGCGGCACGGCCGATGGCTGGGCAATGGCCACCGCGAGCCTGCGGGACCTGCTGGCCGAGGACCAGCCGACCGAGGGAGCGCCCGGCCCGGTGGAGCACCCCCGGCCCGAGGACGTCGGCGGCGACTTCGCCTCCGAGGCGCACCGGCTGGGCCACGCGGTGGCCACCGTGCACGCCGACCTGGCCACCGCGCTGGGCAGCTCCCCCGCCCCGGTCGGCTATCTCGACGAGCTGGCCGACCACATGCACAGCAGGCTGGCTGGCGTGCTCACCCAGGTACCCGAGCTCGCCCCGCACGGCACGGCACTGCGGGCGGCATTCGACGCGGTGCGCAAGCTGGCCGGCCCAGTGCCGATCCAGCGGGTGCACGGCGACCTGCACCTCGGTCAGGTGCTGCGCAGCGTCACCAGCTGGGTACTAATCGATTTCGAGGGCGAGCCGATGGCGCAGCCGGCCGAGCGGATCGCCCCCGCCTCACCACTGCGTGATGTCGCGGGAATGCTGCAATCCTTCGAATACGCTGCCGGCCACCTGGCGCTGAGCGATGCGGACCCGCAACAGCACGCCGCAGTCGCCCTGGCCTGGACCACCCGCAACCGCAACGCGTTCTGCGACGGGTACGCCGACGTCGCCCCCGACCCCCGAGAGCAGCCCGTCCTGCTACACGCCTACCAGCTGGACAAAGCCGTCTACGAAATCGGCTACGAGGCCAGCAACCGCCCCCTCTGGCTCCCGATCCCCCT
>JBOHFG010000335.1:0-9423 GCA_050699575.1 Pseudonocardiaceae bacterium
GGCGGCCTACTGATCGGGTATCTCACTGGCACGGGGGCCGGTAAGCCAGGCTGGTGGGCAGGTAGTGATCCCACTCGCTTGCCGTGATAGCGGAGGTGATGTTACAGACCCGAGCGATGACGTTTTCCATATTGGTTTCCCATAGTTGCACGGTATGGTCGGCGCTGGCGGTGGCCAGGGTGTGCCCGTCGGGGCTGAACACCACCGAGTTGACAGCGTTGGTGTGGCCAGTGAGGGTACCCAGTGCCGTGAGATGATGCAGGTCGCGGACATCCCACAACCGCGCCGTCTGGTCATCGCTGGCGGTGGCCAGGGTATGCCCGTCGGGGCTGAACACCACCGAATTGATGATGTTGGTGTGGTCGGTGGTGAGGGTACCCAGTGCCACAGGATGGTGGGAGTCCCGGACATCCCATAACCGCGCGGTTCCATCTCTGCTGGCGGTGGCGAGGGTGTGCCCGTCCGGGCTGAACACCACCGAGACAACCCAGTTGGCGTGTCCGGTGAGGATACCCAGTGCCGTGACTTGGTGCGGGTCGCGGACATCCCACAGCTGGGCGGTGTGGTCAAGGCTGGCGGTAGCCAGGATGAGGCCGTCGGGGCTGAACGCCACCGAGTGGACGGCGCTGGCGTGGCCAGTTAGACTACCCAGTGCCACAGGATGGTCGTGGTCCCTGACATCCCATAACCGCGCGGTTCCATCTCTGCTGGCAGTGGCCAGGGTGTGCCCATCCGGGCTGAACACCGCCGAGAAGACGTCACTCGTGTGACCGGCCACAATAGGTCCGGGAAGGTCCCACAGTCGCGCGGTGCGGTCGTTGCTGGCAGTGGCCAGGGTGTGCCCATCCGGGCTGAAGGCCACCGAGAAGACGCCGCTGGTGTGACCGGTGAGAATGCGCAGTGCAGTGGGCTGGCGGGGGTCGCGGACATCCCACAACCGCGCGGTGCCATCTCTGCCGGTGGTGGCCAGAGTGTGCCCGTCTGAGCTGAACGCCACCGAGTCAACCCAGTTGGTGTGACCGGTGAGGGTACCCAGTCTCGCAGGCTGGTGGGGGTCGCGGACATCCCACAACCGCGCGGTCTGGTCGAGGCTGGCAGTAGCCAGGGTGAGGCCATCGGGATTGAACGCCACCGAGACGACGCCGCTGGCGTGGCCAGTGAGGGTACTCAGTGCCGTGGGTTGGTGGGGGTCGCGGATATCCCACAACCGCGCGGTCTGGTCGAGGCTGGCAGTAGCCAGGGTGAGCCCATCGGGATTGAACGCCACCCAGTAGACGGCGCTGGTGTGGCCGGTGAGAGTACCCAAGGCCGCAGGCCGGTGAAGGTCGCGGACATCCCACAACCGCGCGGTCTGGTCGTTACTGGCGGTGGCCAAGGTATTCCCGTCCGGGCTGAACACCACCGAGCGGACGGCGCTGGTGTGGCCGGTGAGAGTATCCAAGGCCGCAGGCCGGTGAGGGTCGCGGACATCCCACAACCGCGCGGTGCCATCGAAGCTGGCGGTGGCCAGGGTGTGGCCGTCGGGACTGAAGGCCACCGAGATGACCACGCCAATGTGGCTGGGCAGTTGGGTGGCATAGAGGGCGACGACGGTGTTGAGCAGGCTGCTGCGGGCTTCGGTGGTGGGGGTAAGCCGGTAGGCGGCCAGGGCAAGTTGAGCGGCCAGGGCGGGGTTGGTGGCGCGCAGTTCCAGGGCCTGTCCTGCGATTTGCCGTGACACCGCGACATCTCGTTGGTACTCTGCAGCGCGCTGCTGGATCGCGGCGATCCCCGCGGCCACCACGGCGAGTACGAGCAGCACCGATAACACGGTGAGGGCGCGCCCCCGCCTGATCCGGTCCCGGCGGATGCTGGCCCGCAGAAAGAGCCGCGCCGTTGGGCTGAGCTCCACACGATCGGTGACGAGATCGCCATCCTGGAGGTGGGCGCCGGTGTCTGCCACTGCGCTAGCCAACTGCCCGCGTTCCCACAACCGGAGCGGTGAACGGCCTTCCTTGCTCCATTCGGTGGCGGCCTGCTCCACCACCCGACGGGCCTGCAGCGCCGAGGCGTTCTCCGCGATCGCCTGAGCCAACGGTGCCCAGGCGGACAAAAACGCCTCATGAGCCACTCCCACAACCACTCTGCCCTGGTCAGTGTCCGTAGTGAGCAACCGCCGCTGCACAAAAGCGTCCACCTCCCGGATCGCCATTTCTGGCAACTCATCCCGGGGCGCCCGCCACCGGGTAGGACGACCCTGCTCATCCACCGTGACCAACCGCAATAGCCCTGCAATGACCTCCTCACGGCCCCGGCCACCAGCCACACTCGCCTCGGCCAACGCTTCGTCAGCCTGATGGGTCAGCGCACCCCGCACCCCCCCGAGCTGCTCATAACGCCGCTGGGAAAGCTGACCACCCCGGCCGATGCCCTCAGCCAACTGAGCCAAGGTGAACGCCAGCAGCGGCAGCGCCTCCCCACTGTCGGTATCGCCCACCAAACTCGCCACCAGGTCCTCGTCAACGGCGATCCCAGCCAGCCGGGCAGGGCCCTCAATGACGGCCCGCAGCGCGTCACGGCGCAACGGGCGCAGTGAGTAAGGGCGGGTCGGTAACACCGCCAAGCCCGGATCTACCAGCAGCTGATCGAAAAACTCCGGCCGCAAAGTGGCCACCACCTGTACCGGACCACCCAGCGCCGGGTACAGCAGCTGCGCGAACCGGGCCCGCGCCGCAGGGAGGGCCTGCGTGAGCAGCTCCTCAAACTGATCCACCACCACCAGCAACCGCCGCACCCCCGCGACCAGCAGCACCTCATCCACCAACCCCACCAGGCCACCCTCACCAACCCGGTGCCCCACCTCCGCCACCGTCCAGCCCAGCCCCAGCTTGCGGGCCGCGACGGCCAGTTCCCGGACCAGGGCCGCCACCGGATCAGCCCCGGGCAGCACCGGATCCAGCACCCACCAGCCCGGCTCTCCCGCCATCACATGCACCAATCCAGCCCGCACCAGTGACGACTTGCCACACCCCGAAGGACCCACCACCACCAAAACCGCACCCTCGACCCGCTCAGCCGGAGACCGCAACAACCCCGCCAGCTGCCCCACCTCACTGCTGCGACCGAAAAACACCTGATGGTCGTTGACGTCCAACGGACGCAGCCCCGGAAACGGCGACCGGTCATCGGGCCACCCCCAGCCCCCGACCGCATCCACCCGGCGCAACTCCTCCACCAGCACCGCACGTCCCGCAGCGGAATCGACGGTCAGGTCGGCATGCTGAAGGGACCCCAACAGCGGGTGCACCACCCCCAGCTCAGCCCGCACCGGCAGCACCCGACTGCCCCGTGACAACGCAATACCCACCTCGACCGAACACCACGTCGATGCCAGGTAGGCAGAGGTGACCACACAGACCACCGCATCAGCCCACCTCAGCCGCTCATGCAACCGGCGCTCCCACTCGTCACCCACCCGCAGCCCATCACGCAGATCCCGATCCAAAAACACCTCGTGACCCTCACTCACCAGCCACCCATGCAGCTCAGCGGCACACTCCCCATCCTCGCTGGCATGACTGACGAAGACCCTGGCCACAACACCTCCCCCCTTGGGCTGCTGTAAAACAGGTCAGTACCCACCGTGCCTCAGAACGCAACCTAGTCACGATCGCAGCCCACGTGATGACCTCAGCGTCAGGGTCTGCCCGGGAAGCAGATCCACCGAGGTGCTCAGTGACCTCGCCCTATTCGCGCCCCGGGCAGGACTGGAAGGGACATAATCACTGGTCAGTGCGTCGCGGGCGCTGTTCTGTAAATCCGTCGGCTGATGCCTTCCAAGGTTCGAATCCTTGACCCGCCACACCAGGAGAAACGGCCCTCGACCAGTGTGAACATGGTCGGGGGCCGACCTTCGTCCAGTCCGGCTACGTCCGGCCCTGTCTGGCTGTCTACGGGTGGTTGTGCCGAATACGTGCCGAAGTCCCGCAAGCCCGTATGGTCGCTCCCCATCGCAGCCCCGCGATCAAGGTGGACTGTCGGCGGTTACCTCCGCTCACCGGCTCTCCGCGCCGGGTGTGATCCTGCGGGCGGACGGTGCGTGGCGCCCGTGGTCGGTGCCCTGGCGCGTGCCTGCCGGCGCTGTACTGGTGAGGTGTGTCGCTGTGCCGAAGTGACCCGAACGGAGCGTAGATCGCCGCTGTCTGGGTCACGGTCGCCGCTGGCGTCGTCTCCTGTGCGGTGCCGCTGGTTGTGGTCCTGGCGCGGTGCGCCGCTCGGCGGTGGTCAGGTGGCTGTCAGCTGGCTGGCGTGGGAGATCCTGGCGTGGGAGATCCTCGCGTGGGAGCTGGGCGCGTGGGTCCGGGTGGTCCGTTGTGTCTGAGTGGGTCCTCGGCGTGGCGAGGTCAAGGGGTGCGCCCCGTACCGGCCCTGTAGGGGCAAGAGGCCACCGTGGGATGGCGACCCCGCGTCAGTGTGGGTAGGGGCCGCCCGCGCCGAGTACGTCACCGCGCGGAGCGTTGACCGGACAGCGGCGGTGTGAGTGGTTGCTGGGTGCTGAGCTGGGGAAGTGTTGTCGGTACCTGACTGGTATGGCGTATCGGGGGCGGTGAGAGGGCGCGACAGCCTCTCGACAGAACCTGATGATCAGACGCGGGGGTACGGAGTGTGGCTTGCCGCGGTCTGCGCGGCCCACTGCGGTGTGGGCATTTCCCCCCGGTCGATGGTGGCGGAGGGGTTGCTTGGTCGGGTGGTGGGATGTTCTGGGTGATGTTGGAGGATCGTCTGTCGCGGCGGGTGTTGTTGTCTCACATGTCGGAGTTGCGGTGTTTGCTGGGGTGGTCGTTCAGAACGCTCGCTCTCACGCGAAGCCCCAGCGAACTCTTACCATGATGCGGTGTTTGTCGGTCGCCACACGCCGAAATGACCCATCCGTCCGTTTTGAGCTGCGCGTACACGCACCATCATGCAGTTCCCAACGAGCGCGACGGCCACTACTCTGTGGTACAAGGACTTAAGGCGCGATGGGGGTTCGAGGTGGTACGGCTCCTCACTGGCGGGGAAGAGGATGTCACCATGAGGACTGAGCAAGGGGACGGCCGGGCCGGTCATCTCAGAAATTGACAACCACAGGGTGTTGCCCAATGGGCTCTAGGAGAGGACAATTATGGCGACAGGAAAGCTTGAACTCGATGGCAGGGTGTTCGAGAACCCGAGTGGCTGTTACAACAGCGAAACGTGGCCAATGCGGGTGCGAAACGAGACCGACACGAAGGCGGAGATCCACTACATGGCGGACGGCCAGGGCCCGGTCGAAGCCGAGGTGGAACCGGATGAGGTGAAGGTGTTCGAGTTCGGCCGCAGCGTGTGCTTCCCCCGCGCGAGCGCCACCTGACTGGATGCGCCGGAGGACGGCGGACGGGGCTGGGTCGGGCGCGAGCGGGACGAGCTTCCGGTACCCGGGAGACACTCCGGGCTCCGGCTCGATGTCGCGCTGCCGGCGTCACGGTCAGGGGCAGCGCCACCGCCCCGCCGGTGCCGATCACGAGGTTACCGGCGGGGCGGATCGCGGGAGAAGTCATCACAGAGTCTCATGATGCGGCCAGTGGTGCGAGTGCCACGGTCTGATGGGAGTGAGGCTGTCAGTGGGCTCTCCGCGCTTGGTCAGAACCAACCCTCACAGGCATTGGGTCTCACCGTGAACTACAGTAACACGTTCGCGCGATGACTAGTTGGCTCGTTGTGTGGATAGGCTGGGTCGTGAGGTCGATGACGGTATCCGGCCATTCTTACTGGTGGAGTGTGTGGTGGGGGGAGTGGCCGTAGGTGTCGCGGTAGGTTTTGGAGAAGCGGCCGGGGTGGGGGAAGCCCCATCGGGCGGCGATGGCGCTGACGGTGTCGCCCTGGGTGGGGTCGCTGGCGAGCAGCTCACGGTGCGGGGTGGTGTCGCGGTGGCGGCGGAAGGCGTGCTGCAGTCCCCGGGGGCCGACCCGGGCGGCTTGGGCGATCTCGGTGATGCCGATGTCCTCGCCCGCGTGACAGCGGACATGCCAATCTCCCTGTAGGCGGACACCGCATCTCCCTTCTTGTGGACGGCTGATCTCCCTGTTGTTGTCCTGGGCTGGTGGTGTGTCGGTCCTGTGTGGGGGGTTCCTCCACGGTGCTCTCCGGGGTGTTGATGACCTGAGGCCTGTGGAGGGATTTGTGTAGAAGGATGGCAGGGAGATCATGGAGATTCGTGAAGTGTTCGATCTGACCGGTGTGCGCACTTTGCCGCTCAGTTGGTTGGGTGTGACCCGAAGATGGTGCGGCACTGGGTTGTGATCTGCCCCGCGTTTTTCGGACCGTCGGATTGTGTGCTTCTACGCTGCTCCCTGCGAGTCTGTCCACTCTTTGAGGACCTCTTGTGGCGTCTTGTAGTCGAGACCGGAGTGGAGCCTGTTGGAATTGTACCAGAATTCGATGTACCGAGTGACGTCACGCCGGGCGTGTTCCCGGGTCGGGTAGACGGTGCGGTGGACGCGCTCGTTTTTTAGGGCCGCGAAGAACGATTCGGCCATGGCGTTATCGTAGCAGATACCGGTACGGTCGACTGAGTGGCGCAGGTGGAGTTCGGTGATGGTGGCGGCGAAGTCGTATGAGGTATAGTTGCTTCCACGGTCGGAGTGGAAGATCGCGTCTGGCTCGAGCGTGATCCGGCTGGCGGCGTGGTGAAGAGCGGCCTGGATGAGGGGGGTCTTGTAATCCTCACCCATGCAGTATCCGATGATCATCTTGGTGTGGCAGTCGATGACCGTTGCCAGATAGGGCCATCCTTCCCAGGTCGGGATGTAAGTGTTATGCGCAGCTGCGCATAACACGTATTAGGCTCAGTTCCTGGTTATGTGCAGTTTTGCTGGGGGCGCGCGTTCGGCGTGGTGGTTGTGTGTCGTTGGACTGCACATAATCACAGGTTTTGGAGGAAGGCGAGAAGGTTGTCGCCTGGGTGGAACCGCGCTGGTGGGGGGCTTGGGTCGGTCAGGCGCCGCAGGACTGCTTCCTTGGCGGCGAGGTCGGCTTCGAGGTACTGGTGTGTGACGGCGGGGGTGGAGTGTCCGAGCCACAACGCGATGACGGCGAGGTCCGTGCCCGATTGCAGCAGGTGCATGGCCGTTGAATGACGCAACGTGTGGGGTGACACGTGCTGGCCGTGCAGGGACGGGCAGCGTTGTTGGGCTATGGCGACGGCGCGGTTGAGCCGGTCACGGACCCCGGAGCGGGTCAGTGGCGCGCCGGCTCGGTTGGGAAACACCGGTGCCTCGGGTGCTGGGCTGATCTTGTCTAGCCAGGCGCGGAGCTCGGTGGCGGTGTTCTTCCATAAGGGGATGGCGCGTTGCTTGCGGCCTTTGCCGTGGAGGTGCACCGCAGTCTGGCGGTCCAGCAGTACGTCACGGACCCGTAGGCCGGTGAGTTCCGAGACGCGGGCGCCGGTGTTGTAGGCGGTGGCGAGCAGGACCGCGTCGCGCCGCCCGCTCCAGGTGCCGC
The DNA here is from genome assembly GCA_050699575.1 of Pseudonocardiaceae bacterium. Lineage (GTDB taxonomy): Bacteria > Actinomycetota > Actinomycetes > Mycobacteriales > Pseudonocardiaceae. The sequence continues at coordinate 7,501 of JBOHFG010000335.1, forward strand.
GGTCGGGGGCGGCCAGGATCGCGGCGATCTGCTCACGGGTGAGGTAGCCGAGCACGGGCCGGTCGAAGCGTTTGGCTGGGATGGCCAGCACCCGGGTGGTGATCGGCAGCGAGGCCGGGTCGCGGATCGCGGCGTAGCGCATGAACGAGTGGATCGCGGCCAGGCGGGCGTTGCGGGTCCGGGCACTGTTGCCGCGCCCGGTCTGCAGGTGGTCGAGGAAGTCCAGCACGAGCGGCGCGTCGAGGTCGGCCAGGGACAGCGCCGAGGGTGGTTTGCCGGTGCGCTGCTCGACGAAGCCGAACAGCAGCTCGAACGCGTCGCGGTAGCTTTCCACGGTGCGGGCGCTGGCGCCGCGCTGGGCGATCAGGCGCCGCAGGAAGAAGTCTTGCACCAGCTGACTGAAGCCGATCTGAGGTGCCCTCACGACACACCTGCCCGAGGGTGTTCGGCGAACGCCTCGAAGCGGTCGGCGACGATGCTCATCAGTTCCGGGACGGCGGACAGGTACCAGTAGACGTCGCGCACTTCCACGTGACCGAGGTAGGTCGCCAGTACGGCGATCTTGGCGTCGACGTCCACGTCGTGGGCGTGCCAGGCCTGGATGCGCCGCACCACCATCCGGTGTCGCAGGTCGTGCACGCGTGGCGCGCGGGTGCGCCCGGCCCCGGTCCAGCCCAGCTGCCGACGCAGCACGATGAACGTGCTGTTCGCGGCGTTGTAGCTGACCCGGTCGCTGCGGTCGGTGCGGAAGAACGCCGCACCGCCACCGGGCGGGCCGTAGCGGCGCGCCCGCTGGGCGGCGTAGTCCGCCAGTGGTGACAGCGCGCTGGGGTGCAGCGGCACCAGCCGGGTGCGGCCGCGTTTACCGGCTCGGACGGTGAGCATCCCGTCGGCCAGGTCGACGTCGCCGCAGGTGAGTGCCAGCGCTTCGGAGATCCGTAACCCGGTGCAGGCGATCAGGCCGAACAACGTGGTGTAGCAGTGCGGCCGTAATCCGCCGGCCGGGGACAGCCCGGCAGCGGCGTGCAGCAGGTCGGCGATCTCGCGGTCGGAATACACGTGTGGTGGTGTGCGGTGCCCGGTCGGGCCGAGCAGTCCCGGGGTGGGCACCTCGGTGACGCCGTCCAGGGCAGCCAGGTGACGCAGGAAGCCCCGCACCGTCGTCAACCGGCGAGCTGGGTTGCACGGATCTGTTGAGGCGGTCGAGGTCGCCCAGTCCAGGCTCGACTCCAGCGGGATCGGGCCTTCGTGTCCGGCCCGGTCCAGGTATCGGGCGAAAGCACGCAGCGCGCGTTCTTGGCTCGGAGATCGGTAGCCCAGGCCACGGCGCAGCGTGAGGTAGTCCTCGACCAGAGCGACGCGGCCGATCATGACATCGCCTGCGGCCATGGCAGCGCGACCTGGCGTAACGCCGCGACATCAACCGAGGCGTAAATCCGGGTCGTGGCCAGCGAACGATGACCGAGCACGTCGGCGATCTCGCTCAAACCGGCGCCGTGGGCGAGTAGGTCCGTGGCCAGTGAATGGCGCAGCAGGTTGCCCCCGCGCATCGGCGCGCCGATCCCCGCGCGCCGCAACGCGTTGTCCACGGCGCGCCCGACGATGCTGTCACTGATCGGCGCGCCGACCCGCAGTCGGTGCAGCACGAACACCTGCCTCGCCGGGGTGTCCGGGCGGCCGCGCTGCAGATAGTCCGCCAGCGCCGCCCCCACCTCGCCGATCAGCGGCAACAGCGCGCCGTGCCCAGTCTTGCGGGCACGGACCCGCAGTACCGCGTTGCGCCAGTCGACGTCCTCCAACAGCAGCCGGGTGACCTCGCTGGCCCGCAACCCCAGCCGGGCCATGCATAAGATGATCGCCCGGTCACGCAGCCCACGGGGCGAGGACGAATCCAGCGAGACGATCAGCTGCTCGAAACATCCC
>JBOHFG010000336.1:0-5353 GCA_050699575.1 Pseudonocardiaceae bacterium
TTGGCCAGGCTGAGCAACCCGGTCAAGGTCAGGCTGGCTACCCGCAGCGCGGGGGATTCCCGATTGAACCGGACCGGACTGGCGACGATCAACCCGATCAGCATGACCAATTCCAGGCCGGGCAACAACCACCGGGACTGCAGAACCAACCTATCAGGCAGCGCGAGCTGCAACCCGATGGCCACCACGATCGCAGCGGCCACCGGCCACCGGTTCTCTCCCCGGGTAACACGCAACCACGCGGGAATGTGCAGGTGACGCGCAGTGGTCCTGGCGGTGCCGTTGGCGAGGGCATGGGCCACACGGGTACTGGCATCTGACACCGGGTGGCGCCCAGCGCACAGCGCCTGCTCCACACGGGTCAACTCCGCACGGACCGCGCTAAGCGCACGCAGGTGATCCTGCCGGACACCGTCGCTGGCGTTGGGGTCGCCGGCGTTGGGGTCGCTGGTCTCACCGCTGGCGCCTTGCCCCGCACCGTCCTGGTTACGCCCGGGACCAACCTCGCCTCGATCCTGCGCGCCGGTCATCATCACTCCCCCGCCAGCCGATCAGTGACATCCAGTATCTGCCCTAGGCCTGACCATCGTGCGGTGCGGTCAGGGCAGCCGGCGCGGGTCGACGAGCCGACCACAGACCGACCCCTAACACGGATGACCCGCGGCACCACCAGCTCGCGCTTCCCGGCGCCGTCCTGAACGACCGCCCAGCTCCTTAACGCCAGTTTTCGCAAGATCGTTGGTCACGGGCCTGTCCAGACCAGAGGGCCAGGCGGGAGCCGGTCGCGATCAACCGGGCAGGACGGCTGGCACCGCGCGGCTTGGTGTTGCGGCAGTGAACGCGTTCCACAGCAGGTTGAGCGGGTGGTCGTCGGCGTAGCGGGCGCGTTCGCCTTTGCGGGCGAAAATGCCGGTGACGATCTCCAGGTGGGGTTGGTAGTCGTCGGTGAGGTCGATCTTGCGCAGGCCCTGGCCGGGTAGGCGCCCGTCGAGGGCGGCGTCGGCGACGCGTTCGGTGGTGAGCAGGCAGCCGTGCAGCAGGTCGCTGGTGAGCAGGTTGAGACCGTAGTTGAGGGAGTCGATGTCGGCGATGACGTGCAGCACGCCGCGGTAGTCGGGCCCGTACCAGCGGCCGAGGAACTGGGCGAGCAGACCGGCGGTCGGCGCGAGTAGCGGCAAGCCGGGCAGTCGGGTGGCGGTGACCGGGGTGTCGGGCAGCTCGCGGGCGCTGAGGTTGGTCAGCAGGGCGACCCGTTCGCGGTGCCATTCCAGGAAGTCGTAGTCCAGCGTGGGCGGACGGCCGGGTTCGGCGGCGAAGCTGCCGCACACCAGGTCGACCTTCTTCCCGTCGAGCTTGCGCCACAGGTCGCGGGTGCGGACGTGCTCGATGTTGAGGTGCACGCCGCGGCGCTCGAAGTCCTCGCGCAGCGCGGGCCACACCGCGCCGAGGAACTGCACGGTGAACTCGGTGGTGCCGAAGGTGACGGTGGAGCCAACCCGTCGGCGGCTGCGGTGCAGCCTGTCGGTCCAGGACAGCAGGGTTTGCCGTGCCAGCGCGATGACCTCCTCACCGGAGGGGGTGAACAGGAAGTCCTTGCCGCGCCCTTGCTTGACTACCAGCGCCTCGCCCATCAGGCGGGTCGCGGTCTTGTTGAGGTTGTCGAGCTGCTTCTGCACGCTGGACTGCTCGCGTCCCAGCGCGCGGGCGGCGCGTTGCGCGGTGCCGGTGGCGTGCACGACGGCCAGGGTGCGCAGTTGGTCGAGGCTGACGTCGAGCATCTCGGGCGGGCAGGCGAGCAGTGTCGCCAGGACCTCCGCCGCGTCGCCGTCGTCACCGGTTTCCGGCACCACGCCTCCTCGTTCCGCCACAGGGGTTCGGATGGCACACCCTGACACGGGAATTGTCCGCTCGGACAGTGGGGCTGTCGTTGATCGCAGTTCCCGCTGAGATGTCCCACAAATGTTCAACTGGACATCTCAAGTCACGATACTGTTCGATCGAACATTTTGTGTGCCGTTCGGGCAGACCAGCGGCGGCGCTCGACGACGGCGCCCTTGGGGAAGCGGAGGTTCACGGTGACCGCTCGCAGCATCGCCACCGACGGGGTGGCCACATCCTGCTACTTCCGTACCACGGTCGAGCAGCCGTTCCGCAAGGCGCTTGTCCAGATCAACGAGGACTGCAATCTGCGCTGTGCCCACTGCTTCGTGTCCGCGACCAAGGTTGGCAAGCAGATGCCGCTGGCCGAGGTGGTCGAGAAGGTGATCCCGCGCCTGGCCGAGTGCCGGGTCCGGCGGGTCACCCTGACCGGCGGGGAGCCCACGATCCACCCGGACTTCCTGGACATCGTGCGGGCGTTTCGCGCCGCCGGGATGGACGTCGGGATCTGCACCACGCCACCACCCTGGACAACGCCCGGATCGGGGAGCTCGCCGCGCTGGGTGTGCACTGCAACGTGTCCCTGGACGGGTTCGCCGCCGACTCGCACGGCAAGTTCCGCGGTGACCGGGCCAGCTTCGATGTCACCGTGGCCACCGTGGAGAAGCTCGGCGCGGCCGGGATTCTGCAGGGCCTGCTGTGCACGCCGAACACGTTGGCGCAGAACGAGGAGTACGCCCGGCTGTGCGCGTTCGCCCGGGACAACGGGGCCCGCTACGTGCTGCTCAACCCGCTAGGCAGCATGGGCCGCGGGGTCAAGTCGCGGGCGAAGCTCGCCAAGACGACGCTGCACATGCGGGAGATCTTCGAGCTGACCGCGCCGTTCGACGGCCCGGAGCTGGACATCGCGCACATCCGCTTCCCCAACACCGAGGGTCGGCCGCTGGCCGGGTGCGAGGCCGGGACGATCATCTACGTGTTCACTCCCGGCGAGGTGACCGTGTGCCGGTACCTGGTGTTCGCCGCCCGCACCCCGCAGTCGCGGCACGCCGACACCGAGTTCATCGTTGGCAACATCTTCACCGACCCGGACATCGCGCAGCGCCTGGACGACTACCGCTTCCACGACCGCTACCGGGTGGGCGACAACACCACCTGCGCGGCGTGCTCGATGAACACCGGCTGCGGCAAGGGATGCCCGGCCGCAGTGGTCGCCGCCAGCGGCCGGATCGGCGACGTCGACACCGAGCAGTGTCCGATCACGACCGACACACCCACCGCAGGACACCGGCTGCTGCCGCTGATGCCCGCATGAGCGGCTTGTTCCTCGATGAGCCGCGACGCCTGCCGGGTGTGCTGATCACCCTGGACGGCCCCGGCGGGGTGGGCAAGTCCACTGCCACGCGTCTGGTCGTCGAGACGCTGCAAGCGGCTGGGGTACCGGTGCACGCGACGACCCAGCCTTCCCGCGCCCCGCTGGGCGAACTGGCCCGGCACGGCACCGACGCCTACCGGGGCATGGCCCTGGCCTGCCTGTGCGCCGCCGACCGCCACCAGCTCGCCACCGAGATCCTGCCCGCGCTGCACGAGGGCAAGGTGGTGATGTGCGACCGCTACGTCGCCTCTTCCCTGGTGTTGCAAGGTCTCGACGGACTGCCCGCCGAGGTGGTGTGGCAGCTCAACCACGGCGTCTACCGGCCCGACCTGGCCGTGATTCTCACCGGCGACCCCGAGGTCATCGACGCCCGGCTGCGGGCCCGCGGCGGACACAGCCGCTTCGAACGCGCCGAGGACAACAGCGACATGGAGACCGGGCTCTACGTCCACGCCGTGGTCGACTTGCGGGCCAAGGGCTGGCCGGTCGCAACACTGGAGGCCACCGCCGACCCACCCAAGACGATCGCCGCCAGAATCGTGTCCCTGATCCAGCACATCCTGACCGAGAAGAGCCCGGCATGTCTCTGAGCCTGATCACCGTCAACGTCGGCGCCCCCTCGCTGGACCGCGCCCAGCGCCAGCTCCGGTGGCTCGCCGCACGCGGCGAGGACGTGCTGGTGCTGACCGAGACCAAAGCCACCGCGGGCAGCCAGTACCTGGCCGAGGCGTTCACCGCAGCCGGTTACGCGGTGACCTTCCCCGGCCACGCGCCCGGCGAACTCGGCGTGATGATTGTCAGCAAGCTCGCCATCAGGCCCGACCCGCTCGGCGCGGCGATGGACTACCTGCCCGCCCGAGCCGCCGGGATCGTGGTCGACACCACCGACGGGCCGCTGCGCGTCGTCGGCGCCTACGTGCCCTCCCGCGACGCCAGCGCGGACAAGACCGAACTCAAGAAGACCTGGATCCAGCGGTTCAGCCACGCCCTCGACAGCACCGCCACAGACGCGCCGCTGCTGCTGCTCGGCGACCTCAACGTGCTCGAACCCACCCACACGCCCGCCCACCGCGGCCAGTTCGCGCCGTTCGAGTACAGCTTCTACACCGGCCTGACCGACCGGCACGGCCTTCTCGACCTCTTCCGGCACCTGCACCCCGACCGCGTCGAACACAGCTGGGCACGCCGGGCCGACCTCGGCTACCGCTACGACCACGCCCACGGCTCCCACGTCCTGACCGAGCGGCTCACCGCGTGCGAGTACGTCCACGAGACCAGGGAACTCGGGCCGGACGGCACCCGGCTCACCGACCATTCGGGACTCGCCATGCGGGTAGCGCTGACCACGAGCACGACGCTGCTAACGTCGGACCCCGCCACGGCGGTCACCCACGCCGAGCCGGAGCCCGCACTCTTCTAGTGGGGGCAACGGGTTTCCTCGTCGCCGACTGCCGGACCCGTCCCGTCAGCCAACTCGCGAGGACCCGCCGCAGGATGTCCACCCCGACCAGCACCATCACCCCGCGCATCGGCGCCCGCGTCCTGCTGCTCGACCCCGCCGACCGCGTGCTGCTCATCCACGCCCTCGACCCCACCGACCCCGCACACCACTGGTGGGAACTGCCCGGCGGCGGCCTGGACGAGGGGGAAGACCTCCGCGACGCCGCCCGGCGCGAGCTCGCCGAGGAATCCGGGATCACGCTCAGCACCCTCGGCCGCGAGCTATGGATACGCGAATCCCACTTCCGCTACAAAGGCCGCGACCACCACCGCATCGAGCACGTGTTCCTCGGCCGCACCCCCAGCACCGCGCCGCAGGTCGCGCTCCAGCCCACCGAGAACGAGAAGACCGGGCTGATCGAACGCCGCTGGTGGTCGGCGGAGGAACTGCGGCAGTGCGGTGACAAGCTCCTACCAGCTGAACTACCCACCATGCTCGAAGACCTGCTCGCAGGCCGGTTGAGCCACACGGTGCTGTTGCGTTGTGCGGAGCTGGGGCAGGCGTGATCGTTGATCCCGGTTGGTCAGATCGCCAGGGTCAGCTCGTCGAAGGCAGTCATGACCCGTAGGTTTGCTATTTCCTCGACTCCGAGTTCGTAG
>JBOHFG010000337.1:0-2570 GCA_050699575.1 Pseudonocardiaceae bacterium
CTGCAGACGGCGTACACCCGCAGGCTCGGGCCTGCTGAGCTGGCTGACCTGTCCGGTGTGGAGACCACCGCGCACCTGTTCCAGGAGTTCATTGACGACAAGGCCTTCGAGGTCCGGGCGACCGTAGTGGGCGAGCGGGTGTTCGCGGCCGCGATCCAGGCCGGCTCCGAAGCCGCGCGGATCGATTTCCGAGCCGACTACCCCAGCCTTAGCTACTCGGCCATTGAGCCACCCGCGTCGATCCGCAACGGGATGCTAAAGTTCATGCACACGTTCGATCTATTTTTTGGTGCCTTTGACTTCGCCGTTACCACTGACGGCGAGTGGATTATGTTTGAGTGCAACCCGTTTGGGCAGTACGGCTGGCTCGAAGATGCCCTGGACTTGCCGATCACCTCAGCACTGGCTGACCTTCTCGAGTCGGGAGCCCACCCGTGAATTACCCTACCGACTTGAGCCCGGACGAGCAGCTACGGGCCCGGGCCCGGCTCGCTGAACTCGCCGAGCAGTTCACCGTCAAGGAGATCCTGCGGACACCGGCCTGGCGGGAGGCCTTCGAGCGGACCTGGCGCCACCCGTACGTGCCGGCCTACTACCCAGACAAGGACACCCCGCCAGTGCTGTGTCTCGACGGACCCCGGCGGGACGAGTGGCTTGATGCCGTCTACAGCGACACCACGTTGATCACTAAGCTCATGCCGGTCCCGTTGTCCCGGGCGTTGCGCCCCGCCATCGAGATGACCTACACCAGCTCCTCCACGCTGCCATCGCTGGTGCTTGACATGCTGGAGCAGCTTGATGTCGCCGGCGGGCACCGGGTGCTGGAGGTCGGCACCGGCAGCGGTTACAACGCTGCCCTGCTCTGTGAGCGGCTGGGCAGTGCGCAGGTCACCAGCGTCGACATCGACCCCGAACTCATTGACCTGGCCCGCGAACGGCTCGCCGCCAACGGCCACACCCCTACCTTGGCCGCTGTCGACGGCCACAGCGGCTATCCGCCGGGTGCGCCGTATGACCGGATTATCGCCACTTGCGCTGTGCCCGCCATCCCGCCCGCCTGGCTCGAGCAGGCCGCACCCGGCGCGGTGATCCTCACCGACGTCCACGGGCCGCTCGGTGGCACCCTGGTGCGGCTCCTTGTCGATGACAAGTGCACTGCCACCGGCCGGTTCGTCCCGCACTGGGCCGGGTTCATGACCATGCGCCACCACGTCGAGCCCTCGCACCCCCGATGGCCCCTGCTCGCCCTGTCCGCCACCCAGTCCTGGACCACCATCGACCCCATCACGCTTAACACTCATGGCCTGTTCGGGTTCATCGTCCAGTGGCAGCTGCCCGAGGTCACCCACGGCCGCATGACCGGCGAGGACGGCCAGCCCGCCGTCTTCCTCCTGGCCCGCGACGGCTCCCGCGCGGAAGTCGCCACCACCGCGACCGCGAGCGGATACCCCGTACGCCAGTACGGCCCGCAACGGCTCTGGGACCGCGTTGAGGAGGCCGCGACCTTCTGGAACGAGCAGGGCCGGCCCTCCTACGAACGCTTCGGCCTCACCGCCACCCCACAGGGCCAGCACGTCTGGTACGACCAGCCCGACGGACCACACCACTGGCCATTACTCCTTAACTGAGTGACTCTGCTCAGCGGCCTCGCCAGGCGAGTGGGGAGGTGTGCAGGGCGGCGTCGGCGATGTAACAGCATCCGCCATCTACGACCGACCTGCACGCGAGGAGCGCAGGTCAGGACGCGGCACCAAGTTTCGCCTGAAGGGCTGTGGGGTTCGCGTGCCTATCGCTGGGCACGCGCGTCGAGCAAGTCGTAATGAGGCTGAGGGGCAGCACGTGCCGACCCCCACCGAGTTCTCAGACGCGCTCTGGGTAGGGTTTTGCCGGGGTAACGGGAGGTGATTCTGGCATGACCGCAGGGTCCAGCGCAGACGTCGATGCCGTGGTCACGGCCGCTGGCGACTTGGTGGTGCCCGCTGAGGTCGTGCGGCGACTGTCGCTTGTGCCTGGGCAGCGGGTGCACGTCACGATCAGCCCGGCAGGTCATCGGCGGAACATGTATGGAGCGCTCGCCGGCCGGTTGCCGGACGTGAGCGCTGACGAGATCGCCGGCGAGCGACGCGAGGTGTGGGGCGATCTGGCGGGCAGGCAGTGACCGCTGACGCTTCGCTTGTCATCGACTCACACGCTTTCATCTGGTATGTCCAGGCATCGCCGCGCCTGTCGGATAAGGCACGCCAAGTGATGGACGATACCACTGCGGCGGATATCCCACTGATGATCTCGGCGGCAACCGTCGTCGAGTTAGTCTACCTCGCGGAGAAGGGCACCTTCTCGCAAACGAATGTTGACGCGTTCTACGAGATCCTCGACGCGGCAGATTCCGGATTTGAAGTCGTGCCAATCGTATGGGTCTGTGGCTCGTGCAGTGGCTCGCATCCCTCGCGCGGAGGTAGCTGATCCATTCGACCGGATGATCGCTGCTACAGCTCTGGCCAGAGCCGCCCCGCTGGTGACCTACGACCGCCGGCTCCGCCAGGTCGCCGTCTTGGAAACCATCTGGTGAA
>JBOHFG010000338.1:0-1267 GCA_050699575.1 Pseudonocardiaceae bacterium
TACTCCGGGTGGATGCCCTGCTTCATGGATGTCCTCTCCTCATGGCCGCCGGGTCCCCATCGTGCCTGCCTGGGGTGAACCGGAACCGGACTGCGTGGGCAGCAGCCGTGACAGTGTGCCAGACGGCGCAACTCTCGAGGAAACCGTCAGCGCTCACGTGATGTTCCCACCATGATCGGCTCCAGTGATACAGTCGTCAGGCCCGAGCTGGTAGCTAGGCAGGAGTCGATGGAGACCCTCTTCGACGTGAGCGATCCTGGCACTTCGAGGCCGCCGGGACGGTTGGCGGAGCGCTACGGGGGCGGGCTCAGCTTTACTGCCCCCTGCCTGTACGCCAACTTCGTCTCCACCCTTGATGGGGTGACAGCGCTCAAGCCCGCCAAGGACTCAAGCGCAATAATCGCGGCAAAGAGCGCGGCGGATCGCTTCGTGATGGGGCTGCTTCGGGCCCTTTCCGACGCGGTCCTGATCGGGGCGGGCACCCTTCGCCCCACCCCCGGAGCCCTGTGGACTCCCGAGTTTATCTTTCCTTCCCTGGCGCCAGCGTATGCAGAGCTGCGCACCCGACTCGGTTACCCGCTGGCACCGAAACTGATCGTGGTAAGCGCCACTGGAGCATTGGAACCCACCCATCCGGCGTTTCAGGCGGGTGCCCTCGTGCTGACGACAACCCACGGTGCGGCCCGACTCGAGGGCCAGCTCCCCGACGCCTCCAGAGTCCTCGTCCTGGGCGAAAGACCCCGACTTACCGGACGCGCCATCATGGAGACCCTCTATGCTAAGGGGTACGGGGTGATCCTAACGGAGGGCGGTCCCCAATTCCTCGCCGGCCTCTTAGCCGAAAACCTCCTGGACGAGCTTTTTCTCACGGTCTCCCCGGTGTTGGCGGGACGGATCGAGGGCCAGAGTCGTCCCGGTCTGATCCAGGGCCTCGAGTTCCCTCCGTCGAACCTGCCCGCCGCGACGCTGCTCAGCGTCCGTCAACACGATTCACATCTGTTTCTGCGATACCGGTTCCCGTAAGATCGCTTCCCACCAGTACACACGCCCTCATTGCCCAACGGTCACGGCGAGACCGCCGCGCTGACCCGAGAAGCCAGCGAAGAGATCGGAGTGCAGAACACGTGGCGGTGGCCGAAGAACGGCGTCGTCGTCACCTTCATCGTTACCACTTCGCCACTTCCGCGGGCTGGACGTCACCCGCCACGGCACGAGCCGGAGCATGATCGCTGAAAGTGAGGTGTCACCGTACAGAACTGTACGGTGA
>JBOHFG010000339.1:0-5057 GCA_050699575.1 Pseudonocardiaceae bacterium
CTACGAACTCGGAGTCGAGGAAATAGCAAACCTACGGGTCATGACTGCCTTCGACGAGCTGACCCTGGCGATCTGACCAACCGGGATCAACGATCACGCCTGCCCCAGCTCCGCACAACGCAACAGCCCCCGGCGAGGTGGCCCATCGCGGCGTGCAGGGGCCGATGTTGGGTGAGTACGAGGTGAGGCAGGCGGCCTCCCCCGCCGGACAACAGTCCCGCGAGCTGTACGACCAGCAGATCGGTGACGGAGTGCCCTATCGGCAGCTGACCGGCGAGTTCGTCGGTGTCTCGAACAAGGCTGAACGCGGGCGCAGGGTGATCGGCCAGGCCGCGCTGTCGCAGGACGAGCTGGACAAGCTCCACGCAAGTGCTCGGCGTCAGCGACCTCACGGCGTACTGCGTCGTGGGCAATCGCAGTTCCGAGCTCGCCCAGACGGTAGGACCGATCGCATCGGTGGTTCCCGTCCGCGTCAGGCGCGACGAGCTCCGACGCGGGCGCCATGGCGCTGGGTCAGTGGCGTGGTGAACCGCACCGACCTGGAAATCACGGAAATCCCGGCGAAGGCACTCGTGTCGGATAAGTTGGTGCTGACCTTCCAGGTCGACTACGACGCGCATGGGTTGAACCTGACAATTGATGGCCCAACCGGCCTCATGACAGCCTCGTAGATGGACGACCTCGTCGATGTCGTGGCGGCAGGGCTTCGGGGAGAGCACCGATGAGCAGGGTTATCTGCCGGGTCTACGCGATTTTTGACGGCATCGGCACTTTCCAGATCGGCGGGAGCGGCCCACCCCGGCAGGGTCGCCGAGGAAAACCGCTGCCGCTCACCGGTATCCGAGTCGACATGCTTATGGTTGGCTTGCGGTGCCTGAGCCGTTATTGGCTCTTCTGTGGGTGTGCGGCGGAGGCCGCACTACCGTGGCGCAGTAGCCGACCGGGAGTGGCTCCTGTACATTTGCCGTCGGCGAATGTGATCTCTCCGTTGACGAGGATCCATTGGTAACCCTGGGCGCGTTGTATCCGGCGCCACTCGCCGGTCGGCAAGTCGTGGGCGATTTCATCGGGCAGGCAGCGCAGAGCGGCGTAGTCGTAGACGATGAGGTCGGCCGGGGCGCCGAGGGCGAGCGTGCCACGGTCGCGGAATCCGGCTACGTGCGCGGGCAGGGCGGACAGCTTCCAGTGCATCTCCTCCAGCGTGGTCCAGCCGTTCTCCCGTACGTAGGTCTCGATGTGCTGTGTGGGGTAGCGGCCAGCAGTGATCATCTTGGTGTGGGCACCGCCGTCTGAGACGCCGGGGAGGACCCACGGGTCCTGGACGATCTCACGCAGGAGATCGTTATCGGGTTTGAGGATCTGTGCCCACCACTTGGTGCGCAGATCCTCGGCGAGCGAGATGTCGAGCAGAACGTCCACCATGTGACAGTCCTTGAGCCTCGCGATCTCGGGGAGTTTCATGTCCAGGTACTGACGATATTCGGGTAGGTCGGTCTCGACGAGGACGACATCGTCGAGGGGGTAGAAGCTCGGTAGATCGGCCTTCAGGGCGTCGCGGACGCCGGGTGCGGACAGTTTTGCCAGGCGCTCCTCCCGCGTTCCTAGAAGCGCCTGACGCCATGCCGGTTTCGCGTCCCATACGTTAGATATGTCCAGTGTGAACAGAATACTGAAGTCACCGGTCAGTCCCTGGCAGTACAGACGCAGGCCTCGCTCTCGGCAGGCAGCGAACCAGGCTAGCATCTGCCGGTGCTCGTCGGGGTTGGTCCCGTCCACCCCGAGGGCGTTCCACACCAGGGGCTGACCGGAGACCTGAGCCAGTTCCTCCAGATGTCGCCGGTCGGCTTCGGGATCAGAACTCGCGAGGGTCATCTGGACAAACCCGGTGTCCTTCTCTGCCATGACCCGGGCCAGAGCGAGTGCGGTGTCGTTGCTCATCAGGTCCGAGGCGAACGGGGTGCCGTCGAAGTCCCGCTGGCCGCTCGCGACGGAGTCAGGCGGAGTACGTTGGGCAGACCAGCCGCAGGCTCCGGCGTCCAGGGCTTGGGCGAACAGAGCGGCCATCGTCCGGTTCTCGTCTTGGGTCGCCGGTCGTGACTTCGCCGCATCCCGCCCCATGACGTAGTGAAGTAACGGGTTGACTGGGAGATAAGGCAGAATGTTGATACCTTTGGGCGCGGCGTCCAGGACGTCGAGCCACTGCGGGAAGCTCTCCCAAGTCCAGGGCAATGCCTCGACCATCGCCGAGTAGGGGATCTGCTCGACCCGGCTGAGCGTGCGCATGGCGTAGTCGCGCGAGTCGCTGTCGGGGTGCACAGGGGCGAAGCCGAAACCGCAGTTCCCGATGACGGCGGACGTGACACCGTGCCAGCCGGAAATCGAGCAGTACGGATCCCAGAAGAGCTGGGCGTCGTAGTGGGTGTGGAGGTCGACGAAGCCGGGAGCGACGATCAGTCCATCGGCGTGTAGCGTGACTTCGGCAGTGGTGTTGTTCAGGATGCCGATCGCTGCGATCCGGCCGTCCGCGACGGCGATGTCTGCACGATAGCGGGGGTTGTGCATGCCGTCGATCAGGATGCCGCCCCTGACAATCTTGTCGTAGTGAGGCACGGTGCCATTCCTTAGTTAAGTTGGGAGTTACGTTGGGATGGTGCAAAGCGCGTGAAGCGCGGCCATAGTTGTATCGGACATGCTCGTTGTCTCCGTGCTGGCGTGTGTGGTCTCATGACGCCCTACCTTCGGCCGTGTTACGGACCTTGCGCGCAAGGGTCAGGCCGTCGGCGATGGGAAGCATGACCACTTCTACTCGGGTGTCCGCCTGCACATGGTCGTTGAAGGCGCGGATGGTCGCCGCGTTGCCCGTGGCATACGCGTCCACCACGGCTCCGCTGTAGAAGACGTTGTCGACCAAGATAAGCCCGCCGGGCCGCACCCGGGGCACCAGTAACTCCCAGTAGCCGATATAGCCCTTCTTGTCTGCGTCGATGAATGTCATATCGACGATAGGTTCCTCGGGCAGCGAGGTCAGGGTCTCAGAAGCCGGTCCCAGCCACAACTCGATGGAGTCGTCCACACCGGCCCGCTTCCACATCTGACGTCCGATGTCGGTCCACTCCTTGGAGAGATCGCACGTCACAACCTTCCCGCCGGGAGACAGTCCCCGGGCCAGACAGAGTGTGGAATAGCCGGTGAATGTCCCGACCTCCACCACTAGGCGCGCCTCGATGAGTTGTGCCAGCAGCGTCAGCAGTGCGCCCTGTTCTGGCGGTATCTGCATCTCCGCAATGCCGCCGAGCTGAGATGTGCGCTCGATCAGCTCTCGCGCCACAGAGTCAGGAGGGGAACCGTGCTCGATCATATATTCGCGGAGCGCCTCGGTAAGTTCGACGTCCTTGCGCAACTTCATAGGACCTCCTAGTAGTGGCCCGAGCGGCGGGATGGCAGGGTGTGCGTGGCGCGCTTCGAGAACGTCCACACCCTTCGTGGTGGCGGCAAGGTCTCTGGCCTGCTCCAAGAGCAGGCCAGAGACCTGACGCTCGATTAACAACACGCTGTCCTTGTGCTCCTCCCCGGTCACCGTCGAGAGCGGCGAGCTGCCATAGTACAATCCGGAAGTCTCCACATCGGTAATGATCTTCAACAGTCGGTAGAGGAGCTGTGCGCGCAGACCGTGCTCGCACAGGGGTGTCCTGCGGGTCGCGAAAAAGCGGTCGTACAGGTCGAGCTCTGCAGGTGAGGGCTCGCTTCTCGCGCGCCGACCCGCCTCTGACAGCAGGGAGCCACCCGATGGCACGAGCCGTGCGGCCACTGCTGAGTGAACGTGGTGGTTTCGCCGTATGGCTGGTATCAGTGACGGGTGGGTATGGGCCGCCTGTTTGAGCATGCGGGGAATACCGTGGTAATCGCGCGCCCACTCGCCGCTGAATGCCGGATGGCACTCGGCCATTTGTGGTCGGATTGACTGAGTATATATCTGGGCAGGGCAGCTGCCTGTGTAAAGGAGAAAAACCGAGTAGAGGTCCAGCAGGGCGACGATCTCGTCTGTGGCAAGTGGAGCCGTTCGCATCAGCGCCGCGCGCAGGAACCGCCACTCTAGAGAGACAGTCTGGTGGCCGACGACCCATCGATGCCAGGCCAGATCGAGAGGAGGACAGGGAGGCGCGAAGAAGTCCAAGGAACAACCCAGGTCCACGGCTCGCACCAGAACAGCCAGCTCCGACATCCAACGCGCAGCTGGACAGCTCGCCCCAGTAGTACCGTCGTGCACTTCGCACGTGTCCGACAGCGGTAACCACACTATCTCGTTGGTGGCTTTTGTCATCTCAAATCCAATGCTGCTTATGCCCGAAGTTCCGGCGGTTTGGGTAGAGTTTACCCGAGTTTGAGCTGAGGTTTTACCGGTTTGGGGTGGGTGGGGGGATGGGGCGTTGAGTAGTTCAAAGGCGCGGCGTTGGGTGGGGGTGGGGTCGGTGAGCATGGGCACGGTGGTGGGGTGTCAGCGAAGCGAATGTGGTTGCGGGTCAGGGTGGCCAGGTGCGCGAACAGGGCTTGGTAGCTGCGGGCGGGCAGGGGGTGGACAGCACGGCACCGGTAGTGTGAGCAAGTCCCGTGGACGCTAATGATGATCGCGTTGTTGCAGCGTTCTCGGTGTGGCTCAACGCTGACGCACGTGCTAACCACTGATGGCGAGCAGTACACACCAGTCTCCGATCAGAGCGTTCCAGATGACGTTTCCGATCCCTCATCCCATTCACGTGGTCCCCGCTCACCGCATAGACGATCATGCTACCGATCTGGGGCCGTAATAGCACTCACCATACCGGTGGTTGTTGTAGTGGGCTACGACCCGAACGAGCGAGTGGGAAAAACTGGGGGAGGCTATGAGGGGTAACGCCAGGATACGGCTCGGTGCTCCCGAACGGGGACTGTCAGGGGGGCTGTTGCGTTGACCGATGGCGTGCTCGGGCAAGCTGAGCTGATGCGCCGTCGCCATCGTTGAGTACTTCCACCTCAGTCTGGTTTCGCGGGGTTTCGCTTCCCCCGTGAGGTCATCATGC
>JBOHFG010000340.1:0-16093 GCA_050699575.1 Pseudonocardiaceae bacterium
GACCCCGGCCGGGTCCAGGAGCTCGATCAGCTCGCCAGCGGCGGCTTGGGGGTGCGCGAAGTTGATCCGGGAAGCGGCGGTGCCCCGGCGTGGGGGGGCGGAGAGCAGCCGCAGGCCGGCGGCGCGCAGTTCCGCCATGGCCGATTCGATGTCGGTGACCCGGTAGGCCAGTTGCTGTAGCCCCGGGCCGGCGCGGTCCAGGAACTTGGCGATGGTGGAGGTGGGGCTCAGCGGGGCGAGCAGCTGCACCGCGGCGCCGGTGGCGTCCGCGCCGGGAGGACGCAGCATGCCTTCGCGAACTCCTTGCTCCTCGTTGACCTCCTCGTGGACCAGCTCCAACCCGAACGTGCCGCGGTAGAACTCCACGGCCGCATCGAAATCAGGTACCGCGATGCCGACGTGGTCAATCGCGGTGACGAGGGACGTGAGGGCGGGCTCAAGTGGCGCCATAGGGTGCAGGGTACGGCCGGTCGGGCTGTCCTTGTCGGCTCACCGCAGCGCGGCCATTGCGCGCGGTAGGGTCGAAATACAGCCCTGATTAAACTCACGCCGGAGGTTGCGCCATGGCCGGTTCCGTTATCGTGGCCGGAGCTCGCACCCCGATGGGGCGGCTGCTCGGCCAGCTCAAGGACTTCTCCGCCGCCCAGCTCGGTGGGTTCGCCATCAAGGGCGCGCTGCGGCGCGCCGGCGTGGCGCCCGAGCGGGTGCAGTACGTGATCATGGGTCAGGTGCTCACCGCGGGGGCCGGCCAGATCCCCGCGCGTCAGGCGGCCGTGCATGCCGGCATCGGCATGCACGTGCCGGCGCTGACCGTCAACAAGGTGTGCCTGTCCGGGTTGAACGCGATCGTGCTGGCCGATCTGCTGATCCGGGCCGGTGAGTACGACATCATCGTGGCCGGTGGGCAGGAATCGATGACCCAGGCGCCGCACCTGCTGGCCAAGTCGCGCGCCGGGTTCAAGTACGGCGATGTCACCATGATCGACCACATGGCCTACGACGGTCTGCACGACTCCTTCGACCAGGTCTCCATGGGCGCCTCCACCGAGAAGCGCAGCGCGCGCCACCAGCTGAGCCGGGCCGAGCAGGACGAGTTCGCCGCGCAATCCCACCAGCGGGCCGGTCGCGCCGCGGCCAGTGGACTGTTCGCGCAGGAAATCACCCCGGTGAGTGTGCCGCAGCGCAGGGGTGACCCGGTCGTGGTGGCGGCCGATGAAGGCATTCGGCCAGAGACCACCGCCGAGAGCCTGGGCAAACTCCGCCCGGCGTTCGCCGCTGACGGCACGATCACCGCCGGCTCGTCCTCACCGATCAGCGACGGGGCCGCCGCGGTGGTGGTGATGAGCAAGGCCAAGGCGCGGGAACTGGGCCTGGCCTGGCTGGCTGAGATCGGGGCGCACGGCATGGTGGCCGGGCCCGACGACTCCAGCCTGCACGAGCAGCCCGCCAACGCGGTGCTGGCGGCCTGCGCCAAGGAGGGCATCACGGTGACCGACCTCGACATCGTCGAGATCAACGAGGCGGTCGCCGCAGTGGGTGTGGTGTCCACCCGCAAGCTCGACATCGACCCGGAGCGGGTCAACCCCAACGGCGGGGCGATCGCGCTGGGGCACCCGATCGGCGCCTCCGGTGCCCGGCTGGCGCTGCACCTGGCGATGGAGCTCCGCCGCCGCGGTGGCGGCGTGGGTGCGGCGTCGCTGTGCGGCGGCGGTGGCCAGGGTGACGCGCTGATCCTGCGGGTGCCCCGCGACGACGCGGCGTGAGCTCTCGCCGCCACGACATCGGCGAGCTGGTCTTGCGCGCGCGGCAAGGTCAGGCCCGGGCGGTCGCCCGGCTCATCTCGCTGGTCGAGGACGGTGCCCCGGAACTGCGGGAGATCGCCGCCGCGCTGGCCCGCCACACCGGGCGGGCCCAGGTCGTCGGCATCACCGGCGCGCCCGGTGTGGGCAAGTCGACCTCCGTCAGCGGGCTGGTCACCGCGTTGCGCGCGACCGGCAAGCGGGTGGGCGTGCTCGCCGTCGACCCGTCCTCGCCGTTCTCGGGGGGCGCGCTGCTCGGTGACCGGGTACGGATGCAGGAACACGCGACCGACGAGGGTGTCTTCATCCGCTCGATGGCCACTCGGGGACACCTCGGCGGCATCGCCTGGGCGACCCCGCAGGCGCTGCGGGTGCTGGACGCCGCCGGCTGCGACGTGGTGCTGGTGGAGACCGTGGGTGTTGGCCAGTCTGAGGTGGAGGTCGTCGCGCTGGCCGACACCACCGTGGTGCTGCTCGCACCCGGGGCGGGTGACGGGATCCAGGCGGCCAAGGCGGGAATCCTCGAAGTCGCCGACGTCTTCGTGGTGAACAAGTCCGACCGGGAGGGCGCTGAGCAGGTCGTCCGGGACCTCAAGTACATGATCTCGCTCGGCCGGCGGGGCACGGCGGGCCCGAGCTGGCGGCCGCCGATCGTTGCCACGGTGGCCACCACGGGTGAGGGCGTCGAGGACTTCGTCGGGGCGATCGAGGAGCACCGGGGGTGGATGCGCAGCCATGGTGAGCTGCACACCCGCCGGCAGCGCCGGGCGCAGGCCGAGATCGAGGCCATCGCGCTGGCGCGGCTGCGCGGCACGCTCGGCGACGCGCTCCGGGGCCGTGGCGCGCCTGGGGCGCTGAATGGTCTGGCCAAGCGAGTCGTGGCGGGCGAGCTCGACGTCTACCGAGCGGCCGACGAGCTGGCCGCGTGCGCGGCTCGTGAGTGGCAAACAGTGTTATAGCCCGCAATGCCACTCACGGGTCGCCGAAGGCGACACCAAGTACTTCGGTGCGATTCGCTTGGTATTGCGATAGGGTTGGGCGCATGCGAACGACGACGGTGAGCGGCAAGGGCCAGGTCACGATCCCTGCCGCACTGCTGAGGGAGCTGGATCTGCAGCCGGGGACGCAGTTGCTCGTCGTGCCGGTACGAGACGGCGTCATGCTGGTTCGTCGGCCCGACTCGGCGGCTGACGCGCTGGCCGGCTCCGTCGCCGACGTTTACGGTGACGGGCGGGAGTACGTGGATGCCGAGCGCTCTTCGTGGACCTGAAGGCCCACGATTTGGGGGCCCACGGTTTGGCGGCAGGTCGGGTGGTCTTCGACACGACGGCGTGCATCTACTACCTGGAGCGCCCTGCGGCCGATCCGCGGTGTGCGGTGCTGCTCCCGGTGGTTGCCGCGGCGCAGACCGGAGCGGTCGATCTGGTGATCTCAACGGTCACGGTAACCGAGCTGCTCACCGGAGTGCTGCGGGCGGCTGACCGGGAGGCCGAAGCTGCCGTACGGCTGTTCATGGGCCTGCTCTGCACGGTGTTGCCAGTGGATCTCGCGGTCGCCGAGCGGGCGGCGGCGCTGCGCGCGGAGCACGGTCTACGCACGCCCGATGCGTTGATCTGCGCGACGGCGCTGTGCTCAGCTGCGGTGGTCGTTGGCAACGACCTGCGGTGGAAGCGGATTGGCAATGGCCTCCGTTACGTGCACATCGATGATGTGGTGACCGCCGTCGGCGGCTCGTGAGTGGCAAACAGTGTTATAGCCCTCAGGGTCACTACGGGGCCACTCACGAGTCGGTGAAGTCGCCCGCGGCGCGGCGCACCTGGGTGAGCAGCGCGGTGAGCTGGGTGGTCTGGGCGTCGTCCAGCCCGACGAGGCCGAAGTCGATGTCGGTGAGCGCCACGGTGGCCGTCTTCTGGCGCTGCCGGCCGGCTTCGGTGATCGTGACCATCGTGGTGCGCCGATCGGTGGGGTGGCAAGCGCGCTCCACGAGGTGATCGGCCTGCAACCGGTCCACGATGTTGGTCACGCTGGTCGGGTGCAGCTGAAGCCGCCGGCCCATGACGCTCATCGCCAGGCTGCCCTGACGGGAGAACACCAGCAGCGCCAACGCCTCGTACCGAGCGAAGGTCAGGCCGTGTGGGCGCAGCGCGGCATCCACAGCGGAGAGCAGGATCTGCTGCACGCGCATCACGTTGGTGACCGCGGCCATCACCGCGGCTGGCCCGATGCGGTCTTGCCAGATCCGTGCGGCTCGATCGATCGGATCGAACGGCAGGGGATGTTCCGACGCCATGGCTGAACCGTAAAGCACCGCGTGGCGTTCCAGAATGGGGACACCGGGTGAGCGTCGTGGTGCGGAACACCCCTCAAGGCGGCTGAGCCTGGCGGAACAGTACAGACAGCGGTGTTCAGAAGTGGTAGGAAGTCCTATCATTGAAAGCCAGACAACTTGTGGAGAGGCTGGCATGACACCGTACGACGCTCAGCACAGGGATCCGCGGGCCGGTCGGGAGCGCTGGTGGCGCCGCTACGCTCAGGCGCGGGCGGCGGGCCGGCTGCGTGACGCGGACTTCACCACCCTGTCCGGCGTCGAGCTTGACCCGGTGTACGGGCCGCGCGAGGGCGACGCCGTCGAGGGGTTCGAGCGGATCGGCTGGCCAGGGGAGTACCCGTTCACCCGCGGGGTGCACTCCACCGGCTACCGCGGACGCGCCTGGACGATCCGCCAGTTCGCTGGCTTCGGCAATGCCCAGCAGACCAACGAGCGCTACCGGAAGATACTGCGGGGCGGCGGCGGTGGGCTCTCGGTGGCCTTCGACATGCCCACCCTGATGGGACGCGACTCCGACGATCCGCACAGCCTCGGCGAGGTCGGGCACTGCGGCGTGGCGATTGACAGCGCCGCCGATCTGGATGTGCTGTTCGATGGCATCCCGCTGGAGCGGGTCACCGCGTCCATGACGATCTCGGGTCCGGCGGTGCCGATGTTCTGCATGTACCTGGTCGCCGCGGAAAGACAGGGCGCGGACATCACCACGCTCAACGGCACCCTGCAGACCGACATCTTCAAGGAGTACATCGCCCAGAAGGAGTGGTTGTTCATCCCGGAGCCGCACCTGCGGCTCATCGGGGACCTAATGGAGTACTGCACCGAGAACATTCCGGCCTACAAGCCGTTGTCGATCTCTGGCTACCACATCAGAGAGGCCGGCGCGACGGCGGCGCAGGAGCTGGCGTTCACCCTGGCCGATGGTTTCGGGTACGTGGAGCTGGGCCGCTCCCGCGGGCTCGACGTCGACCGTTTCGCCAGTGGCCTGACCTTCTTCTTCGACGCGCAGGTGGATTTCTTCGAGGAGATCGCGAAGTTCCGCGCCGCCCGGCGGATCTGGGCCCGCTGGATGCGCGAGGTCTACGGCGCCACCAGCGACAAGGCGCTGTGGCTGCGCTTTCACACCCAGACCGCGGGTGTCTCGCTCACCGCGCAGCAGCCCTACAACAACATCGTGCGTACCACGATCGAAGCCCTGGCCGGGGTGTTGGGTGGTACCAACTCGATGCACACCAACTCCTTGGACGAAACCCTGGCGCTGCCCAGCGAGCGCGCCGCGGAGATCGCCCTGCGCACCCAACAGGTGATCATGGAGGAGTCCGGGGTGGCCAATGTGATCGATCCGCTGGGCGGCTCCTGGTACGTCGAGGCGCTGACCGACCGGATCGAAGCTGACGCCGAGCGGATCTTCGCCCGGATCCGAACCATGGCCGCGGCCGCGGTGCCCTCGGGCCGGCACCCAATCGGTGAGATGACGTCGGGCATCCTGCGCGGTATCGAGGACGGCTGGTTCACCGGCGAGATCGCTGACGCGGCGTTCGCCTACCAGCACGCGCTGGAGAAGGGCGACAAAAAGATCGTTGGGGTGAACACGCTCACCGGATCGATCACCGAGGAGCTAGAGATCCTCCGGGTCTGCCACGAAGTGGAACGCGCGCAGCGCCAGGTGCTGGCACAGCGTCGCGCGCAGCGCGACCAGCTCGCCGTACACCGGGCCCTCGCGGCCCTGGTGGAGGTGGCAAACGGTGCCGGCAACCTCATCGAGCCGATGCTCGACGCGGTGCGGGCCGAGGCCACCCTCGGTGAGATCTGTGGGGCGCTCAAGGCGCAGTGGGGTGAGTACCGGGAGCCGGCCCGCTTCTGAACCCTGTTGCCGGTTCAACCGTCCGAGCGGTATGCCAGGATTGGTGATGTGCGCAGGCCTAACCCACAGCAGGCGGTTGTCATGCCCGGTGCCGTCGATCTCTCTGCCTTCAAGGCGCGGGCCGATTCGGCAGGTCGGCGCGCTGCCCCCTCGGCCGGCGGGGACACCACGTGGGTCCTCGATGTCACTGAGCGCAGCTTCCAGACCGACGTGGTCGACCGCTCCATGCAGGTACCGGTGTTGGTGGACCTGTGGGCGAGCTGGTGCGATCCGTGCAAGCAGCTGTCCCCGGTGCTCGAACGGCTGGCCAAGGCCGGTGGTGGTGCCTGGGTGCTGGCCAAGGTTGACGTCGACGCCAACCAACGGGTCGCCCAGCTCTTCGGCGTCCAGTCCCTCCCCACTGTCGTCGCCTTCGCCGGCGGCCAGCCGGTCGATGCCTTCACCGGCGCTCGGCCTGAGCCGCAGGTGAAGGAGTGGATCACCGCGCTGCTCGACGCGCTGCGTGATCAGCTGCCGGGTATCCGGACAGTTGAGGGCGACGGCGGTGCCCAGCCGCCAGCCGAACCCGAGGATCCCCGGTTCAGCGCCGCCGAGGCCGCGCTGACGGCCGGGGACTATGCCGCTGCCGAGGCGGCCTACCAGCAGATTCTGGCCACCGAGCCGGCCAACGAGCAGGCCAGGGTCGCGCTGACCCAGGTTCGTTTCCTGGCGCGAGCTGAATCGGTGGACCCCTCAGCTGTGGCCAGGGCTGATGCCGCACCCGACGACGTCGACGCGCAGATTGCCGCGGCGGATGCCGAGGTGCTCGCTCAGCAGCCGGAGCGAGCATTCGAGCGTTTGGTTGGCGCCGTGCAGCGGTTGACCGGAGACGACTGTAACCGGGCCAGGGCGCACCTGGTCGAGCTGTTCGAGCTCTTCGGTCCTGATGACCCCCGGGTCACCGCAGCGCGCCGCGCGCTGGCTCGCGCCTTGTTCTGACCCTCACGGGTCAGCGTTGAGCCACGGTTCAACGCTGACCGGTGGGCCTGGGGTGCCGAACAGCGCGCCGAGCGCCCAGTTGGCGCCGATCCATGGCCAGCACGCGGCCTGCTCCGCGCTGTCCACCGGGAAGGCGACCACATCGATCCCGGCGGCGCGGACGATGTGCACCAACGCCTGTGCCGCCTGGGACAGGATCCGGGACGGATCGTCGGCCACCTGCTGGGAGATCGGTGGGGCGATCCGTACCGTGCGTAGCGAGAGGTCCGCCAGGCAGCGCAGTGCGCCGATGCCACCACCGAAGTCATAGAGCCCGGCGCGCACGCCGAGCCCGGTCAACACCCGCACATTGTCCTCGGCGTGCCGGCCACCCACGCCGGCGAGCTCACCGGTGACCGTGCGAATCGCTGCCGCCGGCGCCCGCAGCTCCAATGCTGCTGCCGTCAGGCCGGTCTCGTCCAGCACCGCTTGGACCCTCGCCACCAGGTCGGGGTCCTGCGCTTGGGACGGCGTGAGGTTGACCACCACCGGCGGGATGTGGTCACCGATGCGCTGGCGCCAGGACATGGCTTGCTCGGCAGCCGTGCGCAGCAACCACTGGCTGACGTCATGCACGACGCCGGTCCGCTCGGCAGCCTGCATGCACTGCTCGCCGGACAGCTCGCCGAGCTGCGGGTGCTGCCAGCGCAGCGCTGTCTCGATGCGCACCAGCCGGTGGTCCTGCAACGTGACCACTGGCTGGTAGGTCACGTGGAGTTCGCCGGTCTGCAGCGCGCCGGGCATCGTGGCGGCCAGCCGGAGCTCAGTGCGGTCGGCGGCATCGACGTCGGGGTCGAACAGGGTCCACTGCCGCGTAGCCCGGGCGCGGATCCGGCGCAGCGTGGCGCTGGCGGCGCGGATCAGCTCCTCGGGCTTTGTCCCCGCGACCCGGCGCTGCACAACGCCGACGGTCGCGGTGACCGCCACCCCGATCCCGTCGATGGGGAACGGCTTGGCCAGCTCGGTATTGATGATCTCGGTCAGGGCACCGGCATCCGGGACTGGATCCTCGGGTTCGAGGAGGATCGCGTACTCGTCGTTGCCGAGCCGGGCAACCATTGCCGGCCGACCCGCGACCACCGCTTCCAGCCGCCTGGCTACCACGTCCAGCAGCTGGTCACCGGTCTGATAACCCAGCCCGTCCGTGATTGCGGAGAAACCGTCCAGATCGAGGTGCAGCAACGTGACCACGGCCGACGGCTCGTGCAGCGCGAGCACCTTTTCCAGGTGGGTGCGCAGGTACTGCCGATTCGGCAGACCGGTCTGCAGGTCATGCAGTGACTGGTAGCTCAGCCGCTGCTCGAGCAGCGGCAGGTCGTCGAGCGCTTCCCGCAACCGGGCCTCGCTGGCCCGCAGCTTCCGTTCGACGTCCTGCCAAGCCAGGGACAGCGCCCGCTTGATCTCTTCCTGCTGGTGCACCACGTGGTCGCGCAGTGCCCACGTGTAGCCGGCAGCCAGCGCACCAAGTAGCTCGATGATCCGGCCACAGGACGGCGGGGGTTCGCCGGGTGCCGCGCTGCAGGCGGCGGGCAAGCCTCTGCCGAGCACCTCGAATGTCCGAGGCAGGCTCTGCGTACCGGTGAATCCCCCGGCGACCAGCCGGGCGCCGACGTCGGATGCGGCCTGGGTGTCCACCGAAGGGCCGGAGAGGGCGGTCACCAGCCGCTGGGTGAGATCCCGTACATAGTGCCGGATGTCGGATGGCGCCATCGGCACGTAGGAGGCCGTGATGAGGGCGCGGGTCCACTCCCAGGCGAGCGCCGCCGAAGGGGAGTTGTTTTCCTGCTCACCAGCTACGTCTGTGTGGTGCTCTCCCACCCTGCTGGCCCACCGATCAACTACCCCGCGGAACCGGTGGTCACCATTCTACCGCCGCGGCGGGGGCGAGCCAGAGCGCACCGGCCGGTGGTAGCCGCAGGACCGCGGAGTAGGGCCGGCCGTGCCACGGTGTCTCGTCGGCGACCACCTCACCGAGGTTCCCGACGCCGGAGCCGCCGTAGCTCTCGGCGTCGGTGTTGAGCACCTCACGCCAGCGTCCCGGACGGGGTAGCCCGATCCGGTGGCCCTCGTGCGGGTGCCCGGCGAAGTTCGTCAGGCAGGCCAGCACGGATCCGTCATCGCCCCAGCGCAGGAAGCTCAAGACGTTTCCCCAGGCATCGTTGGCGTCGATCCACTCGAAGCCGGCCGGGGTGGTGTCCTGGCTGTAGAGCGCGCGATGTGATCGGTAAGTGGTGTTGAGGTCGCCGACCAAGGCCAGCACGCCGCCGTGCAGTGGATGGTGGCGCAGGTTCCAGTCCAGCGACCGGCTCTCTGCCCATTCGGTGGGTTGCCCGAGCTCGCCACCCATGAACAGCAGTTGCTTGCCGGGGTGGGCCCACTGATAGGCCAGCAGGCACCGCAAGTTGGCGGCCTTGTTCCAGTCATCGCCCGGCATCCGGCTCCACAGTGAGCCCTTGCCGTGCACCACCTCGTCGTGGGACAGCGGCAGCACAAAGTTCTCGCTCCACGCGTACATCAGCGAGAAAGTCATCTCGCTGTGGTGGTAGCCGCGGTGCACCGGATCGTGGCCGGTGTAGCCGAGGGTGTCGTGCATCCAACCCATGTTCCATTTGAAGCCGAAGCCCAGGCCGCCCACGTGTGTCGGCCGGGTGACGCCGGGCCAGGCGGTGGATTCCTCGGCGATCGTCACTGCCCCGGGGTGTCGCTTGTAGACGGTGGCGTTCATTTCCTGCAGGAAGGCCACCGCGTCCAGATTCTCCCGTCCGCCGAGCTCGTTGGGTGACCATTCGCCCGGTTGGCGCGAGTAGTCCAGGTAGAGCATCGACGCCACGGCGTCCACCCGCAGGCCGTCGAGGTGGAACTCCGCCAGCCAGTACAGCGCGTTGGCCACCAGGAAGTTGCGGACCTCGTTGCGCCCGTAGTCAAAGATCAGGGTTCCCCATTCCGGGTGCGCGGCGCGCTGGGGGTCGGGGTGCTCGTAGCAGGGCGCGCCGTCGAAGCGGGCCAGTGCCCACTCATCGCGCGGGAAGTGCGCAGGTACCCAGTCCATGAGCACCCCGATCCCGGCCGCATGCAGGGTGTCGACGAAGTAGCGGAAGTCGTCCGGGGAGCCGTACCGTGACGTCGGCGCGTAGTAGGAGGTGACCTGGTAGCCCCAGGAACCGCCGAAGGGGTGCTCGGCCACCGGGAGCAGCTCGACGTGGGTGAACCCGGTCATTCGCAGGTGCTCGACCAACTGGTGGGCCAGCTCGGGGTAGTCCAGCCCCGGTCTCCAGGAGCCCAGGTGTACTTCGTAGACGCTCATCGGCTTGGCCGTGACCTGGCCTTCCGCCCGGTCGGCAAGCCACTGTGCGTCGCGCCACTCGTGGGTCGACGGGCCGGCGACCACTGAGGCGGTATTCGGCGGAACCTCGGTGGCACGGGCCATCGGGTCGGCCTTCTCGTGCCAGCTCCCGTCCGGACCCAGCAGGCGGAACTTGTACCGGGTGCCGGCGCCCACGCCGGGCAGAAAGATCTCCCACACCCCCGATGAGCCCAGCGATCGCATCGGGGTGGCCACCCCGGACCAGCCGTCGAAGTCCCCGCACACCCGTACCCCCCGGGCATGCGGGGCCCACACCGCGAAGGACGCTCCCACGACCACGCCACCGGGCGTGGGATAGGTCCGCAGGTGCGCGCCGAGCACCTCCCACAGCTGCTCGTGGCGACCTTCCCCGATGAGGTGCAGGTCGACGTCGCCGACCGTGGGCAGCCAGCGGTACGGGTCATCGGTGACCTCGGTGTGGTCGGCGTAGCGCACCCGCAGCCGGTAGTCGCCAAGCTCGTGGATGACGCCATGGAACAGGCTCCCGGTGCAATGCTGGAGCGAGTACTCCTGACCCTCGGCGAGCACCGTCACTTCATCGGCGTGCGGGCGCAGCACCCGGATCGCGGTGCCCTGCGGATGCGGGTGCGTGCCGAGCACCGAATGCGGGTCGTGGTGCTCGCCGGCCAGCAGCCGGCGCAGCTCGTCGGCCGGTGGCGCTGACGTGGCATGGTCTGCCGCCTGCACGGTCACGTCCTCCCTAGGTTTGTCGTGCTCCCAGTGTGTCGGTTCGCGCGCAGATCCGCTGGGTGAACGTGCTAGGGAAAGACTGTGACGTTGAGCTGAGTGGCTGCCCCGGCTAGCGTTGTGTCGAATGTTGCTAACGTCGCGGCATTGCTCAGCGCCGTGTCCAGCACGCAGCAGTCGGGCAATTTCAGGCCGGTTGTGGCCCGCAGGTTCGCCAGTCGGAGCGGCTGGTCATCGCTGTGCTGGGCGACCTGAACCCCGACGGCGTGCAGGTCGCCCAGCATTTCTTGGCCTCGGTTGACCCTGACGCCGCCCACTAGTACCTCGGCGAGGGTGAGCGTGTGGACAACGAGCGCCTCGTCGGCCGCTTCGCTGAGGAATTGGGTCGCTGCGGCATGGTGCGCGTCGTGTGGGTACAGATGGGCGATGAGGACGCTGGCGTCCAGTGCGATCACTCGGGCCAGTCCTGGCGCAGTTCAGCGAGGTAACCAGCGCTGAAGGCGTCGGGATACTTCCCGCTGCTTGCGTCAACCGCGACTTGCCGATCCCGGATCGCGGTGGCCTGGCGCTGTTCCAGCGCGGCCCCACCGACATCGAGCAGGCGAAGCAGAAGCTTGGACCTCGGCTCTCCTGGCCACCGCTGAGCAGCCAGGTCGATCGCGCGCGCGACCGCAGGGGTCTCGGTGACCTGGTATCGCGGTCGAGTAGTTGGCATATCAGCGAGTGTACCACCAAGGAAAGTGGTGGTACACTGTGTGCTGATGGCGGCACGTTCGCAGCGAGCTCTCCGGTGTCAGACGGTGAGCAGGCGGACCGGGTACTCGGCGGCACTGGCGAGCTTGGCGAGGTCTTTGGGGTCGGAGGTGAGCACTGCGGCATTGTGCTCGATGGCGGCCACGATCACCGCCGCGTCGACGACGTCAGAGGTGCGACTGCGGGCGAGGAGACGTCCGACATCCTCCGCGGTGTGTTCGGTGAAAGGCAGCACGGTGCACAGCCGGCGTGCCATCCGCAACGGATGTTGCCGGGTGTGGTCTCGCCAGGCCTGGGCGAGCACCACGCTAGGCAGGTAGGGGCGGTAACCGTCCTCGAAAGCATTCACGCAGCTACGGAAGGTCTCGCCACGGGGATCTGTCTCGATGTCGATGAGTGCCCCGGCGTCGAGGATGATGCGTCGCTGGAGACTCATCCGGCGCGTCGTTGGGGCTCGACGGGAAGCTTGCCCCGCAACCGGGCTAGCGCGGCCATCCGGGCGGCTGCTTCGTCTGTGGTCTCCCGCTGGCCGACACCGGCTTTGTCGAGCCGGGCGCGGGTCTCGGCCATGGCGGCCTCATCGGGTTCGCCGTACACCTCAATGTACTCCGCGAGCGCGGCGCGGGCCTCGGCCAGTAGTACCTCAGTGCGACCGTCTCGGGTCACTGCCCTCCGGTGTTCCCGGGCAGTGGCGGCGACGTGCGGACGTCGAGTGGCAATAGGGCTGAACTTGCGCTGCAGCACCCCGAGGCCCGCCCCGCCGAGTAGAGTAACTGTGTCGGATGTTGGGGGTCGCTGGTGTGCCTGGATTTGAGGATAATCGAAGCTCAGCGTCTGCCAACTCCCACGGCCCTGGCCGCGAGGCCGCTGAAGTGTTTGCGCCCGGTGGTCAGCGCTGGGCTGGCGCTGATACTGGTTTTGGCCGCCGGCTGTTCCCGGCTCACCACGCCCCAGCCCCTCACATCCAACCCGGTAGCCACCGACGTGCCCGCCGCGTTGCGCAGCTTTTATGACCAGAAACTGTCCTGGTCGAGCTGCGACAAGATCTTCGAGTGCGCCTCGTTGACGGTGCCGCTGGATTACATCACACCGGACAGGGACACCATCCGGCTCGCGGTCGTCCGCAAGCAGGCAACTGACCCCGCGCACCGGATCGGCTCGCTGATCACCAACCCCGGCGGTCCGGGCGCATCAGGTGTGAAGTTCATCGAGCAAAACTATCCCGCCCAGCCATCGCATTTCGGCCCGCAGCTGCGGGCCGGCTTCGACATCGTCGGCTTCGACCCCCGCGGAGTGGGCCGCAGTGCACCGGTCACCTGCCTGTCCGACACCCAGCTCGACCAGTTCGTGGCCCTGGACCCGGACCCCACCACCCCAGCCGAGCAGACATCGGTCGTGGCCGGGGGCAAAAGCTTCGACGCGGGCTGCCAGGCTCATTCCGCCGCATTGCTGCCTTACGTGGGCACCCCGAACACCGCCCGCGACATGGACATCTTGCGTGCTGTGCTCGGCGACCGGCAGATATATTACCTCGGTGCCTCCTACGGCACTTACCTGGGTGCGGTCTACGCCGAGTTGTTCCCGGCCCACATCGCCCGAGCCGTGTTCGACGCTCCAGTGCCCCCGACCCTGACCTCCCGCCAGCTCGCTATCGGACAGGCCGGCGGCTTCCAAGACGAGCTCACCCGGTTCATCGCCGACTGCGTGACCCATCCTGAGTGTCCGCTGGGCACCGACCCGAGTGCCGCGGGGCAGCAGTTGGCGGCTTTCTTCGCCTCGACCCAGGCTCGTCCGCTGCCCACCAGCACCGACCGTCGGCTCGATAGAGCGCGAGCCCAGGGCGGGGTGCTGGTCGCCATGTACCGCGGTGTCCGATCGTGGCCGGACCTGCGACATGCTCTGACGATGGCCATGGCCGGTGACGGGCGAGAACTGCTGGCCCTGTCCGATCTGCACTACGGGCGTGATCCGAAGACCGGGCATTACTCCAACCAGTCCCAGGCTTACCGCGCGATCAGCTGCCTGGACCGCCCCGGTGTGCATTCGGTGGCCGACCTGCAGGCGGAGCTGCCCGATTTCGAACGGGCCTCCCCCCTGATGGGTGCCTTCCGCGCCTGGAAGGAGCTGGGGTGCGCGTACTGGCCGATCCCGGCGCAGACCCAACCGCATCCGATCAGCTACGCGGGGTCACCACCGATCCTGGTGGTGGGCACCACCCATGATCCGGCTACCCCGTATCCGTGGGCTCAGGCCATGGCCGCCCAGTTGGGCTCTGCGGTGTTGCTCACCTACAACAGTGACGGGCACATCGCCTACGGTCGGAGTAGCAGGTGCCTCGACACCGCTGTGGATGCCTACCTGACCCGCGGCACAGTGCCGGGGCCGGGCACGGTCTGTCAACCCGATTCGGTTACAGCCACCCCCGTGCCGACACGGTGACGTGCTCGGCGGCCGCGGCGAGGGCGTCCTAGCGCCCGCGGACCGACGGTTCGCCGAGGCGGAAGCTCACCACGGTGTGGGGGGTTTGCTGTCGTGCCTGCCGTGTCGGTGGGTGTCGCATCCGGCCAGGATCGCCGACGCCTCGGCCAAGCCGGGGCAGTTGCGGTTGGCGGCGGCTTGTGGCCTGAGTGTCCCAGAGACGCTGGTCAGTAGCTCGCCCGAGCAGGTTCGAGAGTTTGTCGCGGTCGGTGGGCCGGTAGTGTACAAGCCGATGTCACCTGGGGCGCTGTGGACCTCGGACGCACCGCGGGCGGTGTACGCGACCTTGCTGGATCCGGCTATGGTCGAGCAGTGGCTGGACGCGGGGGCGGTGGGGGTGACGGCCAACCAGTTCCAGCGCTATATCGCGGACAAGGACGCCGACCTGCGGGTCACGGCTGTGGGTGAGCGTCTGTTCTCGGTGGCGATCCGGGCTCGTACCCAGGCGGCGCGGGTGGACTGGCGCCGCGGCTACGGCAGCCTTGACTACGAGGTCGTCGCGAGGTACCGAGGACGTGGCCGCCGGGCTACGCTCCTACCTCACCGCTACTGGTCTGGCGTTCGCCGCGTTTGACCTGGTCCGGACTACTGCTGGTGAGCACTATTTTCTCGAGGCCAACGCCAACGGTGAGTGGGGGTGGCTCACTTATGTGGTCGACCTCCCCATCGCGGAGGCGCTGGCTGACCTGCTCCTGGGCGGTAAGCCATCGTACCGCCCACCACACCTGGACCCGACTCGGCCAACCCCCACCAGCCGCACTCGGGCTCACCGTGACTCCCGACGAGCAACAAGTGTGGTGCGAGCACCCCGACAGCGATTGGACCCACCCCTTGACCTGACGACACACGACGAACCCGGGGCCGGGGGAGTAGTAAACTTGCGAATTCTGACTGCCATCACCTCGCGGCGGGCCCCAGCCAGCACGAGAAAACCCGGCCCACCCAGGCACTCACCGCCACCGCCGCGTCCCAAGAGTGACCAGCCCCGCATTCAGCGGGCCCAGCGGGGTAAACGAGGTGCGAATAACCCCGCTGGGCCCGCTGAATGCAGGACCCCTCGGGTCGGGCGTCGCTGTCGAGCAGGAAACCGGTGTGCGCCGGAGTCTCAGAGTAGGCATGATGATTGCCCCCAGCTACGATCACAATCTCTAGCGTTGGATCGCTGTGGACGCCCCGCTCGTGACTAGTTCGGAACTGTCGGTGTGTGCTCGTAGTGTCGCGATCATGCCGTCGAGCCTGCACGAGACGTTGGTAGAGATCTTTCGTGTCCGGCCGGTTCTGGTCGCGACACTCCTGGGCGGTCCGCTCGGACAGGTGCTGCCGCGGTTCGAGCAGGCTCGGGTCGAGCCCGGTGAGCTCACTGACGTCGTGCCCACGGAGTACCGGGCGGACACGGTGGTCACGTTGTCGGTGGGTGATGAGCCGGTGTTGGCCGTGGTGATCGAGGTGCAGCTGCGTCGTGACCCCGATAAGCGGTGGAGCTGGCCGATCTATCTCATCACGTTGCGCGGGCGGTTACGGTGCCCGGTGGTGTTGGTGGTGGTCTGTCTCGACCAGGCCGTTGCCGTCTGGTGTGCTGCGCCGATCCCACTCGGGCACCCCGGCGCCGTGGTGGCGCCGCTGGTGGTGGGGCCCGATCGGATGCCGGTGGTGACCGGCACCGAGGAGGCGGTCGCCGCCCCGGAGCTGGCGGTGCTCTCCGCGATCATCCACGGCCCGGACCCCCGCCATCGCGCGGTGCTCGATGCCTTGCCCGGCGCGCTCTCGGCCGTCGATCTCGATCATGCCGCGCTGTACTATGACGT
>JBOHFG010000341.1:0-1195 GCA_050699575.1 Pseudonocardiaceae bacterium
CAGCGGCCGGGTGTCCAAAAGATTGGACATCACCGGAGGAACTACACCGACAGACCCGCCCGATACGCCATCCCCCGTAACTCCCGCCCGACCGTGTCCCGACGCGAGCGCACAAGCAGCTCACCGATGACGTCCCGGGCGAACGGGTTGCGGAGCACTCGCATCGGGAACAGCTCCTCGGCGATGCGGAGCGCCTTCACAGCGTCGTCTTGGCGGCCCCGCAGCCGGGCCAGCGCCCGGCCGTAGTCCATCCAATACGTGGCCCGGCGCTCCCGGCTGGGATGCGCCTTCGGGTTCAAGCCCTCCGCGATGGTGGCGGCACTTCCGTAGTCCCGGATCTCCAGTGCCACAGCCATGCGCCATAGGCCCACGTTCGTTGGCCCGAACCCCATCAAGTAGGCGTTGCCTTGACCAGTGCGCTGCGCCAGCTCAGCGGCGTACTCCAGCGCGGCATTCGCATCACCAGGCCGCTTGTCCGCAGCGGCCACCAGCGACCCGGACAACGCGAGCATCCCCGCGAGCTGCATCGACTCCGGACTGTTGGTCGGCACGGTCACCGAGTCCAGCTCACCCTGGGCCAGGTCGAAGGCACCGGCTGCGACCATCTCGATCACAGCACCCCACGCGGCGACACCCAGCGCGGCCGGGTCGTCGCGCTCCTCCGCCATCCGCTGGGCCAGTGTCGCCGCCTCTCTCCGCAGGTCCAGCGGAGCGCCCACGACGTACAACCAGCCGCGGGTGGTTTGGGCATGCACCATCACCGCCAGGTCAAGCAACTCGGCCACGTCCCGCCCAGCAGCCAGGGTGGTGTGCAAGTCCCGGATAAGGCCCGGCAGCGCGACGCCGCGACTTCGGTAGTCGGCACCTTCAATCGCGTTTGCCCTCGCCCGCAACTCCTCGAACGAGACCACTTGCCCGCCGGGCCGGTTGCGCCCGACCGCCATCAGCGCGAGACGCACCGTATCGACGGCGCTATCAGCGTGCCCGTTGGAGGGTGCTGGTACCGGTAGCTCGGTCAGCTCCGACGGTGCAATCTGTAACGCGTTCGCCAAGGCCACGATCTCGGCTCGGCTGTCGAGCGCGATCTCTCCGCGCTCGATGAGGGACAGCTTCGACTTGCTCATCCCGGCCAGGCCAGCGATCACCCGCAGTCCCTTCTTCCGGGAATTGCGGATCAGCCGCAGCCGACGGCCGA
>JBOHFG010000342.1:0-18914 GCA_050699575.1 Pseudonocardiaceae bacterium
GTTGACCGTGGTTGATCGGGCTTACCCGTCGTAGCACGCCCACAGCACGCCGTGCAGCCCGTTGCGTGGGGAACCCCACTCGTGGCGGTGAGGGCTGATCGGTCGCTTCGTGGGGATCAGCCCCCGAAGCCGGGGAGCTGTATCAGAGGCGGGGTCGGCGTCACCTCGCTAGGCGTCGGCCTGTTGGAGGTCTTGGGCGGGTTGTGCTCAACGCCGCTGCCACCATCCGGGGTAGTGGTGGCGGGGGTGGGGTTGCTGGTTTCTGCGGGCCGGGCTGGTCGCCTACGGTCTCGCCGCTGGCCCACTCGAAGCCGGTGATGACCATCATGGCCAGCACGAAGCCGCCGAGTGTCCCCATGGCCACCGATCCCCAGCGCAGCGTGGTGAATCGCCGGGAGCGGTTTACTCGTCAGTGGCCGAACGCCTGGGGCTGTTGATTCTGATGCCGGCTAGGTAGTGAACGAGAGTGTGCGAGTCGGCGACGGCCTTCACGCCCAGAGTTGCTCGACGCGGGCGCTGCATAAGCCATCGCTCGGGTGCTCATCCGAGCTAGTTCGCCAGGACGTCGCTCAGCGCGGTGGCGGCGTCCTTGTCCAGGACGATCACACACGCGCCGGTGACGTCCGGCTTGAGCACGATGGCACCGACTTTCTGCCGGATGCACAGGTCGCAGCGCTGCGTGCCCCCATCCCGAGCCTAAAACGTGACTGGGATCGTCAGTTGTTTGCCGGGCACCCTCGCTGGTCCTCGGTTTTGAGCTTGAGCAACTCCGTCCGCAGCGGTGTGGGCAGCAACTCCGTTGCCAGCTGTTGCCAGGGACGCAGCGTGTGCTCCCGCATTACTGTGTTGTGTTCGGCGACACCGCGTGCACCCAGCAGCGCATCGTCCCGTACGTCGAACTTGGCCACAGTTGTACACAGACGAGTTGTCTCAGCTCAGATGGGCCACGATGAGGGCAGTAGGAGAACCGCGTGAAACACGCCAAAAGCATCCACATGATCGGCATCGAGAATTGAAAGTGGACGTTCCGCGCGGAGAAGTAATAACACTGGGGCCGAGGTGTCGCGGCGTCACTGTCAGGTGATACCGCAACGCGACATTGAGAAAATTGAAACAATTCGTAAAATATATCCGTCATTATCTTATCAGGGTGTAACACCTCTGGGGGCTAGGGACGAACGGTGCGCGAACAGCGAGACTGAGTCGTTGCGCCGACCAAGCATTGCCGCGGAAGGTCGGACGCATGGCCTTGGCGCAGGAATGCCCTCCCCTGGCGAGCTTCGTTGACCATCGGTCCGGTGTCCGGGTCGAGGCGCATCATCCCCTCGAGCGGGCGGACCGCTGGCAGTCCTATCTCGACGGTGCAACGAGGCAGTACCAGGCTCACGGCATCCTGCCCGCGCTGGGACTCGAGGAGTTCCAGGACGGGCGGGCGACGTCGTTGTTCTACGTCGCCGTCGACGAGGCAGACCGGGTCGTCGCGGGCGGCCGATGCCACGGACCCCTGCGGTTCACCTCGGAGGCGTACGCCTTGCGTGAGCTCGACGGGCTCCCGCAGCTGGCTGCCATGCGTGCACTGATACATGAGCGAATGGGCCGCGGGCTCATTGAGATGAAGGGCGCATGGGTCGACGTCGACTTTCCCCGGCCGGGTCTGAGCGATGTCCTCGCCCGCTGCGCTGTGCATGCCATGAACTGGTTTCGGGCCCAGTTCGCGATGGCCACCTGCGCGGCGGGGATCGCACCGCGATGGGAAACTACGGGGGGCCGGGCACTCGACGGCCTGCCCCCCGTGCCGTACCCGGATGACCGTTACCAGACCGTCCTGCTGTGGTGGGACCGCGATCGTCTCCAGGAGCTGTCCGATCCGGGCCAATGGTCGCTGATCGTCAGTGAGCGTGACGAGCTCCAGGCCGCACGTCCGGCCATCTCCGCCGGGCAGCCGGGTCGCCAGCATCCGGAGACCTCCCACGAGTGGCGGGCGGAGATCCTCGACGAGCGCGTCGCCAAGGACGCCGCCCGGCTCGGAGAGCTCTTGGTTGACCCCGCCCTCGAGGTCCTCGACCGCTGGGCCGAACAGCTCGAGAACCTCCGCACGATGCGGTCCCCGATCGTGCCGGACCCCGAGCAGGAGGGCCCGCGCTGGATCCACTACCCGTGGCGCCGGACGTTGGTCCGGCTGCTCGGGCCGGTGGCTTTCCGCGAGCTGCGGCTCGACCGGAACCGGAACAAGATCACCCGATGGGAGCAGGATCGGCTCGCGCAGCTGCGCATCGGCGTCGTCGGCCTGAGCGTCGGTCACAGCATTGCTCATGCGCTCGCGCTCGAGGGTGTCTGCGGCGAGCTTCGGCTCGCCGACTTCGACACGATCGAGCTGTCGAACCTGAACCGGATCCCGGCCACCGTGCTGGACCTGGGCCTCAACAAGGGGACGGTGGTGAGTCGGCGGATCGCCGAGCTGGACCCCTATCTGTGGCTAGAGGTCGTGCCGGAGGGCCTGACGGCCGCCAACATCGAATCGTTCATCCACGGCCTCGACGTCGTGGTCGAGGAATGCGACTCCCTGGACCTCAAGGTGCTGGTCCGCGAAGCGGCCCGGCGCTCCCGGATCCCGGTCCTGATGGAGACGAGCGATCGGGGCCTGCTCGACGTCGAGCGGTTCGACCTCGAGCCGGACCGTCCGCTGTTCCACGGCCTGCTCGGTGGCCTCCAGTCGGCCGAGCTGGCCGACCTGCCGACGCGCGACAAGATCTCCCACATCCTGCGGATCCTTGAGCCCGAGCAGCTCTCGAGCCGCATGGCGGCATCCTTGACCGAGATCGGCGAGACGCTCACGACCTGGCCCCAGCTCGGTGGGGACGTCACGCTGGGCGCGGCGACCATCGCCGCAGCCATCCGCCGGCTGGGTCGCGGTGAGCACCTCGCGTCGGGACGAGTCCGGATCGATCTGGAGGCACACCTCGATCGGATGTCCGAGCCGGTCCGCCGTTTCGAGGGACGCCCGTTCCCGGTCGTGATCCCCTCCCCACCGGCCAACCCCACGCTGGCGGTCGCGCACGCGGCGAACCTCGCCCCCTCCGGCGGCAACTTGCAGCCCTGGACGCTGCGTCTGGAGGCGGGCCGTCTCAGGATCCTGCTCAACCGCACCCGGACCTGTGCCATGGACGTGCGCTTTCGCGGGAGCTATGTCGCCATCGGCGCCGCGCTGCTCAACGCCCGCATCGCCGCCGCCGCGCACGGCATCCTCGGATCGGTCGATCGTTTCCCGGACGGGGAGGACGCCGACCTGGTCGTTGACGTCCACTTCGGGAACGCTACGGACGCTGAGCTGGCGGGGTTCTACGGCGGAATGCTCGATCGGACCACCAACCGGCGTCCTGGTCAGCCGTCGGTCATCGACCCCTCCGTGATCGAGGCTCTGCACCACCAGGTCGCGAGCGAAGGCGCCCGGCTGCACATCACCACCTCAGCAGACGAGCTCGCGGCCTACGCCGAGCTTCTCGGCGAGTCCGATCGTCTCCGTTTCCTCTCCCCGTTGCTCCACCACGAGTTGATCAGCGAGCTCCGGTGGCCGGGCGAGGACTCCCTCGAGACAGGCATCGATGTCCGGACACTCGAGCTGGACGAAGCCGACCTTGCCACGCTCGCCATCGCCCGCCGCCCCGACGTGATGGCGCATCTCGCGACGTGGGACGGTGGACGTGCGCTCGGCACGATGACTCGTGAGCGTGTTCGATCGAGCTCCGCGCTCGCTGTGGTCACGGTTCCGGACACCCGGCCGGACTCTTATGTCGCTGGCGGCAGCGCCATGCAGCGGTTGTGGCTCGCGGCCAACGCCGCCGGCCTGGCCGTCCAGCCCATGTCGCCACTCAGCCTGTTCGCGGTTGACGACAGTGACTTCACTAGCGTTGTGGCGGCGTCCTACGTCGTCCGCCTGCAGGCGTTAACCTCCCGGCTGCGGTCACTCGCCGGGCTCGACGACGGCGAGACGATCACGCTGGTGGCCCGGCTCAGCCACGTCGGCGCGCCCTCGGCGCGGAGCCTGCGCCTTCCGCTCGAGACGCGCTAAGCCGCTCAGATTTCGGCGCGCGCCTTCGCCAGCAGCTGCTGGGTGTGGTCGGGAGTCTCAGCGTTGACCGTCAGCCGGTCGAATACCCTGCCGTACAGTTCGGTATCGGGTCGCTTGTCCAGGTATAGTGCGCCGCTGAGGTGCTCGATGTACACCACATCCGGCAGTTCCGGCTCCGCGAAGCGCAGCATTGTGAATGAACCTTCGGCGTCGTATCCGCTGCGCAGGTAGGGCAAAACCTGCAGGGTAATGTTGGGCCGCTTGCTGAGTTCGAGGGCGTGCTCGATCTGAGCCAGCATTACTCGCCTGCCGCCGATCGGCCGGTGCAGCACGGACTCGTCGATCACCGCCCACAGTTTGGGTGCATCCGGTCGGGCGAACAGCGTCTGTCGCTTCATTCGCACCGCGACCCGGCGTTGCACGCTCTGGCTCGCCAACTCGGCCCAACCGTGGGTTGCGATAGCCTTCGCGTAGTCCTCGGTCTGCATCAGGCCGGGGAAGAATTGTTGCTCACACATTTGGATCCGGGAGGCTGACTCCTCCAGACCCAGGTAGTCCTGGAACCAGTCGGCCAGCAGATCGGTGTAGCGATGCCACCATCCAGGCTCGTTGGATTGCTTGACCATCTCAAGGAACGCCTCCCGCTCCTCAACATCTGCCACCCCATACATGGTGAGCAGGTCGGTCACGTCCCGCGGCTTGAAGCTGACCCTCCCGAGCTCGAGGCGGCTGATCTTCGACTCAGAACCCCGGATGAAGTAACCGGCCTCCGCGCGGGAGATCCCGGCGGCCTCGCGTAGCCGGCGCAGGCGGACACCTAGCATGATGCGGCAGGTAGTGGGGCGACCCTGGCCAGCATCATGGGATGCAGTGGGATCGGGTTTGATCATGGCCGCACCTCCGGTGTCGTCAAGTATCCATGTTGCCTGTAGCTGTCTAACGACGCCATCACGACGGCGAGATGTCGAGGCACTGAAGGACTCCAGGCGGGGGTCTAGGGTTTGCGGCCGACCGCTCCGACGATGCAGTCCCGCACGGGGTCAAGCGGCGTGAGCCGCGGGCCGTCGGGCCACCAGTCGACGCACCGGATCAGGCCGGGCTCAACCAGCTCCAAGCCCGGGAACATGCCCTCGATCTCGGCGCGAGTGCGGAATACCCCGCTGCTGCCCATCGGGCTCTGCAGGAAAACCTGTTCCATCTTGCGGGCGAGCTCGCTCAACTCGCTGGTGGTCTCCGGATCGCAGAAATGGCTGATCGCCACGTAGGAGCCCGATGGCAGGGCCTCGATGTACTCGGCCATGATGCTCTGCGGGCTGCGCTCACCGTCGTAGTGGTGCAGCGTCCCAAGCTGAAACAGCGCGATCGGCTCAGAGAAGTCGAGGTACCTGCAGACCACCTCATCGTTGAGGACCTGGCGTGGCGTGAAGATATCGGCAGCGCTGAAGTGAGTCCGATCGTTCTCCTCCAGCAGCGCCCGACCGTGCGCGAGGACGACCGGGTCGTTGTCGACATACACCACGCGGGCCTCTGGCCGGATTCGCTGGGCAACCTGGTGGGTGTTCTCCGCGGTGGGCAGACCCGACCCGCAATCAAGGAACTGGGCGATGCCCGCCGCACCGGCGAGAAATCGGGTCAGCCGGATCAGAAATTCCCGGTTGTCCCACGTAAATTGACCGATCTCAGGTGCGACCTGCCCGAGTTTCCGAATGAACTCACGGTCGACCTCGTAGTTCTCCTTGCCGCCAAGAGCCGCATCGTAACACCGGGCGATGCTCGGCTTGGTGGTATCGATGTGAACCAGGGCGACGTCGTCCGACAGTGGGGTGTCGATACCAGACATCAAGAGCCTCGCAGGCGTTGCAGTACGAATCCGGACCCAGTCAAGGATAGGAGTGTAGACGCGCGCGGTACACCACCGGATGCAGGATCGTGTGCCGGCACGGTGGGTGAGCGCGAGCAAGGCCCGGGACGCGTTCCAAGCAGACTGGGCGTGCCTGGCCGTGGTCGAGATCGATACTGGAGGCTGGCCGGCTCGCTGACCTGACCGGAGACGGTCAGTGCTCCGGCAGGGGCGCGACCGCCCAGTGAGCACCTCGAAGAGATACGCCGCTGTCATGGCTCAGTCGCCCAACGTGCCGGCGTCGTCGAAGGCATTCTCGTCTCGGCCGAATAAGAGAGCAAATGAGCACAGGAACTAAGGCCGGATCATCGATCGCGACATACGACGCGTTCGTCTCCTATGGCATCGCAGGCGATAAGGAAATTGCACCAGCAATCGACAGGGTCTGCAACGGTTCGCCACGCCGTGGTACTGCCGACGTGCGCTGAACGTGCATTTGAGCAAGACTAGCCTGGAGGTCACCCCAGAGCTCTGGTCGACGCTCGCCCGGGCTCTGTGAGGAATGGCCGACCGCACCGATTTGGCACTCGTGCTGCTGCTTGGGGCGATCGGGATCACTGCGCTGTTTGGGTGAGACGCGGCCACTGCCCGGGAGCAGCGTGACGTCGCGACCTCACACGGCTGGCCACTGGCATGCCACACAGGGCCGACCTCTGGACCCAGCGCTGCCCTTATCGGCAGTGGGCGCCGTCGGTGACCGGGACTACCAGCCGGTCTGTGGACTTACGCGATTCCGGTTCGAACTGTCTCGCGTAGTACCGAGAGGC
Source organism: Pseudonocardiaceae bacterium (assembly GCA_050699575.1). Lineage (GTDB taxonomy): Bacteria > Actinomycetota > Actinomycetes > Mycobacteriales > Pseudonocardiaceae. The sequence goes on from JBOHFG010000342.1 coordinate 6,737, forward strand.
CACCCGCACGGGTGACCTCTCGGCTGTCCTTATTTTTGTGACGGCGCCGGCGCTAGCCGGCGAGCGTCACGCCCGCTGAAGTTGCCGGGCGGTCGTGCGGATCTGCGCCACATCAGTTTGGGCCTGCTGGGCGTGGTTGTGCGCCTGCTGGGCCTGGTCCTCGGCTTGCTGGGCCTGCTGGTTGGCCTGGTCGGCCCGCTCCTGCGCGCCCTGCGAGCGCTGGTTGGCCTGCTGGGCCTCGTTCTGTGCCTGCTGCACCTGGTTCTGGACCTGTTGCACCTGGCCCTGCGCCTGCTGCGCACGCTGGTTGGCCTGCTGGGCCTCGCTCTGCGCTTGCTGAGCCTGGCTTTGTGCCTGTTGCAGCTGGTTCTGGGCCTGCTGGGCCTGGATCTGTGCCTGCTGGGCCTGGTTCTGGGCTTGCCGCGCTTGGATCTGTGCCTGCTGGGCAGAGCTCCTGGCCTGCTGCGCCCCCTGCCGCGCGTTGTGGGCATCCTGCTGTGCGATGCGAGTCTGGTCTTCCACTCGCTGCAGGTCCCGCTGCAGCTCGCTGACCGTCAGGTCAACGAGAGCGCGCTCGTCCTGGTAGCGCTGGCTCTGGACTCCTCCTTCGTCGCCGGTGACCTGCTGTCGTCCGGTCTGTGACGTCATATTGTCTCCCCGATATATCGGTCAGTTGACCACTGGAAATTGATACGGACGCACTGTCGTCTTAGTGATCGACCCGCAGCTCTGATCTGAATTTGGAGATCATCACTGGTGCCAGTTCGCCCGTAACAATCCTTAACCCAGTCGACGCATTGGGTCAACCCTTACAGTGAGTTTATTTCTGCTGTGAGTTTATTCCGTACATTACGGTCAGATTACCGAGACTGCTCTGGACGCCTATCTGTCCAGTTTGGCACTATTTTAGGACAATCTTACCCCTCGGGCCGGGATGACGAACCGGTCGCCTGCACGTGCAAGCGTGATTGCGAGCCGTATTTTTCGATGATGCGTCATTTGCACGTGCAGCTGAGGTTGCTCCGTAACGCGCTATTGTCAACTAGATTCCGTCTCCGTCGCTTCTTGGGGGCTGTACCGTTCCTGGTGAAACATGGGTGATAAAATTGTTTGCGTGAGGTCCGGAAACGGACACCTGATTGGGGTATGGTGTAATTGGCAGCATGGCTGATTCTGGTTCAGTCGGTCTAGGTTCGAGTCCTGGTACCCCAGCGAATGTGGCACTGCGTCGATCATGTGCTGTGGTCGCGCGAGCGTGCTACGAGGTGCGCCACGGCCCGCCAGCCGCAGCCGTGAAGGCGTGCGCCACACCCGGGCAACCAGCCATCCGAGGAGGAGCCCAGCACCCCGATTGCATCCACCACCTCGGCATGCGAGCTACGCCCCACGGCGGCGAACACCAATACCGCGAGCACATCGGCTCCAGCGGCGAGCGTTACGGTCGTGGGGCGGACGGCCTGCGTGCTCACGTCGTGATGGCTCACGGGCTGTTACCGGCCACGCCACACCGGTGGCCGGCGCTCCCGGGCGGCGGCTCGGCCTTCCGCAGCGTCCTGGGTGGCATTGGCCACCAATCGCATCGTCTCACCGAACCTACCTGTGTGACACACTTGCCTGCATGAGCCAACTACGACGGCCGACCATGGAGTTGTCCGAGGGGTTGCTGGCACGCCTTCGGCCCCTGGCGGCGGCGAGTGGGACGCCGGGGATGATGTACGCGCGGATCTCCGAGGATCGGGAAGGTGCCGGGTTGGGTGTGGAGCGTCAGCTGGGGGATCAGTGCGCGCTGTATACCCAGCTCGGGCTACGCCTGGCTGGCGTGTATATCGATAACGATCTATCCGCCTTCACTGGAAAGCCCCGGCCGGATTACCTGGCGATGCTGGCCGATCTGGACGCGGGACGGGCCCGGGTGGTCACGGCGTGGCATACCGACCGGCTGCATCGCACCCCCAGAGAGCTCGAGACCTACATTGACCTTGCTGAGCGCCGGGGGGTAGTGACGCACTCGGTGAAGGCGGGTCCGCTGGATCTGGCGACTCCCTCCGGTCGGGCGGTGGCCCGCACATTGTGCGCGTGGGCGCGGTTCGAGAGCGAGCACAAGGGCGAACGGGTGCGCGCCGCTCGTCGCCAAGGTGCTGAGCAGGGCCGCTGGCAGGGCGGTTGCCGACCGTTCGGGTTCGAGGCCGACGGCACCACGATCCGACCCGCCGAGGCCGACGCCATCGCCCAAGCGACCGAGGCGATCGTGTCCGGGGCCAGCCTGCTCAGCGTCGTGCGTGACTTCAACAAGACGGGTCACCACACCGCCTGGGATCGGCAGTGGACCTCCCGGGCGATGCGGGACATGCTGCGCCGACCCCGCAACGCCGGACTCACCAGCTACGGAGAAGAGACTTTCTCCGCCGCGTGGCCCGCCATCGTCCCGGAGACCACCTGGCGAGCGGTGGTGTCCATCCTCACCAACCCCGAGCGGCGCACCAGCCCCGGTAATCGGATCAAGTGGTTGGGCAGCGGGCTGTACCTCTGCGGAGTCTGCGGCGAACCCGACCTGCGCGTATCTACCTCGGGGAGCGGGAAACGCAACCCCGCCTATCGCTGCAAGGCCCGCGAGAACACCGGTCACACAAGTGGGCACGTCGTCCGGGCCGCTAAGCCAGTCGACGATTACATCGAGCGGATTATAGTGGCCCGACTGCAACGCCCCGACGCGGCAGAATTGTTCGCCGAACCCGCCGACCGCGACTTGGATACCATCGCACTGCACACCGAGGCCACCGCCATCGGCCAACGCCTCACCGACCTGTCCGCGGCCTTCGCCGACGGCGCGATCACCGTCGCCCAACTCCGCACCGGTACCGACAGACTCCGCGCCCGCCTAGCCGACATCGAAGACACCCTCACTGACGCCGCCCCTGTCAACCCGCTGATCGGACTGGCCGGCCACCCCCACGTGGCGGACCTGTGGTACGGCACCACACCCGACCGCACCAACGGACTCGACCTCGGCCGCCGCCGCGCCGTGCTCACCAAACTCCTCACCGCCACCGTGCTCCCCACCGGCCGGGGCAGACGCCCAAACGGCAGCTACTTCGACCCCACCGGAATCCACATCGAATGGAAAACCAGCTAATACCGTCCACACGCACGTTAAGGAACGACCCGATCCCGGCAGGTCACTTTACTGCGCAGGAGACGCTCAGGCAGACAGCGATTTCAGGCCCGCGGGTCGCGCCGGGCAAGCTCGGCAGACCGTCGCCGCAAACCTCGGGCGCTCCCGCCGCTGAGCACGACCCGCCAGGATCGCTTTGAACAGCGGCATCACGCCGTGGCAGTCCATGCTGGCGGTGCCCACCATGGTGGAACGGCCCCGTGCGGTAACAGGCGGGGCCGTTTCGGGTGTTCCTCGATCAGTCGAACCCGCCGGAGCGCATCCCGGCGGTGAACGAGGCCCACTCGGTCGCGGTGAACATCAGGGCCGGGCCGCCGGGGTCCTTGCTGTCCCGCACGGCGCGGTGCCCGCTGTCGAGGGCGGCCACCTCGACGCAGTTGTTGCCGGCTCCACTCCGGCTAGACTTCGTCCATCTCACATTGTTGAGATCTCGCATTGGGGGCTCCTCACTCCACTTGCTGGGCCAGCTCCGTGACAAGGGCCAGGCTCTCGTCGGCATCGAGAGCATGACCACGGAGCGAGTCGTGCAGATCACTCAGCAGTCGCACGACGTCTTGATCGTCCACTAGATGCCCTCCGGCTGCGTATTCCTGGTAGCCGACGTCAAGCGAGACTTCGAGCCCGAATTCAAGCAGTGCGAACGATCCGGACATGCTCCCGTGCACACCTACGCTGAATGGCAAAACCAGCAGACTGACATTCGACATTTGCGCGTCGGATACTAATCGGTGAAACTGTCCGGCAGCCACATCGGACTGGGCCATGACGCGCCGCAAAGCGGCTTCGGAGATGACCGCTGACAGAACGAGCGGGTTGGGGTCGGTTAACCGTTTCTGACGTTGCATACGCGCCGCTACCCGCCGTTCCACCTCAGCACCCGGAGGCATGTGAGGAGCAGCCACATGGACGGCGCGGGCGTACTCCTCCGTTTGCAGCAGAGCGGGGATCAGCTCCAGTTCCACGACGCGCTCTGTGACGGCATCGGCTTCGAGCCCGACAAGATCTCCCAGCCAGGCTGGAAGTTTGTAGGTGGACCACCAGCCGCGCTGCTTGCCTTCTTGCCGCATTTCTTCCAGCGCGGCCGCTGTCTGCTCGTCGGCGTGGTAGAAGCGGAGGAGAGCGTCGAGGTCGGGCTTGCTAATAGGGTTGCGAGCACCCTCCATGTGGCTGATCTTGGATCGCGCGCAGTCCAGCTCACGCGCAGCGTCATCGGTTCGGAGGCCGGCCTGCTCGCGCAACAGACGCAACGCTCGACCGAGCTGTCTACGTCGCATGGTTGGCCCCGCCATGCACGCATCGTAGCCGCACGTGACCGTCTCCCTGTAACCTCTAGCATCTGGTGACAATACCTAGTAACGTTACTCAGTGATGTCACTGGCGTTGAACGGCGGCGGTAGTGACATCGGTCGCCCGGCCCGGTCCGCCGCACCCCACCACCGGCCGGGCCGGGCGGCACCCCAGGCGAGCGGAGGTGGACCCCATGGCGGGAAGGCACAGGTACCGGCGTTATGCCCAGTGGCGCCACCGCCGAGGTGAGGCGGCGCGTGACCGGTCGAGGTCACATCTGAGGGGGGTGACCGACGCGGGGGCGCTGGCCGGGCACCTGATGGCCGGACAGACCACGCCCGAGGTGCCGGGCTGTACGTCGCGGTGTGCGGCGCCCCCGGGTCCTGCCGGCGGAGGTGACAGGGCTGGGTGGTGGCCGGCGGGTGTTTCGCCGGTGTCGTGTGGCGCATGGACTAGTGGGTGAGCGGGACACGACCCCGCCATCACGTGAGAGAAGAGAGGCCAGACCATGGCTGATGGAGCGAACCCGCGGGCACGACCCGCGAACCGCAGAGCGATTGGCGTCACCTGCGCGGTGCACCGAGGCCCCAGGGGCTTCTTCGACCCGCACGTCACCGGCGAGTGCGTCATCATCCTCGATGAGGACCAAGCACGGGTGATCCGGGACGCGTTCATCGAGTGGCTCGGATGAGCGAGCAGCCAGCCATCGTGCCCAGTGCGGGCGAGCCGCACCCGGTGGGTGGCGCCCCGCGCTGGGGGGTGTCCTCGCTGGACTGGCGTTCCCACGCCGTTGACGAGGACGCTGATCATCCTTACGGGGTGTATGTCGCCCGCTGCGGGCAGCGGTTGTTCATGGGCACCACCCTGTATGACGAGACGCCCGGCTGGATGTGCCTGTCCTGTCTGCGCTGGACAGGAGATGCCCGGTGACCAGCTCCCGGATGACCGAGACGATCTAAGGGGGCATCCAGTGACCTGGTATTTGCGTTCCACGAAAGATCATGACACGCATCACGGTGAGCTGGGTGCTGAGGGCACGGTGGTCGCCTCCTGCGGGGTGAGGTTCAGGCCGTTTCCGCTGCCGTACGATCGGGTGAGTTTGCCCGGCTACCCGCAAGACCGGGACCAAATCTGCTCGGCGTGCGAGACCCGCCGCAAACAAGGCGCCCGGTGAGCCGCCTGGCGCGCTGGGCGCGGTCCCCACTGGACGACCTCGCGCACCTACCGCTACCCGAGGACGATCACCCCGCCGGTGTCCTCAAGGCCCGGTTCGGCCGTGTTCGCCTCCGTGATGCCGACCGCACCGACATCCCGCTGACTGTCCCGCGCCCGCGCCTCCTACACATGCTCCCCACACTCGCGGACGACCCCCGGCACGGGGCCAGCCGCGTCAGTGTGGTCAGGCGGCGTGGCCGGTGAGCGCGCGGTGCCGATCCGCCCGCCGCAACCTGAGTCCGACCTGCCGGCCCGGACTCTGGCGTGGCTGGAAGGCTACCCTCACCATCGGCGGTTCGTTCGCGCGGTGTGGGAGCAGCTCGCCGAGCTGGAGCGGGTGGGCTACCACACCGGGGCTATCGACGCGCTGCGCTGCGTGCTGCTCGATCACCAGCCGGTTACCCGTGCGGGCCGCTGCCACGGCTGCCGCCGGCTCGTCTGGCGCTACCGCGTCACCTGGCGCTACCACCTTGTCCCGTACCCCTGCCGACGTACCTTCCCCTGCCTCGTGTGGTTCCAGATCGGCGGCGAACTGCTCGAAACGGTCGGCGAGCGCGGTCGTCACCGCCGCGCCGCAGCACCTCCCAGGCCGGCCGCCGGGTGAGCAGGCATCGGGGCTCACGGCGGCCGTCCGGCTAGCCGTGATCATCCTCGTTGGCATCCTGGTCGCCGACCCCGAGCGGGGAGAAGCAAGGGATTGTCCCCACCCAAGCCGTCGCGCACCTCACGGCAAGGTGTACCACCAGTGATCCGGAAAGACTGTGAGTTGGTGGCGCGGTTAGCCGAGGTCAGCCGGAGCCTGGAGACAGTCAATCACAACGTAGGTGAGTTGCTGCGGCGGGCGGCTGAGCGGCAAGACGCCGAGGGACTGAACGTGAGCGACCTGCGCAAAGTTGGTTACCGGCTTGTGTTGCTAGCCGGTGATCTGACAACGCTAGGCGTGGACACGGCACGCCGGGCCGACGAGCTGGATGAAGCGATCGACACAGATGATTAGCGCCCATGACTGCGCGTTGTCGGTGCGGTGGGTCCCGCCGCCGGTCTCCGCGCCGTGTCGCTGGGGCGTATAGCAGCAGGTCACACCTGCCCTGTGCTGGCTTGCGCTGGGACCCCGGCCCTAATGTCGGGGCGGTGCTACGCCGGACTGGGTACCGCGACAGCACAGCCCGTGGGATCTTGGGAGATCATCCGCTGATAGCGGGACAGGAGCGGAACCGGGGAACGTCAGTACCCTGAGACGGTGAGTAGCGGAACGGGTGGTCCAGCCGGGGCCGCGCCATTAAGTGTCTCCTCATCGTGGGAGATCTTGCGGACGGCTTGTTCGATCGTCGGGCTCGACGGCGACGATGCGCGTCTTGTCAGGCTCGGGGAGAACGCGCTGTTTCACCTGCCGCAGGACGGCGTTGTCGTTCGGATCGCGCGCAGCATGGATTATTGGACAGACGCGGAGAAAGAGGTCGATGTCGCGCGCTGGCTCGCGAGGATCAATTTTCCGGCGGCTCAAGTTTATGACGTTCCGCAGCCGGTATCCGCCGGGGGCTACCCCGTTATCTTCTGGCATTTCATAGCCGGCCGCCCTGGTGACCGGCGCGACATAGCTACGTTGGGGACAGTGCTTCGCCGTCTGCATGCCATGCCACCTCCAACTGAATTCATGTTGCCGCATGAAGATATTCTTGGACGTGTGCGGCGGCGAATCAAAGCGACCATAGTGCCACTTGCTGACAAGGCCGTTCTGCTGCAACGGCTGAGTTTCCTCCAGTCGGAGTTGCGCGGGCTTCGCTATCACCTTCAGCCCGCGCCGACGCACGGCGACGCGCACGCTGAAAACCTGATGGTTTGCGACGGTCGACCTGTTTTGATCGACTTTGAGCGGTTCGCCTGGGGTCAACCGGAGTGGGATCTGGCCATGACGGCGACTGAGTATCTGACAGCAAGATGATGGACCGACGACGAGTACTGCCAGTTCACCGATGCGTACGGATACGACGTGACATGCTGGACAGAAGGTTTCGATGTCCTGCGTGCGGTACGAACTGAAGATGACTACATGGCTGATGCAGAACGTCGCTGAATCTCCTGAGATCGCCGATGAGTATCAGGTGCGGATGCGGACGCTTCGAGGTGAGCCCTCTCTTGGCTGGCGCCCTTTCTAAGCTCCGTCCGGTATCACCAACCCTGGATAGGACACCCTCACTAATTCGGTGAACGCGCGCACGGATGGATGAGAAGCGTTCTTCTCCGTAAGGGACCGGTGAAAGTCCGCCACGTATCGGATATGCCGGCTGGACTGCAACGAGCCAGCAAGTCTGACAGCATCCGTCGCGATGGAGACAGCCTGGTTGAGATCTCCAGCGCCCAATGCTCCTGCCGCGCCGACCATGTCAATAAACGCGCGGGTCCGTGCGGGAGTATGGATCGGATCAATTGCCTGTGCGACAAAGAGTCGGGTTTCGCGGGGCTGGCCGAGATCTCGGAAACAATGCGCGGCCTCTCCCGCGAGTTCCCAAGCGTCAAAATAGCTGATCCAGTCGGGGTCTTCGCCCGGATTGCTCTGGTCAAATGTTTGTTCCGCTCGATGGAGAACCGCCGCGCAAGCTTGTGCATCTCCAATGCTCGCGAGCGCTCGCGCCTCCATGGCGAGGAACATTGTGCTAACAGTTGCCGAAGCCTCCCCGACGGTGGCGGCTTGAGCGGCTCGAGCGAATTTGATGGCCTTGCTGAAGTTCCCAAGGTAGTTAGCCTGATGGCTTAGATTCGAGAGGATCTGGCCACCCATCAAGCGATCGTTCGCCTCTCGCGCCAGGCGTAAGCCTTGCACGAAAAAACGCTGAGCAGCGCCGTGTCGCCCAGCGTCATACGCACTCCAGCCGAGTAGCTGAGCTGCATCGGCGGCAACGCTCATGACTTCACGATGAATAACTAAAGGATAACGCCGCCGCAACGCGGGAGCGATTTCTGTATTCCAGTAAATCAGCAGCATCTTTCGCGTGTGCCCGCCACCGAACTGGAAATCCAAATCCATGAGATTCCTGATGGTAGCACGAATTCTTCCTGCTATATTAGCGCCCGAATCAGTGAGCGGGCCAGCGTGTTCGACACGCCGCGGCTCCGCGAACAGGTACCCGGCGATGACACTGGGGGCTGCTGCCGACACCCAAGCTGACGTCGCCAGAGCGGGACTGTCCGAGAGATCAGCGGAGGTGAGGCTGGCCAGCAGGTCAACAGCCCGCCCAGACTCGGGTGGGTACTGCGCGCCATCGTCCACGAGGTCGACCTCGGCTACCTCTATCACCGAGTCGAACCCGATCTCCGCGAACGTGACCTTCCGACCCAGCTTGCCACCAAGTGCTGCGGCGATGCACCGAATCGTGTCCTGATGGGGCCGCACCCCGTCAAGCCATCGCCGCACCGAGACGTGGTCGGGGGAGATGTCATGCCCAGTCTTCGCAGCCTCAGCACGAACACGGGTGGCCAAGCCCTTGTTACTCACCCCGGCCTGCTGCATCACCGCTGCTAGCAGCCTGTTTGGCTCTCGTTTGGCACCCACCTTGGACCATCACCTCGGAGGTAGTAAAGCACCCCCGTGCACACCCAGTGTGCACGGATGCACCCTCTGTGCACACTGCCGCACCCCCGCCCTGACGCGGTTTTCTTTCCGCCATGGATGACGCCAACGACCACCAAGCCGAATCGAACGGGATCGCTGGCGCGCCACGAGATAGCCGCAAACACCCATCACGACGTCACCGATTCCCCGGCCCGGCGGTCAAGTGCCTGCCAGCAACCCGCCGAGCCGGGTCTCCCCACCACCCAGCAACAGCGATCGAGGAGATCAACATGATACAGGTGCACACCTGCGTCAGCGTCCACTGTGACCAGTGCGGAGACGCCTTCGGCAACCCCGGTTTCCAAGCGCACTACCCCACAGAGCACTGCGCGTTGACCGCGGCCGCGGCGGCGGGATGGCGAGCGGGCTCGGGGAGGCGGTTGCTGTGCTCGCCGTGCGCGCCGGTCCTCACCTGCGAAATCGAGGGCCACGAGTTCAGCCAGTGGCGCCACCCGCTCACCGCAGACGGGCACCCGGCGCTCAGTGAGTACCGGCACTGCTTGCGGTGCTGCCGGCACGAGTCCCGCCCGGCCAGCCCGGCTGCGCCGGTTGCGGCTGATGGCGGCGAGGGCACCGGCCTGGCCGGGGAGGTGCGGTGATGCGCGAGCCGTTGGCGCCACTGGACCAGGAGCCGGTCAGTGTGCGGGCCCCGTTTGTGTCCTTCCCCCGGCGGCCGGTACCGCTACGAGCCCGCCACAGCGCGGCGGGCGGCCCTGGTGAGGGCCTTGGAAGGGGTGGAGCTGGGCGCTTACGACGAGTACATGCTGGAGTGGCTGGCCAGCTGGGATGCGGGCATCGTGGCCGCAGTGGTGTCGCTGCTGCTGCGACTCCGCGAGGCCGCCACCAACCAGACCCCCCACCACCGGGGCGGGGGTGAGCCCCGATGAACCCGTCTGTGGTTCCGGTGCTGGTCGTGGTGGTGGCGCTGGCTGGGCTGGGGGTGCTGGCCGCGCTCCGCGGCGGCGCCCGGGGCGGCTACCGGGCCGCCCGGCAGACCCAGGAAGTGACCCGGATGGGCGGCAACCTCCTCCGGGCACTGATGACAACAGCGGTCATCGTCGCCATCCAGTGGGCGGTCGTGTCCTTCACCACCGACCCCCGCGCCTGGGGCGTGGCGCTGGGAGTACCGGCATTGTTCGCCGGTGCCGCCATCGCCCGCCTGTTCTCCGTCACCGAAATCATCCACACGCCCACCCAGGACAGGGACCGGCGATGACCACCTACCCACCACAACCACCCCAGGACAACCCGATCCTGCCCCCGGGCTCGGCTGGGCGGCTGGTGCCCACGACGGGTACGGAGGTGACACCGGCACCCCCGGTGCTGGACGGGGAACTGCTCTCCGAAGAGGAAAACGTTGCGGTCGCGGCCCTGCTGTCCAAGCGAGGCCGGTCACATCCGCAGATGGCCGACTCGCCGTGGAGCGCGCATCTCGCGGCGGTGGCGGCGTATCGGGTGCGTACCGCACCCTGGGATGCCGCGCGGCTGTGCTGGTTCGCCCTGCGCGGGCACGCCCGCTGGGTCGCTAAGGGCTGGTGGTGGGCCACCCACGGCGATCTCCGCGCTGATGCCCGCGCCGCGCGGCTGATCGGAGACACGGAAGCCCGCCGGGCCGCGCAGGAGTTGATCCGCGCTGACGCGGCGGCCCGCTGGGCCAAATTCGGGCGCGCGCTGCACAGGGGCGCGGTCGGCGGCCTGCTCCTCGCCGTGCTGGCCGGGGTCCTCGCGATCATCAACGCCCGAGTACCCCGGGCGCAGATGTGGCCCTGGCTGGCCGGGCTCTACACCGCCCTCGGTGTCCTAGCCACGGTGCTGGGGTGGCTGCTCAAGGCGGTACCACTCGGTTGGCTGGCCGCCGCCATCTGGGAAGGGCGCGACCGTGGCCCGGGCGCGGGATTCCTGCACCAGCCTGACCGGGATGACCCTGATCCGTGGGTGGATGAGCGGATGGTCACGACCGCGCTGGCCACCCTGAACATCGCCGCAGTGAACAAGTTCTTCAAACAGGGAGGTCAGTTGGTGTACACGATCCCCGCCCGGCGCGATGGTCACGGCACCGCCGTGCAGCTGCGGATGCCCCTGGGTAGCAAGGCCTCCGATGTGGTCGCCCGCAAGGAGTTGCTGGCCGCGAACCTGGGGCGGCTGGAAGTGGAGACCTGGCCAGCGGTCGGCCCCCAGGCCAACATCCTGGATTTGTGGGTCGCCGACCCGGGCGCCCTGGACGGCCCACCCCCACCCTGGCCACTGCTCCACAAAGGCACGGTCGATGTGTATGACGGTGTCCCGTGGGGGGTGACCATCCGCGGTGAGCCGATCACCGCACCGTTGATCGGCACGAACTGGCTGTTCGGCGCCCTGGCCGGGCAGGGCAAGACCGCCACCATGCGGTTACTGGCCTTGGGGGTGGCGCTGGATCCGAGTACCGAGATCCGAATTGTGAACTTCAAACCCTCCGGCGACTGGAACGCCTTCACACCCCGCGCCAGCGTCCTGCTCGTCGGGATGGGCACCGACGTGATCACCGTCTGCGCCGATCAACTGGAATGGCTGGTTACCGACATGCAACGACGAGCCGAAACCCTTGAAAAGCACGCACCCGGCGCCAACAAAGTCCCCAAACACCTCGCCACCCGCAAAGACCTCGGCCTGCACCCGCTCTTCCTGTTCATTGACGAGGTCCACATCCTGTTCGGCGACGAGCAGGTCGGCGGCAAAACCGGGCGGGCCACCCTGGCGATGAAAGCCCTGCTCAATATGGCCCGCGCGTTCAACATCCACCTCATCATCGCCACCCAACGCCCCGACGACCGCACCCTGCCCGCCGAGGTCCGCGACCGCTACGGCATGCGCGCCTGCCTGCACGTCGGCAACGAAGCCACCAACGACATGATCCT
>JBOHFG010000343.1:0-1528 GCA_050699575.1 Pseudonocardiaceae bacterium
AAAAACGACACGTCGTGTCGTTTTTGGCACACAAACCGTGATCTTGAGTCCCAGACCTCCCCCGCCAGCACCTACTGCAACACACGCCTCACCTTGCTCACCGTCCTCTGCCCGTGACCTTGCCGCGGTGATTCAGGCCCTTTATTCGCGGCGCGCGCCATCGGGCCACACCACCGTGACCGGTATCCCGCGTGCACGTGCGGCTGCCACGACATCGGCAGTACCCGAGTAACCTCCGGAAGGATTACCATCCCATACCGCAACAAGGGAATCAATAGAATCAAACATTTCCTCGCTAGCCGCCATGTACGCATCCCTGTTGGATTTGTCAAACGGTAACGTCCGCACCACACGGGCGCGACTAATGAGGTCATCGAACTCTGTTAAATTGTCGAGCTCGACCTTCCGCTCTCGATAATCAGCGGCTGGGAGGACCACTTCAACGGCGCCTCCACGTTCCAGCACAACCCTGGCGAAGATTTGATCTGAGCCTTGCGCCAGAGAGGAAACACCGACCAGTTCGCCCTCGTTGCAGTTCTTCAGGACATCACGGAGAGCTTCCGCAACGAGAGGGATACTCTTGCGAGAGAGGTTCATGTGGCCAGTTATCCCAATTCGCGCCAATGTTTATCCCTTCAACCATCCATTAGAGGAAGTCATCTCTTGAAATCTCTTGAATAAGATCACGAGTATCCCGCACCACAGGAATACCCGCGTACTGCGACGCTTCCTGATGGAACTCTCGCAGTTTTGTGCCAACTCGCCCGTTCACCCACGGCCGCCCGAGCGGAATCGCTTGATGAACCAGCTCACATGCGTATTTCGGGTCAGCGGTGATCAGGTGAGTGCGATCGTGAGCCTTTCGAGCCCATCGCGGCTCGTGTCGAGCCAAGTCGCGGTAGCGCCCACCGATTGTGCCCGCGAGCTCAGCGGCGTCAAAACCGTGAACAGCACGAGGGTCGCCGTCCGACAGTCCGTCGGAAAAATACTCCTCCGCAAGACCAACTGCACGAGCGAACGATTGAGCCTCTCCCAGTTGGGCGTAACCCCACGCTTCGCGTGTCGCCAGCATCGCGCGCAACAACGCTGTTGCAGTTTTTCGGCTGCCATATTGTGCGAGCTGCACGATCTCCAAAACCGTCCCGGGAATGGCCAAGGTCGTAGCATTGTCGCGCCAGTGCTGCGAGCACGGTGGCGGCAAGCCCATCGTCGTTCGCCAGCTTCGCCAGCTGCACAGATAAGACGTAATACCGCTGCGCGCAACGATGCAAGCCAGCGTCCCACGACATCGACGCGACCACTTCGGAGCGTTCTGCGGCGACGCCGAACGCTCGCCAACTCGCTGGACTCGGGGACACCTCGCGAAGGTGATCGGTGAGGTCGTTCAACTGGGCGACGACCCAGGGCGTTCGGCAAAGTCGTGGGCTGTGGGCTGGAGCAGGTCCGGGGACGGTCGAATCGGATGATCACGATTGGGTAGCGGCGGTGTGTTGGGGTGAGAAACGCAACGGAGCTCCGCTAGGAGTGT
>JBOHFG010000344.1:0-31328 GCA_050699575.1 Pseudonocardiaceae bacterium
GTGGCGGGGGCGGCGTCAAAGACGTGCGGCATGGTGGAGAGGATCTCATCACCGGCGGGGGCCAAGTGGGCAGAGCGTACTCAGATCCTTCTAGGCGACTTCGCCGTGAGTCAGCTGCTCAAGGTACGGCCTTCGACCACACTCTGGCGGTCAACCTCCGGGCGCCCTTCCTGCTCGCCCGCCGCGCATTGCCGAGGATGCGCGAGCGCGGCTTCGCCCGCATCCTGGTCATCTCCTCGGTGGCAGCCTTCAGAAACGGCGTCATCGGTCCCGACTACGCCTCTTCCAAGGCGGCCTCCATGGTCTCGCGCACTTCCTGGGCAGCCGCGTGGTTGCTGACGGCGTCACCGTCAACGTCCTTGCGCCAGGCTTCATCCAGACCGCGATGCTTCCCGATGATCCGCGGCAGTTGGCTAAGGCCATACCCACCGGCCGAGTCGGCCGCCCTGAAGAGGTCGCTGACCTCGCAGTCGCCATCCTGCACAACGGCTACGTCAACAGCCAGGTGTTCTGGCATCGATGGGGGGTGTATCCCGCTGAGCGGGGATACATTCCGATCCGTCCAGCCACGCGCCACAGCTCTCGGCAGCCACATCCGCGAGGGGATCGAGAACCGAGAAGCTGACGCTTAGCGCCAGTCGTCGATGAGGTAGAGGCCTTAGCAGTGGTAAGCGGAGCGGTTCTCCCGCTCCATCGCCACGCCCTACGGGATCGTGTCGTATCCTCGAGCCAGCAGCGCCCGGTAGGGCTCGTGCCGGCCCAGGTTCACTCCGGCGTCCATCCTCGCCAGCCCCGAGTAGTGGCGAATGCCTCACAGGCGTCGAGCAACCGCACGGCATACTCACACCGGTAAGTGGAATGGGACAGCTCCGGCAAGGGACACATTCAGCGCCTATGGATGGCACCCTGACCTCGCTCAACTGCTCGGTCACCTACACTTACGGCGACTAGAGAACTTGGCCGGAGCCTCCATCGTGGCCAGTGGCCTGGTCGACCCGCGGCTGGTAGACCTGCTTGGTGAGACCCTTGGAGCGGTACCAGCGACGCAGAACCTAACCAGCGGCAATCCTACAATGGGCGTGACCTGGTTGAACCGCGAGCACCGGGCGCAGACCGCGGTAGCCCCAGAACCGTCCCGGACGGTTGGTGGGCGGGTTGCCTAGGCCAACGTTTGCGGTGTTCTCCCACGTCGGGTAAGGTGTACTAATTCAGTATCGATCGGGATACAGATAGTCTTATTCCGGAGATCACCACGGCGTTCGCCAGGGCGCTTGTGTGTTCGCTCGATATTGTTGAGACCAGACCCGTTTTGACGTGGTCAGCGAAGCGATGCTCGTTGAAATTAAACGGGTCGATGACGGTCTGGCGGATCGATGATCCGGGTCGTTGAGAGACCGATTATTATCGATGAGACCAGGCGTGGAATTGGGATAAAAATGATGTCTGACGGTCAGCCGCAGGTGCGGAGAAAACATCTCCGAGCAGCATTATCACGCGGACGGGTGGCTTCACTATCTTCGGCTGAAGCACGCACTCATCGCGGCATGAGCGCGCGTTGGTTGGTGCGGTCGGCGTTGCACTGTGTCGGTACCTTATCGGTTCTGGTTGGGTGGTGCGGGTGGGAAGCGGTCGGGTGGTCTGGTTCGTTGAGCCTCGGGCGCGGCGCTGCGTCATGGGCTGGGCATCACCGACGGTCAGCTGGATCGCTGGGTGAGTGTTTGACGACGTAGCAGGGTTGTGGCGATGGCGCTCTGGGTGGGGGCCAGCGTGGTTCGCCGTCGGCGATGTCTCACAACGTGTTGTGCAGCACGTGGCCGAGTGTCCAGTCGGTCGCTCGTTGCCGGTTCAGGCTGAGCGCTTCGGTGAGCAGGTCGACGCGGCGGAGCACCGCGCGAGCCACGTCGCCGGTCGCCACCACGTCGTCTCCCCGGTTGTGCAGCGCTGGCAGCAGGTCGAAACCGGGGTCGCCGGTGAGTGTTCGGAGTCGATGGCCAGCCAGGGTTTGCGCTGTCCGGCAAGGATGTTGTCGTTGTGCAGGTCCCAGTGCAGCAGCCGGTCGCCGGGTTCGCCGGTCAGCTCGGCCACCGCGGATGCGCAGGTCCGCACCAGCCGTTGGTCGGCCGACCCGAGACCGCGCTGAACAGTCCACCTCCGGAGAGCTGGCGCGCGGCAGGCATGAGTGTACGAGCGGGGCGGAAAATCGTGCCGGCGCTGCGGACAGCGGGTGATCCGCGCTGTGCAGGGAGACGGCATCTATGCCAGGCACACCTAATTACTGCCCTCGCTGCCAGCCGGGGCCATACTCGTCGCGGTAGTCTGCGTTTCCTACGTCAGGTGTCCCATTTCAGGTCGAAACCCAGCAGGTCCTTGTACCGATCGACCAGCTCCTCATCGCTCAGCTCGGACCAATCCATGCGAATTCCCTGAGGTTCTGGACCATAGACCTCGGCCGCTATCTCCATCTCCTGCTCATGAACCCCAAGTAAGTGTGGGCCCAACACGCTCTCCTGACACGCCAGGTGATCCCCACCCGCTGACATCTGGCACCAGTAGCGCCCGATCGTGTCAACCCATGTTCGTACCCCGTTGCCCTACAGTGGGGTACGCTGGCGTGGTGCGGGAGATCCGGTGAACGTCGGAGTCCGAGGCTCATATCGCCCTGCACGGCGTTATGCCGGAGGAGGTCGAGCAGGCCGTCAACAGTAGGCCTCGGTACGAGGCCCATGGCCGTGAGGACTCCACCCTCCTGTACTGCGCCACCGAGGACGGGTGGGCACTGCTGGTCGTCTTGGCCGAAGCCGTGGACAGCCGCTGGTATGTGGCCACCGCCTGCGATATGACCGACACCGAGCGCCGCGCCTTCCGGCGGAAGGGAAGGTAGAACATGACCAAACCAACGAAGCTACAACAACTTGCCGAGTACTACGACACCAGCGAAGAACTCGAGCGGGCTGCTCTGGTCGACGAGCCGATGGATCCGGATCCGATGGTGTCGCTGTCGCTGCGGTTGCCGAAGTCGCTGCTTGACTGGGTACGCACGCAGGCCCGTACCGAGCACACCAAGCCGACCCAGCTGATCCGCCGCTGGATCGAGGAACGCCACAGCAGCGGGGAACCGTCGCTGGAACAGCGGGTTCGTCGGCTTGAGGACCTCGTCCAACGCGGCGCCGGGAGTGACTCCTGACCAGCGTTGTGGTGTTCCCACAGGTCACGTAGTGTGTACTAACTCAGTGTCGATCGGGAACGGAAACGATGCTTCTATAGTTGGTCAACCCGTGATGCGCTTTTGTTTCGAGGGGTGGGGTGCTGAGGAGTTCTCGGGGGTGATGTATCGTTTGAGGCGGCGCATCAAGTCGGGCTTGGTAAGTTCTTCTTGTCGTCGTCGCATTATGGTCGCATCATGTAGACGCGGGTGTGCAGGCCCGCTGAACCCCTCTGTTGGAGGAACGCCGGTCATGGTCACCGGAAGGCTCGGGTAGAGGGCGTGTCGGGATAATCTCGGAGTCGGGATAAATCGAGTAACTTTGGGCGTTGTCAACTTGGTGAGGCCGTTTGTGGCTGGGATGATCGGTGGGTCGATCTCGGTGGGGAGGGGCTGGGTTGATGGTCGCCGTGGTGCCGTCGTGCAAGGGGTTTCGGTACGTGGTGGAGATCATCAGCTACTGTGTGTGGCTGTAGCACCGCTTCCCGCTCAGCTTCCGCGAGTTCGTAGAGATGATGCTGGAGCGCGGCGTTGTGGTCACGTACGAGACGATCCGGCAGTGGTGCCGCAAGTTCGGTCAGGGCTTCGCGAACGGGCTGCGGCGTCGTTGGCCCCGGCCAGGCGATAAGTGTCATCTCGACGAGGTGTTCATCAAGATCTGTGGGAAGATCCACTACCTATTGCGGGGTCGATCAGGACGGGAATGTTCTCTCCCCAACTCACCCGCCAGCGTGAACGAGCCATGAAACGTTTCACCTTACCCAGACATGCGCAACGATTTTTCTCTGCGTTCAGCGGAATATCCTCGCATTTCCGGTCCCGCCGTCACCGACTCGCCGCTGAGCAGTACCGCGGGGAAATGGTCGTCCGATCACCATCTGGAACCAGGTCACCCGACTGGCCACGGCCGCCTGACACACGGCACCAAGGACCGACCGATCCGACCCCCATGCCCATACGTCATCCGACAGCTCAAACTACCGAACAAAGTTGACAACGCCACTCGCCACCTCACCACCGCTCGTGCACCTACCGGCGTAGTTCGGTGACATGCCGGCTGAGGAACGCCCACATCAGCGTGGCGGCTGTGGGCGACCCACCACTCGCCTTCCCCGCTGGCCACGCGTGGCCCCATCCAGGGTAGACGACCGACTCGATCTCTGTTCCCCCCGCGCAGTCCGCCCATCGCTGCACCACCGCCGAGCCGTCCCGGTCGGTCTGGCCCTGGGCCGCGCAGCCGTCCTGGGCACGCAGCCAGCCCAGAGCTTGCGGCACAGCCGGCAGGGGCGGACGACCGCCCGGCTTGCCGTCGAAGGGCAGCACCGGGTCCGCCGAGCCGACGGCGAGCAGAAAAGAAACCGGCGGCGTGCCCGCTTCGCAGGGTGACAATGGCACCGCGCCGTAGGTAGCGACCGCCGCGAACACCGTCGGATGCGCACACGCCTCGCGGTAGGCAAGCTTGCCTCCATTGCTGTACCCGACCAGGTAGACCCGCTGGGCGTCGACCGACCACCGCCGCACCGCGTCGGCCACGACCGCGGCCACGAAGGACACGTCCGGTTCGCGGTTGGAGCCGGCAGCCCCGCAACAGCCATCACCGGCGTTCCATGACCGCCCCTCGCCGTCGGGGAGCACCAGCACCGCCCGGCGCTTCTCGGTCAGCCCGACGAACCCGGTCTGGCTGACCACAGCCGCCTCGGACTGTCCGCGGCCGTGCAGCACGACGAGCAGCGGTAGGTGACCGGTTGGTTGGCCCGGCACGATGTAGCGGTAAGTGCGCCCGACACCACCGACCGTCACCGTCTGCACACCCTTGATCAGTCCCGGCGGCCCGACCGTCGGCCGCACGACGGCAGTGACCAGCCCGGGCGGTTTGGCCGTCTGCGGGTGGTCAGAGAAGGGCAGCTGCGCACCAGCGGCGACCACTGTTCCCAGCATCGCGATCACGACGGACACCACCCGCGCCCCAAGGCGGCTTCGGCCGGACACCGACCGATTCGGGCCAGCCCGGTTTTCCTTCCGGGGCATGACCCAGAGTATGCCCAGGTCGCTTCCAGCTTGTCTTCAGGTGGCCAGCTCAGGATGCGGCTGTGACCACCCTTCGCGAGCTTGTCACCGACCGCGGTGCGAACGATCCACATCGATGTTTCGTGGCCGACGCGCGCAGCGAACGGACCTTCGACTTCGCCCTGCTGCGCGCTGCCGCGGATGCGTGGTGCCGGGAACTCGACGCCGCCGGGGTACCGCCGGGGGCCCGGGTGCTCCTTGACATCGACGACCCGCTCGCGTTCTGCGCCGTGCACCTCGCCGTGATCGCCGCCGGACGATGCTCGGCACCCGTCGACCCGGCCGCTCCCGCCGCCGATGCGGCCCGCACCCGGCGCGCCCTGCGGCCCTGGCTCGTCATCAGCGACCGGCCGGCCAAGCCAGGTATGCACTACCCGGCCAGGCCGGGCATGCACGTGAGCCCCGCCACTGGCCTGCCCGCCGACCCGTCAGCCCACGTCCTGGCAGCGACCGCCCCGGATCGGCGGGCCGGCTCAGTCGCGCTGCTCACCTCCGGCTCGACCGGCACACCCAAGATTGTCGTGCTCACCGAGCGCCAGCTACTGCACGTCGCGCGGCACGTCGTCGCTCACCACCAGCTGTCCACCACGGACCGTGGTTTCAACCCGCTGCCGTTGTTCCACATCAACGCCCAGGTTGTCGCGTTACTCGCCACGCTCGTCGCCGGTGGCACTTTGGTGCTCGACCGGCGGTTCCACCGCACCGGGTTCTGGCAGCTTCTGGCGGAGCGCGGGATCACCTGGGTGAACGCTGTGCCGGCCATCCTCTCGATCCTGGCGCTAGACAACGAACCCGTTGTTCCTCCGACATTGCGATTCATCCGCTCGGCGTCGGCGCCGCTGCCCGCGGCGGCCCGCGAGCAGGTGACCGTGCGCTGCGGGGTTGCCGTGGTGGAGAGCTACGGCATGACGGAGGCGGCCAGCCAGATCACCGCCACCCCGCTGCACGGTGGGCACCTACCAGGATCCGTCGGTCGCCCGGCGGGAGTCGAACTCGAGGTGGTCGGGTCCGACGGCCGGCGGTGTGCCACCGACGTGGTGGGCCGGGTCCGCATCCGCGGCGAGAGCGTGATCAGCGCTTATGCCGAGGGCGTGGCCGCTGAGCGGTTCGACACCGCTGGTTGGCTGGACACCGGTGACCTTGGGCGACTCGACGCCGATGGAAATCTCTACCTCGCTGGGCGCCGCGATGACGTGGTGAACTGCGGCGGCGAGTTGGTGCACCCCAGCGAGGTCGAGGAGGTGCTTCTCGGCGAGGCGGCAGTGGCGGAGGCGGCCGTCGCCGAGGGTCCGCATGAAGTGCTCGGGGCGGTACCGGTGGCCTGGATCCGACCGGTGCGGGAGCTGGACGGCGAGCAGATCGACGAGCTGGTGAGCCGGCTGCGGTTGCGCTGCGAGCAGTACCTCAGCCGGGCCAAACGCCCGGTGGAGTTCCGGATCGTCACGGGGGGGCTCCCGCTGACCTCCACCGGGAAGGTGCTGCGCCGCCGGCTGCGGGAGTCACTCGCCGCCGACGCCAGCCGTCCCGAGGCGTCCCCACGGTGACGCGGCCCGCTGTGATGGAGCTCGTTGGAACCCGGCGTGCTGGGATGCAGCCCGCCGGGTCCGCGGCGGGCGCCGCGGGCGCAGGTTACGTCTATGCGGTGGACCTGGTCCGGGTGCTGACCTTCGCCTGCGTCATCGCGGTGCACACTGTGCCTACCGTCACTGCGCCGGACAGCGTCCCGGCAGGCGCCGCCGCGATGTTGCTGCACTTCACCCGGGAGGCGTTCTTCGCCCTCACCGCGTTCGTGCTCGTGTACCGCTACCGCGACGGGCTGCACGTCAGGCCGTTCTGGCGGCGTCGCTTCCTGCTGATCGGGGCGCCCTACGTCATCTGGTCCATGATCTACACCGGACAGGCACTGATCATCGCTCCGTTACCACCGACGGGAGCTTTTTCTGGGGCACTGACCCAGTTCGGGATCAACCTGCTCACCGGCACGGCGTGCTACCACCTGTACTTCCTGGTCGTCACGATGCAGTCTACCTGCTGTTCCCGCTGTTACTGCGGTTGCTGCGAGGATCCTCGGGACGCTGGGGCGGGCACTGGTGGCTGCTGGCGATCAGCGTGACCCTGCAGGTCGGCATTAACGCCGGGCTGCACGGAGCGCATCCGAGCGGGATGGCCGCGGAGCTGTTGAATTACGACGGGTCGTTCGTCGGCAGCTATCAGTTCTACCTGGTGCTCGGCGGAGTGGCTGCATTGCACGCCGACCGCGTGCAGGCGTGGGTCCGTGAGCATCCGGCGATCGTCCTCGTGGCGCTGCTGCTCACCGGCATCGCGGCCGAGGAATGGTACCTGAGGTCGGTGTTCGGCGGCAGCTCCGCAGTGTTCGCCTCCGACGTGTTCCAGCCGGTGATGGTGCCCTGGTGCGTGGCTGTGATCACAGCGTTGTTCGCGCTCGGAGTCGCGTGGGCGGCGCGGCGGGGAGCCGGCCCGGGATCGCGGATCGTCGAGATCGGCTCTGACCGCTCATTCGGGGTATTCCTGGTGCATCCGATGGTGCTGTGGGCGTTGACGCTCGGCCCGTCGGAGTGGCTGTCCACGCACGTGAGCGCGCTCTGCTCGACCGTCATCGCCATCGCCGGCACCGTCGTGGGGTCGCTGCTGGTGGTCGAGCTGCTGCGGCACAGTCTACTCAGCATGGTGCTCACCGGAAAGCACCGTTCACCCCATCATGTCACTGAACGCGAGCATTCCAGCACATTCGAGTCTTCCGCCTCGGTCCCGCCGATCAGAGTTGGGGCAGGACGGACGTCAGGAGGCGGTCGTGATTGACACTCATCTACGCTTACCGAATCCCGAGCCCAAACCACGACGGCGTGGGCTCACGATGGTCATCGATCCAGGGTTGTTCACCGGCCAATTCGAGGACGCAGTGGACAGCGTGGGCGAATTCGTGGATCTGGTGAAGTTCGGCTGGGGCACCTGCCTGGTCACTAAAGACATCAAGCGGAAGATAGATATCGTGCGCAACGCCGGCATCGATTTCTACTTCGGCGGCACCCTGTTCGAGCGCTATGCGCTGGACGGGCTCGTGTCGGAGTGGCGGGCCCTGTGCCGCGTTATGGGCGCCACTCACGTCGAGGTGTCCAATGGCACCATTCCCATCGACAACACCGAGAAGGCCCGCTGGGTGGCCCGGCTCGCCGACGAGTTCGTCGTGATCAGCGAGGTCGGCTTCAAGGATGTTCGGCGTTCCGATGCCCTGGCACCGGAACGCTGGCTGTCCTTCATCGAGGAGGATTTCGCCGCCGGAGCCCACCTGGTCACTACCGAGGCCCGGGAGAGCGGGCGCAGCGGGATCTGCCGTGCCGACGGTGAACCGCGGCACGAGCTGGTCGACGAGATCATCGGCTCGGGGATTGACCTCGACCGGCTGCTGTTCGAGGCCCCGAACAAGGATCTGCAGACCTACTTCCTCCGCCGGATGGGCCCTTGGGTCAACCTGGGCAATGTGCGGGCCGACGACGTGATCGCGCTCGAAACGCTGCGGCGGGGCCTTCGGTCAGACACCCTGCTGAGGGCGCTGTGAGGCGCACCCCAGTAACGCGCACCTCAGTGATGCGTACCCCACTGGGGGTATTCCATCTGGCGATCCCGGCCCGGGACCTGGACGACGCCCGACGGTTCTACGTCGAGGGCCTCGGTTGCGCGCTGGCCCGGCGCTATGCTGACCGGATTACCCTGAATTTCTTCGGCGACCAGGTCGTCTGCCACCTCTCTGATCGCGTCGACGCCGATCCCCAGCTCTATCCCAGGCACTTCGGAGTGACATTTCGGGACCGGCAGGACTGGGAGCGGCTCCTCAAACGGATCAGCCAACACGACTTACCATTCTTCGCCGACCCCTTCCGCCGCTTCGACCGGCTGCCCGAAGCACACGACGCGTTCGTAGTACAGGATCCCTCAAACAATCTGCTTGAGTTCAAGTATTACGACGATCCCCGAATGATGTACTGAAAGCACTCACCCGTTGCGCGGTGGCACCACGGTCAGCGATCAACACACCGATCGTCCCAGCCACAGACGGCCTCACCAAGTTGACAATGCCCATCCGACAGCTCAAACTACCGAACAAGTTGACAACGCCTCCACAACAGGTCAGCCCTGGTGTGCGGGCTTGGGTCCAAAGTTCGAAGCTGTAGAGGTTCCGGTCGGCCATGACCAGCATGTCCGGCTCGAGAGCGCCCAGCATGTCAGCCAGTAGGGCACGTTCATCGGTCTTGCACGGGCCACACGGTGCGGCTACAGAGGCATGGGAGCAACATTCGGCGAGAGTCACCACGCGGGCTTGAGGAAACGCGCTCGCTTTCGGTCATTCGTCCAGACGGCCAAATTCTTTGACGTTGTCCGGAGTGTCGACGATGTTGAGCATGAACCCGTCGACCGCCATCAATCTTCGTGATCCCAACCAGGCTCCTTTAGACCCTCTTCCCGCTACCGGAACAGTGATTCTCTCGAACAGCACCCGCAACGGATCCACTTTCAGTCGTGCCGGGCTTGGGTGATGGCCGACGTCGAGGGCACGGTCCACTGATCACGCTACGATCCCATGTCCTTCAACGACCCGACGAGCTTCCGCATCACTTCCTCGTAATCTTCATCGTAGAACGGGCACATCGCGAGACAGAAACGCACCATGACGTGGGTGGGAAGACGCCGGGACTGCTGCTCGCGTCGACCTGTCTCGTCCAGCACCTCTTCGATCAGATCCCGCGGAAGAATTTCCGCCAGTACCCCGAGCGAATCGAATCGGTCAACCGCGAAGAACTGCCCACCGACCCCAGCTCCGACGCATTCGCCATACCGAGAATTCTAAAGCAATCACCACCCACAGGACCGCTGATCCAACGCGCGTGTCATTTCACCGTAGAGCCGCCGAAACGCCTCGGGCCACCACATCACCTTACCCGGAACCGTGAAGCACGTGCGGAGCGGTTCGAGGGCGACGCCAAGCCTGTTTCCCGGGTCGGTTCCTTAACTTAGTGGCATTGGGTCTTGGGGAGGCGGTGAGTAGAAGCGTTGCGCTCCAGTCTCCAACGACCTGCGGGGCGCTGCCTTGCTGGACGCCGACTTTTTGGGCTGTGCTAATGAACGTTCCTGCTGGGCATCGGCTTCACCTGTAATCGGAGCCGAGTCTCCGCACCCGCGCTGAGCCGCAGCCGACGGGCCTGCTGCTTCCCGGGCAAGTCGCTCCAGTCGTTGTTGCCGTAGAATACGAGAAATCGCGGGCGGCGTCGGTGTCCTCGGTCCAGAAGATCAGCTTATCCTGGTTGTGTCGGGCGAAGGCCAGTTGAACAGCGCCGTGCGGATTGGCCCCCGTGCGCAGTGCCGGCGGCGAGGGGCAGAAGCGGGCGCGAACCACGGATGTCTCACTCGTCGTCTGATCAGCGTATCCGTCGTCACAGTGCTTGACGTACCGGCCAGTGCAGGTGCATCCTCAACATATTCAACGTGTGATGAAAAAAGGATGATCGAGATGACTGAGCGCACGGGCTGCGTGGTCGTCGGTGGCGGCCCGGCCGGCATGGTGGCAGGGTTGCTGCTGGCCAGGGCTGGGGTCCAGGTGACGGTGCTGGAAAAGCACCCCGACTTCCTGCGGGACTTCCGCGGCGACACGGTGCACCCCTCGACGCTGACCCTGCTCGATGAACTGGGGTTGGGCGAGAGGTTCGACGCAGTGCCGCATAGCGAGCTCACCGCGGCCGGGTTCCCCACCGACGATGGTGGCATGATGAAGCTGGCCGACATGACCCGGCTGAAGGTGCCGCACCCGTACATCGCGATGGTGCCGCAGTGGGACTTCCTTGACCTGCTTGCTGACAGCGCCGCCAAAGAAAAGACGTTCATGCTGTGGATGGAGACTGAGGTGACCAGTCTGATCCGCGAAGACGGCCGGGTCGCCGGGATCTGCTACAAGACGGCTAAGGGCACCGAGGGCGAGCTCCGCGCGGATCTGGTCATCGCCGCCGACGGCCGCTGGTCGCTCGCCCGGCGCGAGGCGGGCCTGGAGCCCAAGGAGTACGACTGCCCGTTCGACGTCTGGTGGTTCCGCCTGTCGCGCCACGACGACGAAGGCGAAGGCATGCTCATCCCGCGGATGCGTAACCGCCGCTTCGCCGTGCCGCTGCCGCGCACTGGCTACTTCCAGATCGCCTACCTCGCGCCGAAGGGCGCCGACCTCCGCAAGGAAGGCATCGAGGCGTTCCGCGCCAACGTGAGCGAGGTCTGTCCCGAGTTCGCCGACCGGGTGCACGAGCTGGCGACGATGGACGACGTCAAGTTCCTCGACGTGCGACTGAACCTGCTGGGCGAATGGCACATCGATGGCCTGCTGTGCATCGGCGACGCGGCCCACGCGATGTCGCCGGTCGGCGGGGTGGGCATCAACCTGGCCGTGCAGGACGCCGTCGCCGCTGCGACGCTGCTGGCGGAGCCGCTTCGCTGTGGCCGGCCGACCCTGACGGACCTGGCGAAGATCCGGTCGCGCCGCCTGCTGCCCACGATGCTGGTGCAGGGCCTGCAGCGGGTACTGCACCGGGCCGTGATGCGCCCGGTGATGGCGGGCAAGCGTGACGGCCCGCCCGCGGCGCTGATCAAACTGTTCACGCGGTTCCCGCAGCTGTCGTACTTCCCGGCCCGGCTGCTCGGCCTCGGCTTCCGGCCCGAGCACGCCCCGGCCTTCGCGCGCCGCGCGATGGAGCGGCCCGAGTCCTAGAAACCGCCGGCAGGCGCTGCTCGAGCTGGATCGCTGCCAATGCGATGCCCCGCCGCGAACATCCCATCGACCCGGCCGGTGGCGCACTTGCCCAGTTTGCGTTGTAGCTGCGGGCGCTACGTCGGGTCGCCCGGACAACCGACGTACGTGAAATGGCCAACACAACGCACTACTCAACACCCGCGCTGTCAAAGGCGACCAACAGCCGGAGAAGCCTGACCTGGACCTGCGTGGAGGCGTAGCGCTTCCGAATTCATCCGGTGCAAACCAACGCCAGGAGCCCCCTCTGCTGGTGAGGACGCTGCTGGTCTAGCGTGACGCGGTCACTGGCGCGGTCAGCGAAGCGCTGCTCGTCGAGATTGAACGGGTCGATGTTGTTCTGGTGAATCGACAGGTCGGCCACTGAGAGAGCTGACCATCATCGATGGGACCAAGCGTTGAACTGCGATAAAAAGGATGTCTGACGATCAGCCACAGGCGCGGAGAAAGGACTTCTGGGAAGTATTATCATGCGGACGGGTGACCTCGCTATCTCGGCTGAAGCACGCAATCATCGCGGCAAAAGAAGACGTTGCACCCGGCGACTCACCCTGCATGCCTATGCGCTGGTTTGCGGCTGCTGACGGCACCCTGGGCTGGCGCGTTGTGATCGCCAGACTCCGCGGTGACGACTCCGAGCGGCAGCCCGCCGACGTCTTGGATGCGGATCGCCGTGTCCCAGTAGCGTATCCGGGAGCGGGCTTGAGGGCCTCCGCGCAACAGGTGCGGCGCCAGCTCGTGCCGCAGCGGGTTGGGTCACTGCCGCGCCCTACGCTGGGGAGGAGGTCATCGACTACGCCCCTTGACCGGCCACGGCGAATGCGACGCCGTTCGGCGGCCTGTGCACACGCTCGGCGAGGCCGTTGCAGAGATCGCCGCTCCAGATCATCCTGGGCGCGACGTCCTGGGTACGGCGTTTGGCCGCCCAAGGCTCGCAGGTCACGACACGGGAGAGTAAGGAGAGTCTGATGGGCAGGATTACCACCAAGGACGGCACCGACATCTTTTACAAGGACTGGGGCACCGGGCAGCCGATCGTGTTCAGCCACGGCTGGCCGCTCAACGCTGATGCCTGGGACGGCCAGTCGTTCCTGGTGGCCTCCCACGGCTTTCGCGCCATCGCGCATGACCGTCGCGGTCATGGCCGCTCCAGCCAGCCGTGGGATGGCAACGAGATGGACACCTACGCCGACGACCTCGCCCAGCTCATCGACACGCTCGATCTGCGGGATGTGATCCTGGTCGGCCACTCCACCGGCGGGGGCGAGGTGACCCGCTATATCGGTCGCCACGGCACCGCTCGCGTCGCCAAGGCCCTGCTCCTTGGCGCAATCCCGCCGCTGATGCTCAAGACGCCGGCAAATCCCAGCGGTACCCCGATCGAAGCCTTCGATGCCCTCCGTGCCAGCATCACTGCCGATCGCTCGCAGTTCTACCAGGACCTGAGCGTGCCCTTCTACGGCGCCAACCGGCCGGACGCCACGGTCTCGCGGGGCCTTCGCGATGCGTTCTGGTTCTGGAGCATGCAGGTTGGGCTGAAGGGCGCGCTGGACTGCATCAAAGCCTTCTCCGAGACCGACCTCACTGAAGACCTCACGAGGTTCGATGTCCCGACCTTGATCGTCCATGGCGACGACGACCAGATCGTGCCCATCGGCGCGTCGGCCCTTCTGTCGTCCAAGCTGGTCAAGGACTCGACCCTGAAGGTGTATCCCGGTGGCCCGCATGGCCTCGCCAGCGTCGGCGTGTACAAGGATCAGTTCAACGCGGATCTGCTGGCTTTCATCAGGGCCTAAACCCGACGTCGTCCAGCGTGGCCTCGCGGGTCCCGTTCTGCGCTAGTCAGGTGACAGAAGACGAGCGTCCGGGCGGGATGAATCCTCAGTGATGCCCGTCGCTGGGGAATAGCGAGAAGCGGCTGCGCTTGGCCCGGACGGGCAAACGGGCAGCCGATCCGCGGTGCTGCAGCGGCCAGGCGCGCCGGCCAGAAAGGGACGATGAGCTGGCACCCAGCAGGAGCGAACCGGGACCGACGACCACACCCTCGATGTCCGTCACCTCGATGGCGCCAAGCAACCTGGGCGGTGTCGGCGTCCGTATTGACGGCAGCAGCGCCATGGCCGGGAGGGCCGGCGGTGCTTGTGACAGGCTGGGATTGATGGTGGTCCCGGGCTGGCGACGATTGTTCGCCGAAGTGGGCACCTTTCTCGGCGGCGTGCCGGGGACGGTGCGGGTGACGGGGGACGCGGCGGATCTGTCGTCGAGGTTGCCGGTTGAGGACGCCGTTGCCGCGTGTGTCGCCGTGGCGTTGACGGCCGCGGCTGGGTTGCAGGCGCAGCGTAATGGGTTGGAGCCGCGTGAGGTGTGGGTCGACGCGGCTCACACGGCCGCCGCTGTCCGCAACGAAGCGCATCTGCACCTCAACGGCCGGCCGTTGAGCGTCGGGTTTGCTCCGCTGTCGCGGTTCTGGCGGACGGCCGACGGGTGGGTGCGGACGCACGCCAATTACCCGTGGCATCGTGAGACGCTGCTGCGTGCGCTTGGCGCCGATGCGGACGTCGGCGCGGTGGGATCGGCGATCGGCGAACGCGACGCGGCAATGGTCGAAGCCGACGTCGTGGACGCCGGTGGGGTCGCTGCCGTAGTGCGCACCATCGAGCAGTGGCGCGAGTACCCGCAAGGACGTGCGGTCGTGTGCCGGTGTTGGAACGTGAGGGATGTGGGGGACATCTCATTCGTGCTGTGGTGCCCGGTCGTCGTCGTGCCGCTGTGATGTGTGTCACCTGGGCGACTTCGCTGGTCGCTCATCGAGCTTCAAGGGGTGTGGTCGTAGGCTCGGGTGCGTGGAGACTCTGACGACCCTTCCGTGATCCATCCATAGCACTGTCGTGTGGCAGAAGGTCGTTGATGGCGCTCTCAACGTCAACAGCGCCGCTGGGCGGCGTTGGCCGAGTAATCTCGATGCCGATCCGCGTATTACTGCCGTTGTTTTTGCGCAGGACAACCCCTATGAATACGTCGAGGTTCGTGGCACCGTGACCCGCACTGAGGGCGCGGATGGGCAGATCGACCGGCTCGCCAAGAAGTACCTCGGTCAGGATCGGTATCCTTTCCGCGGCGAAGGTGAGTAGCGGGTGCGTTACGTGGTGACGGCTGACCGTGTGCGCCATCAGAAACAAGGCTGACATGGCGTGATGTGCCGATGGCTTGGCCGAGCCCGGGTCAGGTGAGCTGACCGTGGAGTGGTTTGCAGGGACGAGTTCGGGCCGCGGACCTGCAGCTGTACGTGTGGGTACGGTTCGCGCCGTATTGGACGTTGTACTTAACAGGAGCCCGTTTTCGGGGGCTTGTGGGAGGTCTACGTTGTCTGTTCAGCCGCTTCTGATCACCGATGCTGCCCTGTCGTTCGACGAGCAGCAGGCGCACCGCCGACGCACCTACTCGATCCTCATGGTCGTCCATATTGTCGGCTTCGCCCTGTCCTACTCGTTGTACCTATGGCAGCCGTGGGTCGGCGTTGTCGCCATCGCGCTCACCGGTGTCATGCCGTGGGTCGCGGTCTTACTGGCGAACGCCCCGCCCCGCCGCGCTGTCCGAAGCCGGCGGGCTTGTAACGTTTTTCTGGGCGCCCCCTTATTCGACCTGGCGTAAGGCGGATTCGGTAATCTCCCCGCGCCGGAGGCGCTCGGCGGCCCAAGTATCCCAGGTGCGTTCCAGCTGGCGGGGTGGAAGAGGCGGGGAGCTGTTGCGGCGTAGAACGCCCGGAACTCCGGATCTTTTTCGGCGGCACGCGACAGTGGTCGGGCCGCCGATCCGGCAGAACCGCTACGGTCTGCAGGTCCACGACCCGCCAGGCACGGGTGAGTTCGTCAATATCGGCGGCAATGCGCTGCAGGGTCGCCTGCACCCGGGGCAGGTCGAGTATCACGTGTGCGGTGTCGGGCCAGTCCTCGGCGGGGCGCAGGTTGACCGCCGACGGGAACGTTTCGGTGTCGACCTGGGCCAGCCACGCGGCGCACTGCCGCAGCCCACCTCACTGCCCAGCCGATCCGCAATCAGATCCCGCCCGCCCCGGCTCGGCGCCCGCACTGCCGTCGGGATCTTCCGGGGCGGGGCAGCCCACCGCCCGCAACTCATCCAGTCGACCGATCGCGGTCGATCTGCGTGTAGTGGTCATCGAGAGCCAAGACCCGCTGGTTGACGCGGGTGCGGCGGCGGTGCTGGGCCGGGTCGTAGTCCGGAGGGTGGTGCTGGTTGGCTGGCCGGGTCTGTGGCCGGGTCGGTAGGCGGAGGTCCTGATGTGGCGTGACATGTTCGTCGAGCAGATCCCGATGGCGGAGAAAATCTTGCGCACGATCATCGTGTACGGGTTGCTCGCTGTGCTGTTCCGGCTGACAGGTAAGCGAGGACTGGCGAACCTCAGCACGTTCGACTTCATCGTGATCTTTTTGCTGTCCAATGTGGTACAGAACGCGGTCATCGGGAATGACAACTCGCTGATCGGCGGGATGATCGGGGCGGTCACGCTCGTCGGGGTCAACACGGCTCTCAACCGGTTCATCGCGATCAACGCCACCGCCGCGCGCATCTTCGAGGGACAGGCAACCGCCGTGATCACCGACGGGCACGTCGTGGACCGGGCGCTGCGCCGCCTCGGTCTGCGGCGCAGCGAAATCGACCACGCCGTGCGCCTACAGAACGGTGATGACATCGAACAGGTCCACGACGGCAGCCTCGAACCCGGCGGGCAACTCGTGCTGACCCTGAAGCCGGCTGAACAGAACGCCACCAAGGCCGATATCGCCGCGCTCACCAACCGGCTCCTCCGCATCGAGGGCCTGCTCACCACACCCCGGTGACAGGAGGGCTGCGGCGGGCGGCGTCTGCCGGGACTCAGGGTCGCGGCGACCGCGACCAGTCGGGGCAAGAACTGGCTTCGCGGTTAAGGGGCTACTGGAACGAGATCCGGCGTTCCGCCTGGCCGGAGGGCTAATCTGGCCAGGCCCAGTCCGAGGGGTCTGTTTCCCGCCTCCGCATCAGAATCGACGACACGGCCGGTGGCTTGGTCGACCCGCGGCCGGCGGCTTGATTAGACCCTTGGAGCAGTACCAGCGACAGAGCCTGACCAGTGGCAATCCCTACAATCAATGGGTGTGACCTGGCGGACCGCAAGCACCGGGCGCAGACCGCGGGAGCCCCAAAACCGTCCCAGATGGGTGGGTGGGCGGGTTGCTTAGGTCAACTTCTGTGGTGTTCTCACACGTCAGATAGGGCTTGGCGGGTGTTGGTCGAGGCTTTGGTGGGGGCGGTGATTGTTGAAGTGGCAGACATACTCGTTGAGGACGAGCGTCGCGTGCTTCTCGTTGTAGATTAGGATCCTGTTCGTGCACTCCCCGCGGGCGCTGCGCACGAACCGTTCGGCGTAGCAGTTCGCCCGCGGTGTTCGGGCATGGATCTTCACGGTTGTGATGTTCTCTGCCGCGAATACGGCATCGAAACGCACAGCAGGCGGGTCGCCATGCCATTTTGCGATCTGGTGCAATATGCGTCACCCGCATACGCGTTGATCCGCCCGGACGGCATCGCCAGGCCGTGTCCCTGGATTGTGAGGGGACACGGCCCGAGGATCCGCCTACGCGGTAGCGGCTTGACGACTGCTCATCCCGCTAAGCAGGCCACTACCAAGTATTAGTGGCAGTAGGGCGCTCACCAGGTGCAGGAAGGGCTTAAACTGCCGGACGGAAGTAAGGAGATTGCCACTTCGGGCGACTACGCGAAACACTGCCCATTTTAGTCGCCGGTCAGCCGTTGTAATTAAATGACACCAAGAACGGCATGGATGACATCTGCCGCACGTGCTTCGTGGTTTCGGGCTTACCCGAAAACCACGAAGCACGTGCGGAGCGGTTCGAGGGAAACGCCAAGCCTGTTTCTCCGGGTCGGTTCCTTAACTTAGTGGCATTAGGCCTTGGGGAGGTGGTGAGTAGAAGCGTTGCGCTCCAGTCTCCGGCGACCTGCGGGGTGCTGCCTTGCTGGACGCTGATTTTTTCGGCTGTGCTGATGAACGTTCCTGCTGGGCATCGGCTTCACCTGTAATCGGAGCCGAGTTTCCGCACCGCGCTGAGCCGCAGCCTACGTGCCTGCTGCTTCCCGGGCAAGTCGCTCCAGTCGTTGTTGCCGTAGAATACGAGAAATCGTGGGCGGAGTTTGACGCACGAACACACCGTGCTCTGCTTAGGCCTGAATCCGCGTAGTGGGAAGACATGTGCAGTGAAAGGTTGTGTGCGGAAGGTGCGGCGCTGGTGCGGGTGGCGGGGTTGGGTTCGACCGCCGCGGCGAGGCTGGCCCGGCGGGGCGATGCGCAGCAGTGGAGTCGAAGGTGGCCAGGGTGACCGGTGGATGCTGCCCGGCCGGGGCATCGGTGCCGTGCGGGCACGGCGCAGCTGGTGACTACGACGGTTCCTACACCAGAAATGATCACTGGAGCGAGTGCCGTGTCCGCGCTCCAGGTTCCACCACCAGGCTACCGCCGTCGATCACCGATCCCACGGAAAGATCCAACTCCGTATACCGCCGCACCAGCACCTCATCCGCCAACTCCACCCACCGCGTCACCGTCACCCCTCCTGACATGGAGACATATCGGGATCGGGATGGAGCGGATGCGTGGTGTGGCACTGTTGCGCACTGTGCGCGTATATCTTCGGTTCGGGTCATGCTGAGTTTGAGTTTAGGGGTGAGGTATTTGAGTAAGCTGGGACATGATGTGGTGGGCGTCAAGCCTGACATCTTCGATGTTGGCGATGACTACCTACCGTCCTGTATCGAGACCGCCCGTCGGGTAGTGGCCGATCCGGGCCGCATCGGGGGGGTGATCGGCGGATCGGGCAACGGTGAGAAGATCTCGGCCAACAAGGTCGCGGGTTGTCGCGCGGTGCTGGCGTGGAGCACCGAGACCGACCGGCTCACCCGGGAGCGCAACGACGTCCAGGTGGTCGGGGTCGGTGCCCGGATGCACGGGTCCGCTGGGGCTGCGGGGATCGTGGAGGCATTTTTCGCAACGCCGTTCTTCGACGGCGAGTGGCACGGCTGCCGGATCTGGATGATCTCGGACTTCGGGGCTGCCGGGGACGTACCGCCGATCTGTGCGGGCTGATTCTGCGATGCCGGAGGGTCACACGACGCACCGACTGGCAGGTGCGCACCAGTGGTGTTACGGAGGGTCGCCAGTCGCGGTGTCCAGCCCGCAGGGTCGTTTCGCGGCGGCCGCTGCGAAGCTCGACGGTCGGGTGTTGCAGCGTGCCGAAGCGCACGGCAAGCACCTGTTCCACGTCTATAGCCCTGATCTGGTGGTGCATGTGCACCTTGGTCTGTATGGTTCCTTCACGGCCGCGACGTTGCCTGTGCAGCCGCCGCAGGGGCAAGTGCGCATGCGGCTGGTCGGCTTCACGCACTGGACAGATCTGCGCGGGCCGGCGGCCTGTGAACTGCTCACGGGGACCGAGGTGGACGTGGTGCGTGCCCGGCTGGGGCCGGATCCGCTGCGCCGCGACGCTGATCCGGACCGGGCTTGGGCCCGCATCTCCCGGTCCCGGGCGCCGCTGGCTACGTTGCTGATGGATCAGGCGGTGATCTCGGGAATCGGCAATATCTATCGGGCTGAGCTGTTGTTCCGCCACCGGCTGGATCCACTGCAGCCAGGGTGTGAGTTCAGTGAAGACCAGTGGCCGGTACTGTGGTCAGATCTCGTTAAGTTGATGCACGATGGGGTGCGTCGTGGCCGGATCGATACGGTCCGTCCGGAGCATGACCCGGTTGCGATGGGACGATCTCCGCGTCAGGATCGGCATGGTGGCGAGGTCTATGTCTACCGTCGGGCTGGTGCGCCGTGCTTGGTGTGCGCTACCGACGTCGTCACCGCACGGCACGCCGGGCGCAACCTTTATTGGTGTCCTCGCTGCCAGCGGCGGCCAGCGCCTTAGTACTCGAGGTTGAGTCGTTATCGGATGGGGATGGACGATGCGGTGGCTGCCGAGGCCGTGCGGGCACTGGCTGAGTTGACTGAGGAGATGGAGCGGCGCGGTTGCACGTTGGGCGCGCAACCTGGTTGGCCGCCGAAGGTGTCACGCAACTGCGCCGACCGTGCTGGGCTGATTGCCTCCGTTTGTGTTGGCGATCGATGAGTGTCACGAGTTGTTCCAGCACAAGACCTACGCAAGCATGCGGAGGAGTTGGCCGTGCGGCTGATGAAGCGGGGCCGGAAGTGCGGGATCATCCTGTTGCTGGTGACGCAGTCGCCTAGCGTCCCTGGCCGAGCGCGCCGGGCTATACCAGCCTCGGCTTCCCAGACCTCCGCGCATCGTCAACACGACAGTGATCAACTTGTTTACGGCGTAGCGGCCCAGCGCGGTGAGCCGGATCGAGATCGAGCAAGCCCAGTGTGCCGGCGTATTCGAACTGGGTCCGTTGCAGCCGGGCTGCGAGTTGCCGGCTGATCGGTGGGGGCGCTGTGGTCAGATCTTGTCGAGCTTATGGGGGACGGGGTGCGTCGTGGTCGGATCGATACTGTGCGGCCGGAGCACGACCCGGTTGTGATGGGACGTGCGCCGCGGCAGGACCGGCATAGCGGAAAGGTCTATGCGTACCGGCGGGCGGGTGCGCCGTGCCTGGTGTGTGGTACCGACGTCGTCACCGCACGGCACGCGGGACGCAACCTCTACTGGTGCTCTCGTTGCCATCGGCGGCTGGCGGTGTAGCAAGTCGGTGATCCTAAAAACGGGGAGCCTAGCCACTCGTGGTGACCGTTTGGATGTGAGGATGGCGTCACGGTTCGAAGTCGGAGTCTGTCGTGTTTCGCGAGATGGTCGTGCGCGTGCTGGTTGGAGAAAACGAAGGTTACATCGTGGTGGGTTATCTGCCCGGTGCGTGTGGTCGGTGGCGGATGCGGTCGTATCATTGTGGTCAACGTGAGCTGGACCGGCACGTCGGGGAATTGGTGGTGAGGATTTTGGCTGATCCTCGTCGCGCTGAGCTGGCTAGCGTGCGGCAGCAGTCGCGGACCCCGCCGTCGAGACCGCGTCATGTGAGGAATGGATGGTGCGATGGAGCGCTGCCACGGTGGCCGAGCGGCGTAACTTCATCTGGCAATCGTTGAGAATCGGCGAATCGTGATCGCTCCCGTCGTCCGGTCGTCCGAAGTTCGACCCAAAGCGCATCCCATCGAGGAAGTTCGCAACGCCGAATAGTCGCGCGACGGTTGCCCTTCTCGGCGAGATTGCAGCACAGCGCGCCGAGTTGCCCAGTCGTCTTGGTGAGCTGCTGCTCGGTGCGTATGAGTTGTTCGTCGTAGCGTTCGTCAGGCCGCATCGTCGCGCGGAGTGGTCACGAGCTCATCCCGCACGTCTGGCAGCGCCGACGTTTTGCTTTAACCTAATTTTCCCCGGCGAGCTTGACCTCTGCCAGATCAGTCCAGCCTGTAGACGAGACGGGATGATAGCCAGAACCGCTGCCCCCTCATCAGAATTCTCCTCCGTCTGCTTGCCCTCGAAGATATAAGCTACCTTGTCGCCACGTTGCCAGCGAATCGCTGGTTCGCGAGCTTGGTATCAGCCGCGAGACGGTCTACTAGTACCTGCGCACCACACTGATCATGAGCTTGAGGCACCGTGTCAAATAGCGCTGTGAGAACCGCGCCACTGACTGCTGAAGGTCACCGCGAACATGACCCCGCCGCCTGGAGATCGTGTCCTGTCCCTCCTGCGGGCGCGCCCAAGTCGACGTCTACACCCTCGCCGAACAGGTCACCGCCGCCTTCGAGGGCTTCCCCGACGAGACCCTCCAGAGAGATTGATCACACCCCTCCGAATGAATCAGTGACCCAATAGGCCCGTGAGACCCTTGCGGGAGAGAGAGTTCCCATCATGAGCTTGCAGATGACCCTCGTTTTGGTGGTGGCCGCCCTCGCCACCGTGCTGGTGTACCTGGTGATCGGCCGGATACTGCCGGGTCACTGGGGCAAGAGTGAGATAGAAGCATCCGAGGACTTCACTCTCGACTCGACTAACGTCCTCATCGGACTCCTGTTCTCGATCGTACTCGCTTTTGTGATCGGATCCGTACTGGTGGACTACGACCACGCCCGCTCCGACGCACAAGACGAGGAAAACGCCATCGGCGCGATCTACGGCTTCGCGTGGGGCATCCCAGAGCCCGCCCAATCGAACTGGAAACGCGACGCCCGAAACTGCATACGCCGGTGTTCCGGACTTCATGTGGTATACACTCATTGGTGGGGCCGTCCTGGTCGGGCTCTTCCCGCTTCTCACCAAGCCGCACCTCACCGTCCGCTTGCTGATCGCCGTCGGGATTCAGAGCATGGTGATCGCTGGCGCCCTGTACTTCGTTGCCGTGCTCAACCACCCTTTCAGCGGCGCATACCGGGTCGAGCCCAGCGCATTCGAAATCCTGCTGAGTCGACTCAACGCCCTATGAGGAACACCGCACCAGTGAGAAACCATCTCGTGCACGAACTCATC
The DNA here is from genome assembly GCA_050699575.1 of Pseudonocardiaceae bacterium. Taxonomy (GTDB): domain Bacteria; phylum Actinomycetota; class Actinomycetes; order Mycobacteriales; family Pseudonocardiaceae. The sequence goes on from JBOHFG010000344.1 coordinate 22,607, forward strand.
GCCAGCCGCCCACGGGGCTGGGTACCTCGGCTGCTCGGTTCATCGAGAAACTGAGGACCAGCCGCAGCTTGGACACTGACGTTGAGGAGGTGCACGAGAGAGGCGCGGCCGCTGTGACATCCGGTCCTCTCGCGCGGCTTGCTCCCCGGGCCGTCAGGCCTGGGGACGAGCGCCACGAGGATCTGGCGGTCTGGTCGGGGGATCTGGCAGTGGTGGGTCCGGCCGGGTTTGGTGATCAGGTCCTTGCCGCGCAGTTTGCGTAGGTCGTAGGCGCCGTGGCGGGTGGTGTAGTCGCGGAGTCTGTCCGGCTCATGGTGTGGACCTTGGTGGTGAACTCCGTGACAGTGCCGCCGTCGTCGCCGATGAAGGTGACATCAACACAGTCCAGGGTGGTGGCGAACCGGTGGCCGATCGCCGCCGTGATCGTGGTGGCCATCGGGTTGCAGCTCGCGCTGCCCGATTGGTTGGCTCTGCAGTTTCGGTGGCTGCTGCCCGGCCTGGAGCTGGCCATGCTGATCGAGTTGATCATCGCCAGTCCGGTCCGGTTCAACCGGGAGTCCACCGCGCTGCGGGTTGCCAGCCTGACCTTGACTGGGCTGCTCAGCCTGGCCAACGCGTGGTCGGCGACCCTGCTGATCTTGGGTCTGATTCGCGGCACCGAAGGCGAAGACGTCGGTGCTCTGCTGTCCACCGGGGCGGCGATCTGGCTGACCAACATCATCGCCTTCGCCGGGGCCGGTCGCTCGTTGACCACCTGCGAGCCGATGAAATCCCGACCTGCCCCCCAAACACCGCACCCGTGGGATCAGCGGCGATGACCATGCGCTCGAAGGTGAGCACCTCCATCGCTGGCATCAGCACGCTGCCGGTCCGTGGCCCGTTGTGGCATGTGCGCCATGGCGACGGGGTAGCACTGAGGACCCTCTGGGGCTGTGGGGTGCATCGAGATCAGTGGTCAGGACACGGGGATGGCCGGGCAGAAGGTCCGCTTCAAGGACGTGCGGGAGGGACACTCCGGCTGCTCAGTGGCCACGCCTGGTCGGTGAGCTCCGAGCAGTGTCAGTGATAGTGGTCACGACCAACCTTTCGTGAAAATATTGCACTCGCAAGAGTGATCCGCTGGTCCGGATGGTCGCCAAGAGAAGCTGGATCTGAGTCTGGAATCCCGAGCGGGGGATAGCCGCTCCTGAGTGTGGTCGACCGAGGTCTGGTGGATTCGGCGTTGCTCACACCTCATCCACAGAATCCCCACAGCTTGTCCACCATGAATGCACAGGCTTGACCAGTTACCCACAGGAGGTGGAGTCCGTCCCCACCGGGGCACCCCTACGGTGTGGTGCCGTGAGCCAGACACCGACGTATGACCAGCTACGCGGCGAGCGGATTAACGCCGATGTCCCCGCCAGTAAGGCTGACCCGTGGGTTGATCACCCCGGCAAACACCGCGCCCGGGATGAGGTGCCAGATGTGGTAGTGGTGAGGGGTTCATCGCGAGGACCAGCGGCTGATGTCGCGCAGGATTGGACCTGGTTCGGGACGGGCGAGTCGAGCCGGGTCGCCTTGGCCAACGCCATGCGGCCGGTCCTACCTCAGGGCGGAGATACACCGTTGTGGCAGACACCGACGGCGGATCAGCGGGCAAACCCTGACACAGGGCAAGCATCGGAGTCGGCGCGACATGTACTTCTTCCGCCACCCACCCATACCCGCGACAATGCCAGCACACAACGGTGAGGGCACGCCAGCCGCGATGCGAAAATCGGCTTGCGCGACCTGCTTGGTCAGGTCCTTGGAGTGGTACCAGTGACGCAGAACCCAACCAGCGGCAATCCCTCAAGGGGGCGTGACCTGGCCGGCCCGCGAGCACCGGGCGCAGACTGCGGTAGCCCCAGAACCGTCCCGGACGGTTGTTGGGCGGGTTGCTTAGGCCAGCGTTCGCGGTGGTCGCACACGTCAGATAGGGAACTTTACGTGAAATGTATGGTTACCGGCATCGGGGTGCCCGGGCGACGTGCGGGACACCCCGATGCGGTAAAGAACTGCTCCGACGGGCTGCTGGGTCGTGGCGGGCGCAGGGTTAGATGTTGATCACCTTGGGTGCGTTGCCCCGGTGATTTCGGTCTTGCGGGGTTTGGCTTTCTCGGCGATGGGTACGCGCAGAGTGAGTACCCCCGCGTCGTAGCGCGCCTCGATGCGGTCGGTGTTGAGGGTGTCGACTAAAAACAGCTGCCGGGAGAATACCCCGCGGGGCCGCTCGGCAACCTGCAGCTCAACATCCTCCCCGTAGGTGGGGGGTGCGCTCGGCTTTGACGGTGAGCACGTTGCGTTCGACGTCGAGGTCGATAGACGACGGGTCCACTCCGGGCAGATCGAACAGGCTCGGGATTTCCCGAACCGAGCGGCGATAGCCAAAGGTTTATTGCCGCTGGCGATACGGGTCCGCGAACTGCTCGATCAGAACCTGCCCCTGGCCGCGGCCACCCGCATCGTCAGCCTCGAACACCAACTGGCGGCCGCCCACCGGCGCATCACCCACCTCGAACAGATCACCGGCCAGCTCAGTGGAGACGCCAGTGACCGCTGAGCCGCCACTCCTTGACACCTCAGCGCCGGGGCCAGGTTTATGCGGTCAGGGTGGGGTGGGTGCCAGTTGCCGTGGAATCCGTAGGGGACGCGGTCGGGCAGGTGGATCGCGGCGATGGTTTCGAGGTTTGCGGCGTCGAGGAGGGTCAGGTTGCTGCGGTCGGTGGTGGTGTCGTAGACGAATCCCATGAGCACTCCGTCGTCTTTGGGGGCGTGCGGTGCGTTGGGGACGAAAATGAATTCACCGATGCGCTGGTGGGTGCCCAGCCGTCGAGGATGGTGTGGCCGCGGGCCAGGTCGTGCTTGAGCACCGAGTCGCCGGTATTGCCGCCGGTGTGCGACGTGTGCATCGCGTACCCGTAGCGGTGTGGCCGACCGAGGAGCCGGTCGTCGATTTGGGGGAATTCCTGTGGGTGGTCATCAAGGCGGGTCTCGCGGACCTTGCCATCGACGAGGTCCACCGTCCACCGGTCCAGAGTGGTGGGGCCCTCGTGGGGCCCGTGGAGATCCGTGTCGAACATCGTCGGGTGCCGCACGACATCAAGGACGATCGTGTCGCCGTCGCCGTAAGCGTTGAGCGGGTGGAAGACGTAGCAGGGCTCGACGTCGAACCAACGGAGGTCACCGGCTCCGCCAGAGCGCGGCATGACGCCGACGCGCGCCGGATAGCTGGGATCTCACCGGTAAGGTAGATGCGCGTTCCCGCGCATTCCTCTCCCGGCTATCGCCATGATCGGGTCGGGTATCCGGACCCGACCGATGAGCGCAGAGAGCACTAGCCGGGCCGGTGCGCGCAAGGCGGCCGGCACGGAAAGGGCGGCGGCTTGCCGGGGATCGAAGGTTACCGGCAGGTCGTAGAACACGACGTGGTTTTCGGTCAGCGAGAAGTTGTGCATCATTGGGCTGCCGGTGACCTTGACCTCCACGGTGCGGCGGGCGCGCCCGTCGACGCCGATGACCGAGCACTGCACCCGGTTGCCGCGGCCGAATGAGTAGGACACCGCGTGCAGTTCCCCGGTGTCCGGATCACGCTGGGGATGCGCGGTGTAGCCGCCGCGCAGGGTGCCCTCGAAGTCACACGGGCCCACGGTCTCCAGGTCATCGGTGAGCTCGTAGTTGGTAATCCCGCCTTCCACCAATGCCAGGGTGCGGCTGGCGTGGCTGAGCACGGTGGTGTTGGCCCCGAGCAACTCCAGCCCAGTACGGAGGGGGGCGCGGCGGGGAGCCCGTTGCAGAGGTAGCGCCCATCGAGATGAGCCGGGATGGTCCCGGTGACGGCCAACTCGGTGACCGTGTGCTCCCGCCGCACCGGTGCGTAGTTGCCCTCGAGGTAGTCATTACCCATGGCGAGATCTCCCGGTGCCCATTCATCTATTTTATAACACCGTTACAGATACCGTAACATCGTTATAGTTAGGTTGCAAGCGTCACTCCAACCACGACCTCGCCCGAGCCCACGGTCCGGGCTGCCCGGCCCACCTCTGGGGCAGACACGACGAGTGGTGTCGCCCTTGTCAGGTTGCTGCTGTTAGGCGACGTGGATGACCGGTCGTTGGTGGGGGTCGGGTTCGGCTCGGCGAAGGATTTCCCGGGTGACGGGGGCGATTTCGCCGACGCCGAAGAACAAGTAGCGGAGCAGCTGCAGGAGGGGACTGCCCTCGGTCCAGTCGAAATAGATGTGAGGTGCGGTGCCGGTGCTGTCGCGGATATGCAGGAGCAGGGCGGCGATCGCGTTGGGGACGGCGGGGCTGGCGACGCGCAGGACGCGGTAGCCCTCCCGGTGAGCGCCGGCGACGTGCAGTTCGGTTTCGAAGTCGGACGGGTCGGTAATGGTGATCTCGAGGAACACGATCCGCTCGGGGTCCGGGATGTGGTGATGGGCCAGTTCCTCGGCCGTTTTCTCGCGGTACTCGGTCGCGTCGCCGGCATCGGGTTGGTTGGCGACGATGCGGACCGGGCCCGGTCCGGCCTCTCTGATCAGCCGTTCGGTGGTTTCGTCGAGGTGCACCGCGGTGACCCGCAGTTCGAATGCCCGCATGACTCGCGAGAAAAACGACACCACGATGATGGCGCCGATGAAGCAGGCCGCGATCTTGACCCCTTCGGGTCGCTCGATGATGTTTGCGATGGTGGTGTACACGAACATCGCCGTGATCACAGCGAAGACTGCGGTACTGCGGCGGCGCCTGGCGTGATGCACTGACAGGGTCACGGCGACGGCCGCGGAGGTGATCAGCACCAGCACTCCGGTGGCGTAAGCGCCGCCCTGGGCGTCCACGTCGGCGTCGAACAGGACGGTTACCAGGAAGGCGACCGCGGTGAAGACCAGCACGAGCGGGCGCACCGCCCGGGACCAGTGCGGGGCCATCCCGTAGCGGGGCAGGTACCGCGGGACGAGGTTGAGCAGCCCAGCCATGGCCGAGGCGCCGGCGAACCACAGGATCGTGATCGTGCTCAGGTCGTACAGGGTGCCGAAACCGTCGCCCAGCTGGTCGTGAGCCAAAAAGGCCAGGGCGCGCCCGTTGGCTGGGCCGCCGGACCGGAACGCGTCGGGCGGGATCAGCAACGTGGTCACGACGCTCGTCGCGAGCAGGAACGCACTCATGATCACAGCCGCGGTGGTCAGGAGCGTGCGCGCGTCGCGGATCCGCCCAGCCGGCCGCTCCTCGGTATCGGCCTCGTCGCCCCGGATGAGGGGCATGACGGCGACGCCGGTCTCGAACCCGGACAGGCCCAGAGCGAGCTTGGGGAACACCAGCAGCGCGACCGCCACCATAAGCAGCGGGTCGGGATACTTGCTGACCAGCAGTCGGGACCACCCGAGAACCAGTCCGGGATGGGTGAGCAGCTGCGCCGCCGAGACCACGACGACGACAAGGTTCAGCGCGAGGTAGGCCACGACGAGGACGACGGCGATCCCGATCGCCTCGCTGAAGCCGGCCAGGAACACCCCGCCCAGCAACGCCAGCAGCAGTAGGGTGATCGTGACGTTGTGCCCGTGCACAACCCCGGGAACGAACGGGTTCTGCACCAGGTGAGCCGTCGCGTCGGCCGCCGACAGCGTCATGGTGATCAAGAAATCGGTGGCGGCGAACCCCAACAACACCAACACGAACAGCTTGCCCCGCCACCACGGAAGCAACCGCTCCAGCATGGCGATCGAACCCTCTCCGTGCGGGCTCTCCCCGGCCACGTGACGGTAGATCGGCAACGCGCCGGCCAAGGTCACCACCACGAGCACCAGCGTGGCCGCCGGAGAAAGGACCCCCGCGGCCAGGGCGGCCATACCCGGCTGGTAACCCAACGTGGAGAAGTAGTCGACACCAGTCAGGCACATGACTTTCCACCACCGATGCCTGCGGTGCTCGGCCGTGGGCCGCGCGTGCGGGCCATGATGCCGGCTCGACTGCGCCGTCAAGCCTTCCAACAACCACAGACCGATCGGATGGCGCGCTTGTTCGCGTGCGGACGTGACCACGAGATCCTCCCGACGTTAAGCGTATGCGACAACGGTGACCACCGCGGGTACCCTACTGATGATCTTGATGAATAGCAGGTAGTCCGCATTTCTGAGGTAGCCGTGCCGGTAGGACCGAGGTTCTGTCACCGCCTTACGCCGGTTCCTCTCCCGACTGGCGCAATAAGGGAGCTGCGATGACACTGCAGTCATCAACGGGCGGGATGGAGTGGGCATGGAGATCGGATACACCCTGATGACCGAGCAGTCCGGGCCGACCGACCTGGTGCGGTACGCGGTGGCCGCTGAGCAGGCTGGGTTCGCGTTCGAGGTCTGCAGTGATCATTACTTTCCGTGGTTGGACACGCAGGGCCACGCACCGAACGCCTGGACCGTGCTGGGTGCTGTTGCCCATGCCACCGAGCGTGTCGAGCTCATGACCTATGTGACCTGTCCGATCATGCGATACCACCCCACTGTGGTGGCCCAACAAGCGGCCACGGTGGGGCTGCTGTCGGGCCACCGGTTCACTTTGGGCCTAGGGTCGGGGGAAAACCTCAATGAGCACGTGGTGGGGCTTGGCTGGCCCTCGGTCACGGTGCGGCACGAGATGCTTGTTGAGGCGTTGAAGATTATCAATGCGCTGTTCGACGGTGGTTACGTGACCCGGCGCAGCCAGTATTATCACGTCGACTCGGCGAAGCTGTGGGACCTGCCGACGCAGCGGGTGCCGATCGCGGTGGCGGTCTCGGGCGCCCAGTCTTGTGAATTGTTTGCCCCGCTGGCGGACCACATGATCGCCGTCGAACCGAACCCTGAGTTGGCCACGATGTGGGACGCCGCGCGGTCAGGAAAGAGCACCAGCCGGCGGATCGGTCAGTTGCCGATCTGCTTTGACGCTGATCGACAGACTGCGATTGCCCGGGCGCATGAGCAGTTCCGCTGGTTCGGCGGGGGCTGGAAGGTCAACGCGGAGCTGCCCTCCACTGCGGGGTTCGCCGCCGCAAGCCAGTTCGTCCGGGCGGAGGATATCGCCGAGCGCATCTCCTGTGGACCTGACGTCGACGGGCATGTTGCGGCAGCGCGGCCATTCGCCGAGGCAGGGTTCACCGATCTCGCGCTGGTGCAGATCGGCGGCGCTCCGCAGCACCAACAGCCATTCCTCGACTATGCCCGGGACACGCTGCTGCCCGCGATGCGCGCCGAGTTCACCGCGGGCCAGCCATGACTTTGTTCCCCCCTGACTCACCGCGTCTCTTCATTCACGTTCCGTAGCTGCTGTGCCATCGTGGCCCGGTCGATAGCCAGAGCCCGGAGCAGGCCTGTGAAGTAGCCAGGGCCCCGGGCCTGCTCCTCCTGCATGGCCCGGTGGCCGTAGTACGTGGCTTCCGCGTCCAGCTCGTCCGCGCGGCGGAACTGAGCGAGGACTTTTATACAGTCCAGTTCGTTCGCTTGGAACCGGTGGGCGAAATCATCGTTGATGACCGTGTTGAGTACCCCCACGGCATCAACGCCGGGCCAAGTATTGAAGCTGACGAGTGACACGCCGCTGAGATCAGCACCCCGCTGTGCACGTTCAGGACCGGACGCCATTGTGATCTCCTGGGCTGACACCGACGCTGGCCAGCCACCGGGGTCTGGGCGGGCATTACGCACGCCCCACTGCTCCTTCGGAACCGAGCGAGCTGTGGGACATGCGTGCTGTTAGTGAACTTACCAAGGGTGCCGACTCCCCGGTAGACCCCACCGCGCGCCGCTCGCTGATCCCGAGGGCGGGAGTTGCTGTCGAGCCTTGGTGCTACGGTCGATCTCCGGACCGGAGGTCTACGGCAGGTTCGCGTTAATCCGTGCTCGGCAACGTGCACGAGGATGACAGTTCTAGCCGGTGTTGCGGTTACTGAGGTGACCGTAGGTCCAGCTTCGCGAGCTCGTCGATCAGACCTCGGCGACGAGCAACTCTTGGGGGTTGTTGCCCGAGTCGCACCAGGTTTACCACCTGGTAACAGGGCAGATTTAACCTCTATAGATTAGTTACATGAATTCAACGCTAGTGTAACAATCGACTAGCCGAGGCCGAATAAAGTCAGCATGGAGAGGCATCTGGTCTCAGCGCTCAGATCTCTGTCCAGTTTTAGCCCTCACGAGCGTTGGATTGCCGCCTGAGAGGGGAGTAATCATGACCATCGGTAGTCGGGCCGAGGAGGTCCGAGGAGTCAGAGCATACGATCGGCTAGTAACGCCAGAGTTTGCTCCACTTGCTGATTTTGCCGGGTTCGGAGTCTACGAGGCAGTGGCGGTTCACGAGACTGGTAAGGGCATCTCGGCGCTGATCGACCGTATCCCGGAGGCAATATCTGAATACCTTATGATGCGCCCGGAATCCGCGTCGCTGCTGGGCGGATCGTACCCACCGGTCAACGAGCCTCTGGTTAAGGAGTGGCTGGACAGGACGATCACCGGGCCGTTTGACGGCGAGCTGGCTGCCTTCCTCCGGGAGGTCAGCCATGTCGGAGGGAAGGAAGTAACCTTCCCGGGAGTCCAAATACCGCTCCCGTCCCAACTCGTCCTGGCGCTCACTGCCTGGCTGCAGGGACAGATCCTGAAGGCCATGGGTGAGAACTGTGACCTTGCCACCGTCTCCGCTGCTGGGGCAGCCTGGATGAACCAGTTCATGCTGCAACT